>NZ_BAOS01000001.1 GCF_002443295.1 Candidatus Scalindua japonica | reverse complement strand
GATATCCTGATCTAACTTATAGATTTTCTTAGCAAGGAATTTTGAATAAAAAAAGTAGCTTGCAAAAAAGCATGAGAGAGAGAAGATAGCTAAGATCGCTGCATTCATAATATCAATTATCTACGTAATTCAGGTATTCAGAAATTGAGGGACTAAGGAATTAAGGAAAACATGCTCTCTATTTAATCCAGGCATAGAAAAAAATCTTTTTAAGGATCAAACGGAAAATGCTTTTTATACATTACCCGTTTATAACACGTTGAACTACAATCCTCTTGACACCAAACTTTAGAGCCTCCCTGTGACTGGGAAACCATACGTCAATACGATTGCCCTTTATGGCACCACCTACATCCTCAGCCCTGAATATCGTATTTGGAAACCCCTTTATTCTTAACTTACTACCCAGCTTTATAACTTTCTTATCAACTGCTACCGTTCCCCATCGTGCTCTTTTACCTGTTGCGGTAATCCCATACCATTTATCTGAAGGGTCCTTATCACAACACTTATTGCATGAACAGTATGCGGTTGCTTTAAATACCTCTGCATTCACATTGTTAAAAAAAAATATACTCGACAAAAGCAATAATATCCCTACAAAAAAGGCTGATACAACCTTCCGGGCATATAATAACCCTACCATACCATTTTTACTATTACTCATTCTTAAACCTCTTCTTTAATACACTGCTTAAAGAATTCAATAACAAACATCCATGCTCTGTCCTTAAACTTAAAAGCAAATAAATTACAATTACTCTACACCTTGCCACTTCCATGTTAAGGATTTTCTTTACCTTTTGACCTCTGGAAAAACAGGTTATGCAAAAGAGAGAATTCGTAGTACAACTCAAATAAAAAAGCCTTAGCGTAGAGATATTTGTTCAAAATATCTCCACACTAAGGCTATCCTTTGTACGGTCTTAAACAACCCTTACGCAAAAAGATCTTCCTCTGTTCTCCTCCTATAAAAGAACTTTGATGAATAAGTATATTTCAAACTAAAAAAAGTAACTTGATATTATAAATTGTACTTCCACTTGTCTAGTAAAAAAAATGATAACATTACAAAACAATGAGACCCAGACACAGCTGTTTAATTTTATATAATACCAGTTCATTCACTTATATCAAACATCACCGGAACAATTGGGCTTCTTGGCATCCTTGCTATGGCAATCTTGTTTTTTGTATTTGAATCATTACCAACCTCTATTTGCGCATATTTCCAATCCAGAGGTTCTGCATCAAAAAGACCACAAATCCTGTTTTTATTCTTTGCAATAGAGATACCATAATCTTTCCCGGTTACCTCAGCAGTATCAATAATATCTACATTAACATTCATTACCGGGACCCACTTAACCTGGTTAACCGATCTTGAATTGACAAAATCATCCTTTGTCAGCAATATCTTACATATGCTACAGGTTTCCAGAGAGTGAATATAGACGATATACTCATATTTAATTAAATCAAACTTCTTGGTTGTTGACATGACTGAATTATTAGCAATTCTAATACCAATTTACTAAAACAGGAACAAACCCACATAAGGTATTGTTATTTAACAACATATAGCAAAGCGATAAATATTCTTCTTTTTCCTGACAATAAATACTGGCGCATAATAGCAATCTGTTCGTTAAAAACCAATTACACGAGTTTTATAGGTTTCAGAGATATGTTTTTCTGCGCATAAAAGTTATCCAAAATCATTTAAGTACAATGAATTCAACATATAGGACATTATCTGAAACAGATTAGTTTGAGGTGAAAAATATGTGATTATAAACATCTAATCCGAATTTGATTGGAGGAATGGTTCATAATGTACTTATTTAATGGTTAAAGAACTTTAATACCTTATTGGCAATTTCTATCTCTTTGTCTATATAAAAGTGATCACAATCATTAATAATATCAAGTATCTTTGGATCAGAAATCTTTTGTATTCCTTTCTCTACATCCTCAAGTGATGTTGCAAAATCATTGTCCGCGCAAATGAACAGCTTCGGCTTTTTGCAGTCAGAGAGAAATCCGATATCAACTCTACTGAAAGGAGTAGAGACTGAAGCAAATGCCTTTATATTCGTATTATCCACACTCAGCATCATCCCCACAATTGCTCCAAATGAATATCCCGCAATAAATATCTTATTCGTACCAACTGTTGATTCCAGGTATTTAGTTGCAGAGACAGCATCTACAATAGCATCAGAACAATCATCATTGTTTAATATCTCTTCCCAATACTTATATACCTCCGCAATATTGCATTGCTTACTCTCACTACTGCCAACTCCGCGATAGTTAAACCGAAGCACAGCAAAACCATTTTCTGCCAGTACTTTACCTAGCGACAGGATAACATTATTTTCCATATCACCTCCAAGGTGAGGGTGAGGTGAGCACAAAAGAGCAAGTGGTGGGCTCATAACGTTTTCATCATATGACAAAACACCCTCAAGCTTTAAACCGTCAGAGTTAAAATGCACGCGTTCTTCAATCATGATACTATTAAACCTACTGTTTCCTATTAAACGTTAATATAAAACAACATACGACAAATATCACAAGCCTTTAGAGTACTTATTTTCGCCCAATGTAGTCAGATTGTAGTCAGATTCTAAAATTTCTACTCCATCTCGGAGGCTATCGAGAGAATGATGTGCGTATCGCTGTGTCATCCTAATATCCTTATGACCCAGCAATTTGGAAATTTTATAAAGATCAACACCTGCCTGCGCTAAGCGTGTAGCAAAGGTATGGCGTAAATCGTGCAACCATAGGTTCTCAATTCCTACTTCCTCTAACACATCATAAAAGCATTTTCTAAGAAAATTCCTATTAACCTTTTTGCCCCTACAGCTAATGAACACAAGATCATTTTTTAAGTTCTTTACCCTTGACCGTTGATTAAGCACCTCCAATGCAATCTTGTTGAGCGGAAGCGTTTTGGGGCTACCATTCTTGGTCTCTCGAATAAGAATTGTCCTTCTTAATAGATTAACCCTAGACCACTCAAGCGAAAGTAATTCCTCCAATCGTAAGCCAGTATTAAGCAGAAGATAACTCATTTTCCTCATTGATTACTCTAACCACTTCCTCCCTGCAAACAACCACGTCCTTGGGTGCTTCAATTCCTATCTTGGTTTTGCTCTTATTTATTTTCTCAATTGTTATTTTATCTTCGATTAGTAAACCTTCACCTGGCGTCCTTATCAGTACAAGCATTTGTCACCCTCCTTGGTTTTGCTCTATGGGATATGTATTTAAGTGTATAATCATGCCGTTATAGCAATCACCTATTTATTGAAATCAAGGTTAAAATGGTAAATAACCCTAACAGGCAGAAACCTAAAATAAAACCTTACCTTCATCAACTCTCTCTAATTTTCCTCATATTTGAACACAAACACAAAAGGCACTCTTGTAACTTAAATGACGCAAGAATGCCTTTTTTAAATACAGGCATACTGTGGATTAAGTTCATATGAAATGATTGCTATGATTCACAGGACAAACCCGGCCACCTCAACATAATAATCACCCTATTCCAACCTGAAGCTAAAGAACAGTTTTCCACTCTCTTTCTTCTTAAGCATAAATTTCCTGATAACATTCAATATCGCCTTTAAGAGGGGTGGTGACTCTTTAGCATAATCACTCAAGAAGGAGGCAATTTCATCTGTGTTGTAGACAATACCTTCTCTTCCGCCAAGGACCTCAGTAACTGCATATTTATTGGCATCAATGAGATGCTCCGCTTCCTTTATCAACTCAGGATTATCATTTAGTGTCTCTACTGCCTTCGCAGAGACTATATAGAATAACATCGTTAATAGTTTTCCGACGTTTGTCTTTGATAAAGACTCATCTCGATAACGCCTCAAGAGTGCCTGACCAGAAGAGTCGTGATTTAATATTAAATTTAGTGGACATGATGTCCCACCGCTAGATAACTTTGTCACAAAGCCGTCTCCACCCCCCGCGTTAGTTCCCTGGATGGGAGAGGCAGTTGGAAAGTAGGGGGAGTCTGTAGCTCCTGTAACATAAGCGTTTCCAGAGGTATCCACGGCAATGCCACCGCTAGAATCATAAGTCCATCCTCCTAAATAAGTAGAGTAGACCAAGCTGGTGCCTGAACTATCTATCTTGGTTACAAAGACGTCATCACGACCCGCGTTAGTTCCCTGGATGGGAGAGGCAGTTGGAAAATCGGTGGAGACTGTATGTCCTGTAACATAAGCGTTTCCAGAGGTATCTACCGCAATGCCATAGGGGTGATCACCCCCACTTCCTCCTAAATAAGTAGAGTAGACCAGATTGGTGCCTGAACTATCTATCTTGGTTACAAAGACGTCCCGATCCCCCGCGTAAGTTCCCTGGATGGGTGAGGCAGTTGGAAAATCGGGGGAGATTGTAGATCCTGTAACATAAGCGTTTCCAGAGGTATCCACGGCAATGCTACGGCTGGAATCAGAACGACTTCCTCCTAAATAAGTAGAGTAGACCAGGCTGGTGCCTGAACTATCTATCTTGGTTACAAAGATGTCTCCACCTCCCGCGTAAGTTCCCTGGATGGGTGAGGCGGTTGGAAAATCGGTGGAGCCTGTAGATCCTGTAACATAAGCGTTTCCAGAGGTATCTACCGCAATGCCATAGGCTTGATCGCCCCCGCTTCCTCCTAAATAAGTAGAGTAAGCGAGGACTGGGTCTATGATAAGTGCATGATCTCTATTATAGCTGGCTACCTTAAACCCATAAGCAAGCTTCTCTTCCCTGTCATGGCCAACCGGTTCAAGCTTAAACTTACCTTCGATTTCTATCCGCTTGCCGTTAATCATCTGGTAGATGACCGGTTTTTTCTGAATCAACGTTCCCTGCTTGAGATCTATCTCAAGTTCTCCATTGCCTGTAACCCGCAACCCCTCTATTCCTTCATAGGAAAACAAAGGTGTGGACGGATTAGCACCAGGTTTGACAATAAGATCATACTCCATCTGCCGGTTATTCCCATAATACTTCATGTCTATGCCATCATAAATATCTTTGTAGACCACGGCCTGATAGGTGGTAATGTTAATCTTCCATTTTTCAGGATCATTGCCTCTGAAGAAGTTTACCTTACCCTCCTGTAAACCTTCAGATACTATCATCGGGTTATTATTGGAATTCAGGGAAATGAGCTTTATAGTTTCAGATTTTAGATTTGTGTTTGTCGATGTCTGTGGACTGTGAGTTGTTACAGTTATATCATTATTATCTTCTTCATTATTTATAGAGTCTGATGGACCACTATATAATAATTGCAGATAGACACCATCTTTCGCAAAGTATGTGCTATGGCCGTTGCCTCTCTGATAAAACTCAACCTTTTCATCCATCTGACCGTCATTTTGGATAAAGGAGAGAGGTAATTTGCCGTAGGTTTCTACTACGTGCGCTTTGAACACATTGTCAGGTTCGGTAAGTACTGGAACAGTACTCGCAACTCCGTCTTGCCATACAAATTTGTAACCAGTAAATAGAACAACTCCCAATACCACCAATACAAATGTGAGCCAGATTTTGCATTTCATCCAAATCCCCTTTATTTTTTATTTAACACAGATTTTCATACAGATTTAATACCCTAATTTTATGATGTTGTCCATAGACGGTATTTAATTTTTCTTTTTTCCAGCCAAGGGATTTTTATATTTTTATATTTCTTGATAGCTTCCATTAAAATTTGAAGATGCCTTTTCTTTTTCATCTCCACTATTATGGAATCGTTCTCAATTTTGAATTGACCTCCATTGTCAAAAAACTTACTGCTTAAACTTCCTGATGTTTCATTCTCAAACCCAGCAAGATCCATAGCAATTACGCGGTAGAAATTATGTGCCGCTATAGTCATCGTTAAATCAAAATCCACCTTTACCACTATGGACGATGAGAGTTTGTTAAGGTGAAAAAACTCTATTTGCTCTGAAATTCCTTTTTCTACATTCCAACGTTTTCCATATTGTCTGATTATTTGTGAGGCAGTACGCTTTCTATCATTGGTTAAGATAAATGCCTCTTTTTCATGACCATTGCCTGACACGGCAATTTGCCTGAAATATCTTGTTGTTTTGTTGAGCAGTATTTCTGATTCATGAATCTTTAATCTCATATGCTTACGGCTTGGACCTTCGACTTTGGTACTACTCCACTCCTCATCCGGTATTTTATGTAATTCTGCCAAAAGCTTTTTGCTTCTTCTGCGAAGGGTAATAAATTTTATCTTATCCTTATCAAGTTTTTCTAAATTTTCGTAGGTTGTAAATTTAGAATCAAAAATCAAACAAGACGGTTTCCTGCCTCCGTCTTTCCAAAAATCAACAAACTCCAACACGCACTCTGCTTCATTACGATGCCTTATCTCCGCATTAGAGTAACAAAAGATGCCGGTATCCGGATCTTGGCAAAGTACGGATAAAACGCTCTTTAGTCTTTTGCCATATTTTCCTGACCAATTATTTTCCAGAACACTGGCGTCACCCCAATGAGGAATAGCAGTAAAGTCCATGTTCACTTGACTGCTTAACAGCCTCAACTTTTTTAGTTGTTCAAACATAGCTTTTAAAAATCTTCGGTTCATGTGACGATCCGTTCGATACGAATAGCTGGATAATGTTCCATCTTTAGGTAACACATTAAGACCGCTGAAAAGCCCAAATCCTCTGTCCATAGCCCACAGGTCGTCTTGGCTATAACGATTATGACCAGCAAGCTTCAGGGCAATAAAAGGCAACACGTTTTGAACACTGGAGAGTTCAGAAGTTCCAGGATACTCCGCAAACTCAATCCACTGATCAACACATAGTCGTGCTAAAAGCGGAAGAAAGGGAAGAATACCTATTCCTCTTTCAGAATGAAACAACTGACCTTTATCAATGTTCCAGTCAATAGAATGGCTTCGCGGAGCTTTAATTATTTTGGAGAATTGGAGTTTTCTCTCAATTTGTGTCCGCTTGGGTAAACGAGCAAATCCTTCTGCTGAGAGTACGCGATCAATATAATCATGGGAAACTCTGTTTCCTTCTGCCTGAAGAGCACTTTTTATATCAAGTATGGAATAATTTTGTTTACGCAATCGAATTATTTTAACCTTCAATTGTGCTTTATCTGCATCCGGATTTCGTCCGGGATTTTTTGTTACAAAGAAATGCCTGGAATCAATTTGGTTATTTTTTATAGCATTTACAAAATCCCGTTTCATCGCATTGATACTAAAAGGCGAATAGCCGAATCTTTTTGCAACATCCTTTGCCTTGATCTTTTCAACACACAAAGCTCTCATTGCTTCGTATTTCCTGTGAGTTATATGAGTAGAATTTAAAAAGAACTCCTTTATGTCCTTATTCATATAATTAGTATACATTGTATGAATAATAAGTAAATATAAAAAAGTCATTCTTGCATATTTTCAATGACTGCCGGTATGCTACTTCTTGACTTAGCGGTATTTATAGCGCTTCAACCGTATTTTCAAATACGTCATGACAAATTACTTCCTGCTTTAAGTTCAGTAATTGCAACCTACTATTCAGGCATTAATACCTAATTTGAATTATATTTAAAATTCAACCTACTTGTGTGTCTTGTGGATTTGATAGGCTTATAAGGCATTTTAGCTTTCTGCATGAACCAGAATTGAGTTATAATATTAGGGTATTAAATCTGTATGAAAATCTGTGTTTAATAGTAGCCCGTATTTTTCTGTGTACTTAATGGGTTTAAGTATAGTAGAAATCTCACACGAAAAGCACTCCTGCCTTTCTCTAATCAACAAAGAATCATAAATACAGAGATCAGGATCTCTGTACTTAGAGTGAAACAAACTTAATTTATAAAAAGCATATCCATCAAATGATGTTATATTTCTGTGCGATATGATAATTCGGTAGATATAGCTGCATGGTATGAATGTTACTTACTAAATGCAAGAGGAAACTTAAGCATCAGAACACATAGGGACGTTGCGGGTGATATGTGTTGGTTTATGGTAGTAGAGAACATCATTTTCCTTCAAATTCAAATTAGGTGATTTCACAGAACACATCCACATAGTAGCACCCTATTCCAACCTAAAACCAAAGAACAGTTCTCCACGTTCTTTCTTCTTAAGCATATATTTCCTGATAGCATTCAATATCGCCTTTAAAGGAGGTGGTGATCCTTTGGTATAATCACTCAAGAAGGAGGCAATTTCATCTGTGTTGTAGACAACACCTTCTCTTCCACCAAGGACCTCAGCAATAGCATATTGATTTAGTCTATGAGAAACCTCGCCTCTTTTATTAACCCAGGATTATCATTTAATGCTTCTACTGCCGATGCAGAAGTCCAATAAAACAAAACTGTTAATATTTTCCCAACTGCCGTCTTTAATAAAAAATTATCACGATAATGATGCAAAAGATTCTGAATCGAAGAATCATTATGTAAAACTGAATCAGAATGCAACAAATTCCCAACTTGAATTTTCTTACACGCTTTTTCTCTTTTCATGATTACACCTTTTGGAGCTTTCATACATATTTTAACTTGCTTCTTGCTTATTCTTTCAGCAGTGATTTTTATATCACCTCTGATTATTAAACTTTCACCAAACCTCCTGTTTAAAACAAGCATTTGACACCCTCCTTGGTTTTGCCAAAAGGGACGGACGTGTCTATTATTTTAATGGTCAGATGCCAATCTTTGTACACGATGAAGGAGATTTGAATTCATTTAAGATGTTTATGGCACAGCTTTTTGTAACAGGCAATGCGACACAGTCTGAGATTAATAAAGTCTTTGGGTTAAACCCGATCAATATGAAACGCTGGTCAAAGAGATATCGTGAGGGCGGGCCGGGAGTTTTTTATCAAAGAGAAATAAAACGAACACCACGAGTGATGACACCTGAGGTAATAGACACAGCACAAGCATTGCTCGATGAGGCACATACCGGTAAGGAAGTAGCTGAAAAATTGGGATTGAAGGCTAATACATTATACAAAGCGATCCGGGAAGGGAAATTGCGTCAGAATAATGATTTAAAAAAAAAGTAGAAAGTCCAAGTAATAAAAGCCAGAGAAGCAAAGAAGATAGAGAAGCGGTATTAGGGCAAGGATGTACACGGCTACAGGAGCGTATTAGCGCAAGTATTGGAGAATTAGCAGAGGCAACAACGTGTTTTGAAAAAGCCAGTGATGTTACAAATGGAGGAGTTCTTTTTGCGTTACCGGCACTTTTAGCAAATGGATTATTAAAGCATACCAAGAAGTATTTTTCACTTCCCAAAGGTTATTACAACCTGCAACATATATTTATCACATTAGCCTTTGCCGCGTTGCTGAGAATAAAGAATATTGAATCTCTACAGTACCATAGTCCCGGTGAGCTGGGAAAGGTGGTTGGCCTTGATCGAGTGGCAGAGGTAAAGACTATGCGTGAAAAGCTTGGTATATTGGCAAAGCAGAATAATGCGCAGCAATGGAATAGTGAGTTGTCAAAAGAGTGGATGGGGTCTGCAGGTGTGATAGCCGGGTTGTTGTATGTTGACGGCAGAGTAAGAGTTTATCATGGAAAAAAGACAAAACTGCCTAAAAGGTTTGTAACACGTGAAAAGCTTTGTTTCAGGGGAATGAGCGATTACTGGGTTAATGATGCTATTGGTCAGCCGTATTTTGTGGTTAGCAGCGCTCATAATAAAGGGTTGCTGTCGATATTGAAGACCGAGATCATACCGAAACTCCTCAAAGAAGTCCCCAACCAACCTACTGAATCAGAGCTTACAAGAAACCCACAATTATCAAGATTTTCAGTTATCTTTGATAGAGAGGGTTATAGTCCTGAGTTTTTCAAGCAGATGTGGGAAGAGCAACGTATCTCGTGTTATACATACAGGAAATATGCGGGTAAGGATTGGCCAGAAGAGATGTTTAAAGAAGAGGAGGTTAAATTGCATAATGGTGAGGTAGTGCGAATGATGCTTGCGGAGAAGATGACAAAGCTGTCAAAGAAAGTTAATGTAAGAGAGATTCGCAGGTTGACTCAAAGTGGTCATCAGACGGCAATAATCACAACGGATTTTATCCCTGACATGGCGGTGATAGCGGGTACAATGTTCGCCAGATGGTCACAGGAGAACTTTTTCAAATACATGCGTGAACACTTTGGGATTGATAGACTTATCGAGTATGGTACAGCTCCTGTTGATGAGACAGTGAAGGTGGTAAACCCTGCTTATAGAGATATTGAGAGTAGGATAAGAAGTGTAAGCCAGAAGCTTGGAAAGAGGGTGTCTGAATTTGGGCAAATAACCTTGGAACTCGAAGACAAAAACATTACAGAAGAAGATGAAGAGATGAAAAAGTATGTAATAAAAAAATCACAATTGCAGGAAGTAATTGAATTGTATAGAAATGAGGTGGCAGGTTTAAAGGAACAACGCAAACAGATAGAGAAGAGTATTGAGATTGGAGAGTTGCCGGAGTGCGAGCAATATAGTAGTTTAACAAATGAAAAGAAGCATATTGTGGATACAATAAAGATGATAGATTATAGAGCAGAGACAGCTATGGCAACAATGATCGAGCCAAAACTATCACAGAGGAAGACAACAAGGGTGTTGTTACGGCAGATATTTTCGACAGAAGTAGACATTGAACCAGACAGAGAAAACAAGATATTAAATGTATCACTTCATAGTCTAAGCAATGAGAGGTCAAACAAAATAGCACTTAAACTTTGCAAGCAACTCAATGAAATAGAAACAGTTTTTCCTGGCACAGAAATGCGGTTTGTTTACAAATTGGTCTCCTTGTAAAGTCACCGAAGTCAGGATGTGTGAGATTATAGTTACGTGATATATTTTGTTGACAATTAGAGGCTTTTATTGTTAATTATGTAAAACATTCTGAATGATTGTTTAATTTTTAATTCCTTCTGGCAAAAGTAGTAATTACTCACATTTTACACCAAAGGAGTATTAAATAATGATAAATACGGTCTGAGGTGGACTTATTGCTAGATGTATATTTATGTGAATATCTTTGTAGTAAGGGTTTTTACTATATCAATAATATAACTTTGCAAACCATGAATTTTGAAAGGAGGCAATAAAAATATACGTAACTATCATTCAGTAAAATTAGTAGATTGTTTTTTTGCATTGAAAGTATTCATCTATTTTTAAAATGTTATATAAAAGGGGGGGTAGAAGGTGTTGAAATTAAATATACTTGCTGGTTTTTGTGCATTGGTTTTATGTGTAAGTTCTGTTGTTTACGCGGCGGATACCGAAGTGGTTCTTGAAGGAAATACAAGTGCCAGTGGCTTTTTAATTAAGAATGAGGCCGATCAAAAACTTATGGAAGTTAGGGGCCATGGCATAATTACAATGCCTGGTCATAACGTAAAAACAGATGAAGATGATACTTCTAATACGTTCTTGGGGATAAATGCGGGCCAAAATACTGCACTTATAACAAATGGCGGAAGAAATGTTGCTATTGGCTCACTAGCTTTAGTATCCAATACCATAGGCAGGAGGAATGTAGCTATTGGGCATGAGACAATGCGTGAGAACATATCAGGCAATGAGAACACTGCCATTGGATTAGTCGCATTAGCAAGTAACACTATAGGCGCACAAAATACAGCAGTAGGAATTTTCTCATTATCCAGTAACACCGAAGGTAGTCATAATACTGCTATTGGATGGCGATCACTATTTTTTAATACTGAAGGTAAGCATAATGCAGCCACTGGATACCAGGCGCTTTACAAAAATATATCGGGTGACGAAAATACAGCCAGCGGACTTAACGCACTGTATAATAACACAACAGGCATTAGGAACGCTGCATTCGGAGCTGGTGCACTCGTAGGAAACACCACAGGCAACTTTAACACCGCAATCGGCTATGGTGCAGGTATTAATGCAACAGGTACAGGCAATACCTTTATAGGCTACCAAGCAGGCTCAAGCCATACAACAGGCGATAACAAACTCTATATTGCCAAAGGTAACAATACTTTGATCTACGGCGATTTTGGAACTGGATCAGTAGGTATTAATACTACGACTCCTAATGCAGGTGCCGCTTTAGACGTAAATGGAGCTATTTTCCAGAGTGGAGTTTCGCTGCATGCTGATTATGTATTTGAATCCGATTATAAGCTAGAATCAATTAAAGAACATGCTGAATTTATGTGGAATAACAAACATCTCGCGGCTGTTCCCAAGGCAAAGGTGAATGAGGACGGTATGGAAGTAGTTGAAGTCGGCGCACATCGTAAGGGTATTGTAGAAGAATTGGAGAAGGCCCATATCTATATTGAACAACTCCACGAACACAACAAGAAACTAGAAGAAAGATTGGCAAAAATAGAGGCTCGCCTCAATGGAGGGCTATAATATGTCTAAAATAAAAATTATTATTGTATTAACAGTTGCCTTAATTGGTGTTATAAGCACTAGCTCAGTTCACGCAGCTGGACTTACAATACCATTTGGCCATACGGTTAACGTTAATACGAATGCTGTAAATATAAATGGAGACGTTAATAATGAAGGAATTCTTCAATCGACGACAGGTGCAATTAATCTCAGTGGTAACTGGTCAAATGTTGGAGCAGGAACATTTGATTCAGGCGCAGGTACAGTGACTCTCAATTCTACTACCAATGGACAGTCAGTAACTACACGTGGGACTTTATCTACTTTTAATATACTTACTGTCCAAAACACACATTCAGAAGGTGTTACATTTAGTGATGCACTCTATTGTGACACACTTAACGCAGAATCAGGTGTTCTGAAGTTATCCTTTTATACTTTAGGAACGCATACTATCGCTACTTTTAATGTTAACGGTTCATCTGGTAATTTGATAGTGCTTGCGTCAACGATATCTGGTACTCAATGGAACCTAGATACTCCATCAACGACGGTTAATTTCCTAAATGTCAGTGATTCTCACGAAATAGATTTACAGACCATTACTGCATGTGATTCTATAGGAGTAAATCAAAATAATACGAACTGGGATTTCAGTTGTTCTGGCAGTGTTAATACTCCACCAACAGCAGATGCAGGTGATAATCTTGATATTCTTACAAGCGAACAATCAGGTACTACATTAGCTGGAATAGCTAACGATATAGATGTTGAAGATTCACTTAATTATCGGTGGTTAGAAGGTTCTACTGTGTTGCTCTCTTCAACACTTGTTTCAGGTGGAGCAGCCCCATTGGATTTATCCACCTTGTCAGCTTTTAGTATAGGTGAACACACACTGACATTAGAGGTAGAAGATGGTATCAACACACCAGTAACTGATGTAATGGTTTTGACCATAGCAAACTCACCTCCAGTTGTTGCTCCAGCTGGTGCAGGAACATTTGAGGTAGGAGGAGATATTGAGTTAAGTGGTTCAGTGGCTGACTTTGATGGTGAAACCCTTAATTACAAATGGTTTGAAGTGGCGACCATATTCGAGTCCAGTTCTATTGCGACCAATGTAGGTGGGGCTCCAGTAAACTTAATTCCACACACCATATATGGAGGCTTACCAGTTGGTATTCATATAGTCACATTAGAAGCCAGTGATGGTGTCAATCTTCCAGAATCTGCAAACATTGAAGTTATAGTGGAAGATACAACCAATCCGAAGATACATGCAACGGTTATTCAAGGTGGAATACTCTGGCCACCAAATCACCAGATGGTAGATGTTGTCATTCAGGCAACTGCTTCTGATAACAGCGGATTGGTAACTCTTTCAGCTACGGTAGCAAGCAGCGAACCGCCAGATACTGACGGTGATGGTAACACGATTCCTGACTATACAACACCAGCGATAGACCAGTTTACTGGTGAAATAACTCTACAGCTCAGGTCTGAGCGTAAAGGCCAGGGAATAGGTAGGGTGTATACGATTACAGTTACGGCTACTGACGATATAGGTAACAGTTCAGATACGACAGTAGAGATAGTAGCTCCTCATGATAAGGGAAAGAAGTAAGAAAGTTTTAATACGTGAGTAGTACAAGGCGAGGCGCTTATGCGTCTCGCCTTTTTTATTGCAAGTGAGTATTGAACAAAGTGAATCTTTACCACTTCTCGTTAAATTCTCTCACAACATCTTCGGGGCTTAAGTTTAAATATATTTCTGTGGTTGTTAAGTGATCATGTCCAAGTATCCGCTGTAAAGAGGGGAGCGAGAGACCTTTCTGAACAGCGGTAACAGAAAAGGTATGACGTAACACATGGGGTGTTACATCTCTTGATATATGGGCACTGTTTGCAACTCTCTTCACAATTCTCTGCATTGTGCGGACACCTATACCGAGCGTTTCGTGTAAAGAGAAATGTCCCTCAAGCAGTGTTTGTGTACGTTGAGTTAGAGGAATGACTCTCCGTTTCGTTTTCTTTCCGTATGGTTCACCTTTTCCGTAGATTGTAATTCTGTGTCCCTGCCAATCAATGTTGTCTCTCTGAAGATTCGAAAATTCTGCAACCCTTAATCCTGTGTCGAGCAAAGTCCATATGATCAGTTTTTCGTCGTGGGTTTTGCAAGCATTAGCCAGTCGGTTGGCTTCATCTGGTGTTAACGGTTCCCGTTTATATTGGTATGACATGTCGCATATTTGTCGCAATATATTTTTTCCATTGACCGAAAAATAAGGACTTGCGAAGAGTGAAAGTAGGGAGGTGTCGTCTTTTTAGGGGGAAGGCGACAGGTTTTGATAATAATATTTGCTCACTTAACCATTCTGTTTCAAAGTTCCCTATGTTACAGATTGAATATGTAAAAACTTAAATTAAGGGCATACAGGGATATTGCTGGTGAGATGTATTGGGATATAATAGACATAAAAAAACGACTACATCCCTAAGTGTATAAAGAATGTAGGCGTCTGTATAATGAATCAATCTTAGTAAATAATTACCTAGCTTTTAACAACTGCTTTCTTCTTCCGTCTGCGTCTTACTTCCGCACCTGCAAGTCCCACTATGCCGATGCAGAAGAGGGTGATTATTGTGGGTTCTGGAACAGAATTTATGTCACGCACTGCCCAAAGATAGCCACCCCCATATTCCTTGTCCATTTCGCTCTGGCCGCCGTTAACAAAAAGAAAATGATGGGCATTATCTAGATCGGTTGTTGATAATGTACTAGACCAGTAATTCCGTAACCCAGAAGGTGCGAAGTTAGTAAAGACGTCAGGGATAAACGGGGTAATGCCATTAAAGTAGTACATATAGGCATATTCGTTGTCTAGGAGCTCTGTTGCGCTTACACTGGAGCCATCCACTATAACCATGTCACCATTGACATCCATGGACGGTAACCTCCAGTTGTTAAAACCTCCAAAGCTTAGTGTCTCTGCCCATTCCATTGCTTCATACCAGTCCATATTACCATCATGATCATATCCACTTGTCATGGCATACCTAGTATCTTGAAGCCACATTAGATCGGTATTTGTGTCTGTAATTGTACCATCAAGATTGTCAATTAATGTTGCCTGTGAGGTAGGACTGCAAAGCAGAAATGCAAAAACCAAGATGAGAAGCTTCTTCATAATACACCCTCCTTTAATTGAAATGTACAATTATATATACAGAAGCCTATAGTGTTTAATTAATAAATCAACAAGAAAATTAAAATACTGATTGAAAAATGAAAGGCTGTGACACTTCAGATTTACCAACTGATTCCGCTTGGTATCTAAATGGTGTTTATGAGGAATGATAACAAACCAGGCTTTTGTCAATGTTGTCAATGGTATGGTATTGAATAAGACTTACAGTTGCGGTGATATAATGGGGTTCATTGTAATGTGAAGCCTAAACATCAGGACACACAAGTATATTACTGGTGAGTGTGGTATGTAGTAGACATAAAAAAACACCTACATCCTTCGTTGTATGAAGAATGCAGGCGTCTGTATAATGAAACTATATTGAAATATAATTACCTAGCTATTAATTGTTTTCTTTTTTCGTCTGCGTCTTACTTCTGCTCCTGCAAGTACTGTTAAACCTATACCGAGAAGGGCGATTGTTGCGGGTTCTGGAACTGCTGCTGGCCCGCCTTCGATCTGCAGATTAAGACCTACATAATCTCCTAAGCCAGATATATTTTGTATTCGCAACTGTATGGTGTCATCTTTAAATAACGATAGGTTTTGAATGACGGAACTCCCATTACTTCCGTTCTCAAATAAGAACGGGTTCGCTCTTGATGTGGGGCCAAATTGGAGAACACCCTGTGTGAGGAGGTTACCGTTGCTGTGCAGTGACCATATATTCGTTCTACTTAACGCACGTGTTGACCAAGCTGCTCCTGATATTGAAAATACGCCATCTTCTGGACTTGTCCATTTTATTTCATGGAACTGTGACGTACTATTGGGTGTGTGTGTAACTATGTCGTCCTGCTGCCAGTCGTGGGTGAACTGTTCGGTACCATTACTCTTAAAAATGTTTTCGAAACTTTGCCCTGATCCCCACGCCTGCTGTGGGGAACCCCAACTGTCACCTCCAGCAATCCTGGCGGTTAAGAGTGCTCCATTCCTATTTAATGACCATACGCCATTGGGGTTATTTGTGTCACTCCAGTCATCCTTAATATTGTATATTGTGGTCGCATACGTAATAAGTGGGATTAAAAATAGCGATATAAGCACTATGCACAATACGACTTTAGGCTTAATATTATAATATGACTTAATTATTTCCATATTCTCTTTTCCTCCTCTACTCACTGATAAATAAAATGTAAGGGACAATGCGAGACCCATGTGCTAAATTGTAGGATCCATCTCAATATGTATCTAATTAATCTGTTTACACCCCTATTGATCGACGTAGTAAACCATAAACGTTTTTATTTGTCAACAACAAAGCCACGTTTTGTCACGTTTAAACACTACGTAGTGTGGTAAGGCGATGTTTAGTTATAGCGATTTCGGGAATGTAGAGCAACAAGATGAAAGGATTATAACATATTAGCTTGACCACCTGATTACGCTTGATATTATGAATGGTGTTAAAAAGAAATGATAACAAAGCTAAACTTTTGTCAATACTTTCAGTGGTATTCACGAAAATCAACTTGAGTGAGCTAGTAAAACACCTACCATTTCCACCACTTCTTTATATACCACCCTTATCACCTGAAGTATCAGAACCATACTCTCCCATGACTTCATCTATATGATTCCTGCACATTGATAGAAAATCGGGGTTTGTATACGCATTTTGTTGTCTGTTGTCATTAAAGATATTTTGTGCAAACTGTGGTGAGGGTGAGGTGAGCACAAAAGAGCAAGTGGTGGGCTCATAACGTTTTCATCATATGACAAAACACCCTCAAGCTTTAAACCGTCAGAGTTAAAATGCACGCATTCTTCAATCATGATACTATTAAACCTACTGTTTCATGTTAAACCTTGATATAAAAGAACATAAGACAAATATTACATGCTTTTAGTGTACTTATTCTTTCCACTGTAGTCACTAACTATAATCTGATCGTTAGCCGATTATACCTTATCACTTGCGCCTGTACATGTGAGTGGTCCACAACCACAGGGGATTGGCAGAGTGAATGAAAAGGTACTTCCCTTCCCTGGCTCACTTTCCACCCATATCCTGCCACCATGATGATTTACAATCTCTTTGCAGATGTGAAGTCCAAGCCCAGTCCCTTTCGGCTTGCCTTTAGTAGTAGTTCCTGTTTGCTTGAATTTCTTAAATATCGTCTTCTGATCAGCATCATATATTCCTGTGCCAGTATCTTTTACACTTATTATTATCTCGTTATCTTTCTTCCTTGCACGGCATAGTACAGATCCCTTTTCTGTGAACTTCATAGCATTAGAAATAAGATTAAGCATCACCTGCACCAGCCGATCCCTGTCTGCCACAACCTCAGGCAGCCCTTCATCAACATCACTTAGCAGCTCAAGTCCATACAATTCAAAGGAGCTGCTGGTTATTATTGTTGCTTGTTCAATAATTTCAGCAACTGAAACAGGCTTCATCTCCCACTCGGCTTTTCCAGACTCAATTTTTGCCATGTCAAGGAGATCATTTATAAGCTCAGTTAATCTCTCACCTTCTGAAATTATTGTGTTAAGGCCATTTTTAACCTTTCCAATTGAGACCGCAACCTTATCATCTTCAGATCTGACATTAGGAAAGATAACATCGCTAAATCTTTTGTTTATAATTTTCGCATAACCTAATACTGCTGCAAGTGGTGTTCTTAATTCATGCGAAACTAAAGATAAAAATTCAGTTTTCATCCTATCTGCTTCTCTTAATTCAACTGTTCTTTCTTCAACTTTTTGTTCCAGTGTTCGACTATGTTCCTCTAATTTCTCGTGTGAGATTTTTAGTTTTTTGGACATTTGTACAAATGACTCACTCAGTTCGCCAATTTCGTCCTTACTCCTGATAACTGCTATCTGGTGTGCAAAATCACCTCTTGCAATTCTTCTGATTCCCTCTAACAGATTTCTTATGGCTGAATTTATTTTACCTGAAACAACAAATGCAAATATAAATACCAGAAGTAGTGCCACACATCCGGATATAGCAAAAATATACGTGATCCTCGCTAATGGCAGAAATGCATCTTTGACGTCTTTCTCTGACAGAATTACCCAGTTCGTCTCAGGCACATATAATGCCATAGAAAACACCTGCACACCCCTATAATTTTTACATATTCCGGAAAATTCCCTTTTTGTATCCAGCACCCGCTGCACTTCTGGTGTATCTATAGTATTTCCAGCACTGAATTCTGCAGTATCGCTTGAGCCTGCTATCATTAACATTTTGCTGTTCACGATATAAATTGCACTATACTGTGCAACAAAATCTTTTTCGTTCGATTGAGGTACCGTTGCATGAAGAATGTTTTGAAGTATTGTACCCTTCACCTTAGTTACAAGAACACCCAGAGGTTTTTGAAAAAGCTTATCTGTAAGAATTGACGAAAATACTAACTTTAGTCTTTCATGATTTTCAGAAGGATCTGCTGCATCAGCAAAATATGGGCCCATTTGCTCGTGTGAAAGAAACGGGATTCTAAAGTAGTCTTTATGAGAGCAGTCTTTACCTACTTGCTCCAGAGAGGTTGAAGCGATGACCTTACCTGTATGGTTGAGAATCTGTATTTCAAGAATATCAGGGTCTAAGCGTTTCATATTTACAATCAGGTGAGTATTTAACTTTTCGATAATCTGAGAATAATCAGGCGGCTGGTAAGATACCTTTTCGACGCAATCTCTGATAAAACCATCAGAACTAATATCTGCAACCCTGAATCTTCTTTTTGACAATAAGAGATCCAACTGACTATTAAGACTATACGCATTAGACCGTAGCTGCTTTAGTACCTCTTTTTTCATGCTGTCGTGCATATACAGGTAAACTATCCCGCCTGCAATACCGAGAGGCAAAAGCGACACCAACAGGAATAAATAAAAAAGTTTAGTACCAAATCTCGTGAACTTCATTTTTCTATACCTAATAGTTCTGGTGAAATACTTATGCTTATCCCGCCACGAAGTTCTCCCTCTTTATACTCAAATGCCTGATCAAAAGGATATTTGCTTTCCAGAAACTGTTTAATTTCCGGACGAATTTCTCTCTTTTTACCATGACACTGTAAACATCCCACATCAACATAGATCGGCTTTATGAACCTGAATCTTTTCTTACCATCTACCTCCACCATTTCACCAATGCCAACACCTTTCCGGATGTTCAGGTAACTCTAATAATTTCAATACCTTCCTCTCCCATTCATCAGGTGAATTTGAAAGATTCCTTACTCTGAGACTTGTCTGTTTTAATTTATGCCCGGTCATCAGGCTGAAATCATTAGCTATCTGTGAACCTGCCACAGCAGGTACAAAACCCTTCATGGAATAATTTCCTGTTGCCGGATCAATATTTATGAGTTCCTGATTCTTAGCAATTACACTTCTACTTGCAATGAGCATCTCAATTGTTGTTTCTGCAACCACTTGCAGGCATTTCATACGCTTATCTTCCATGTTGTTAACTGTACCAAAATCCTCTGGGCCTGCATGGCTTAATCTTGAAACCGATACATAACATAAAATAATGATAATGAATATTGTAGATATTAATTTCGACAACTTATTGTGCATGGTATTTACCTCCTATTATATATGAACAGTTACGAAATTGCTTCACTTATAAACTCTTTTAGCCGTTTAACTTTGTGTACTCTTGTCCATGATTACTAAAGGTTTACGTTTTATAATGCCTCTATAACATGTTTTAAGAAATAATGGACAAATACGTAAAATTAAAAAAAGCCACGGTAGACCTTCCTCTGGACCCACCGAAGCTTAGATATAAAGATCTATTTGTGATTATTTTACCGGCTTCATGTGCATGTACTATTCTCACAGGCTTTCTCCCTACCAATCTTAACCTAAAGAATTTTACGTACTTTCACTATGTCGCATTTACAAATGATAAATAATTTAATTAATATTTTTTTTGATAACTATACTTAACCATACTATCAAAATAAAATATTTCAAGAGGAATGTTGAATAAAGACCCTGGTTTTGTTGATAAAGAGGAAGGCATAATCGAAACCAGAAACGGTTGTTGGTTGGCAGAAAAAAAATTTTCGTTTATTTCGGAGTTGGAAGTCCAGGCCAAAGCTTATATTTGGTGAGGCAGTTGTTGCCTTTACCTCTCTGTAAAAATATACTTAATATATGAAAAGCATATCCATCAAATGCTGGTGTATTTCATGCTTCCGATTAAAAAAGTAAGTGAGTAATTTAATTTTCCTTCTTTGATACACTTTTGTAAAATAGTTTTAACTCTTTTTCTTTTTCGCTATTGCTGATGGCTCCAGATAGCACTAATATCTGACCTATTATCCTATCATATTCCTTTTGCTTATCTAAAAGTACATTAACCTGTTCTTTGCTTAAGAGATTCATATTAATTGCTATTTCTCCAAATAAACCAGCATCACTAATCTCTCTCTGCCGCTCCAGAATAATGCTTAATTGCTGTTCAGTCAACAGGCTGTTTTTTATAGCCAAGGCGCCTAATTTCAGGCTTTTTTCAATTTTATTCTTCTGTGCTGCTTCCAAATCTTCCTTGCCTACTATCATATTGTAAAATAGTTTTAACTCTTTTTCCTTTTCGCTATTGCTAATGGCGCCAGATAATACCATTATCTGATTTATTATCCTATCGTATTCCTTTTGCTTTTCTAAAAGTACATTAACCTGTTCTTTACTTAAGAGATTCATATTAATTGCTATTTCTCCAAATAAACCAGCATCACTAATCTCTCTCTGCCGCTTCAGAATAATATTTAATTGCGGCTCAGTCAACAGGCCATCATCTATAGCCAGGACTCCTAACCTTATACCTTTTTCAGTATTAAGCTTAAGTGCAACATCTAAATCCTTCTTCTTTATTTTGCCTTTCTTGATCAAATAGTATCCAAAACTCATTTTAAAAATCCATAAAATATTTTTTATCTTATTTAATTAAGTATCTTATAATAACTTTCTCGTACCTATAAACGCACTAACATGAACAATCAAATTATATCTCTTGCTAGAATGCAGGTTTTGAGAAAAACCATACACGATTATCGCTTCTACGAAAACTTACCGTTCCAAATGATCTGGAGATATCATAATCATACTTCCATATTTCTGTATCCTCACTATAAAGGATATCAGAAGGGGCACCCAGAATACGTTCTACATCTTTTTTTGAATCAAATTTTGAGATTTTTGACCAACTATAAATAATCTGGTGCTTTGTTGGCGCAGTAGAAGTAGATGACGGTTTCATTAAAGCACATCCAACAACAGACAATATTATTACAGAAAAAACTAAGCACTTCATTGCGACTCTCCCTCCCTACTCTCCTAAATAATGTTACCCGAAGTACTCAAGACTGTTATTTATTGTATAATTTTCGTATTTTACCCCTTATTAGTTTTATGTCAATAAATAACAATGCAAAAATACATCAGACAGAAATGTAACCACATGGGGTGCGAATGGCAATATGACATCCACGGTACCCTATTGCCATCCTCAGTTTCAGCACCTCTCATGATTAATGTATAAATTATTGTATTTTCTCTTCAAGATTATCCAGGAGTATTCTTGTCAGGTTATAATTATGTATTCCGTATTTTGTTATTACATCTACAATCGACCCCGCCTTCTCCGGAAACGTGTCCATATTTTTCCGGTCATCTGCTCCACTTTCACCCCAATTACTACGGCCCTCAACTTTAGTTTGTACCTGACGGTTGATTTCTATCAATCTGTCCTTGATTGTTTGTGTCCACGCTTTGTACAGCTTACCATAATCCTCATTATGACACTCTATACAGTACTCCTCTACCCCCCTGAATTTTAATTTTTTATCATTATACCTGTGGCAATCATCACATTTAACTGCCCTGAACATCATATCCGGTAGAGGAGTAACCTCACCTATGCCGGGCTTCCCGTTAATAAAATCTGAAGGGATTTTATGGCATTCAATACAGCCTCTTTTTCCATCAGATATATGGTGGCATTTACTGCAATTGAGGTCGTATTCCAGAATACCAGTATAGTTATCATGACTGATGGAGTGGCACTCCCTGCATGACAAATCCTGCACAGTGTGCTGTGTATGTCTGAAAGAGACAGTCCATGAGAGACTACCTCTCCTCTGTGGATCAGTATTAAAATAGCTATCCATATCATCTTTATGGCATTTAACACAATCCAGGTTCGGTGTAGTATGGTGGCATTTTACACAATTGATCTCTTCATTTGTCAATGTTGCATTCTGATCCTCAACGTGACATAAACTACAATCAACACCACTTTCCACGGTAAACCCATGTATAAATCGTTTTTCTTTATATTTCATAGGATACTCATCAATTCCCTTATGACATCTATTGCACTCAGATCCCTTCAGTTCAACATGATGACATTGAAGGCAGTTCTCTTTTTTTATTATTAATTTGCCATGGTTCTCAGTATTAACCTCACTATTATCATGGCAGGATGTACAATCCAGATGCTGTTCAAATGAATGTGTCTGGTGCCTGAAAATTTCAGGTCTTCCAGTAACTTCAAATTTATTTTCGTATGCCATATAATTAACGTGACATCGCACCGTACAGGTATCCATCCTCTTTAATTCCTGAATACGTTCACTCTTTCGTAATGTTTCTCCACCAAAACCAATACTGCTTTCAGAAAAGAAAGATAATGAAATCAGTGTTATAAACAAACGGTAAATTAAAATATATTTATACATATGAATAGTTATGTATTTAACAAAATAATTTAGTTCTTGAAAAAACAGCAAAGACACTTTCCTCTCGAAAGAGAGGAAAGTGTTCAGCCAGTGTGCGGGGCAATAAACCCGACCTGAGCTTGCAGTTATAACATCAATTAGATTTTAATCTTTTAATGCTGTATGTTATCAAATCTTTAACATATTTAATATTATGTACCCCGAAGCTGCCGTCTTTTACAATCAAGTCATAATTGTGTATTGCTTCTTCGATCAGCAATCTTGATGCCCCACGATTCTGTGATTCTGTAAGCGCTTTTGATAACGAAGCTAACATTCGCGCAATATATTCCTTCTGTTCTGCCATTGTTTTATGAAATCCCTTTTGATGGCAGATGTTACAGGCCACAGGATGGACACTCATATCTTTAGTTTTATGGCATGAAGTACAGTTTACCGTAGCAAGATACATCGGGTCAGGACTCCCCTCTATTCCGAAACCACCTTTACCTGCATATATTTTTCTCTGTATTAAATAAGGCTCTTTATCAAAGATAGACCCTTGTTTCTTTGTATTAACAGAAGCAACCCCCCTTTTTTTGCCAGTGACGACCGAGGTCATCGTATAATTCTCCATTCCGATAACCGTATTCCTCTCAGGCAGAACATTGTTTATGTATTCATCACTCCACTTATGCAGAAAACCGTTATGACACTGGAAGCATTGTACCTTATGTCTCTCCACATGATCGAGGTGCATTTTCTCTGCTCCCCGGTACTCTTCAGGGATCCTTGTATGGCATCGGTAGCAATTCTTCTCTTCTACATTACTACCTCTGTGAACAGTATCAAAGTGACAGTTTGTACATGATACTTTCAGCTCCTTCTCATATTTCAGATGATCAAACTCCTTCTCATATATTTTGAACTTTTTCTGTACATCCTTATGGCACAGAGAACATTCATCAACTCTTGTTTTTCCATCAACAGCAAGCAGAGGAGTGTCTCTCTCTATAAAATGACAGACAAAACACGCATCTTCATCTATATCAAAATGTTTAGTTTTCACGGCTCCCTGTACATTTTCACCTTGATAAGAATGACATCCGGTACACATTAATTTAAGATTGGTGGGATACTGCTTCAAGTGCGTTTCGTGATTAAAAGAAAACGTATTCTTGTAACTTGATATTTCAGATAAGAGTTTTTCAATAGAATGACATTCTGTATTCGCACAGTTACTATCCTCAATTTCTGCCGACAATGTCCTGCCGCTATTATCATGTGTATGACAACTCAGGCATCCGGTATTACAGGATACTGTTTCATCCCATGAATTATATGCTGGTTTCATACTATGACATCTTGCACAGAATTCGGGAGAACAGGGCTTTTGTGCTGTTATTACTACTAATGCAACGCAACATATTATAGACAAAGTTGTTACTATGGATAGTATTATGACTGTCTTCTTATCTCTTTTTTTAATATTTTGTAACATAATAGAAATTCAGAAATCCTTATATCACTATAATCGTTCATTATTATATCCCTAAATACAACTCCGCTTTTGAAAACTCTGTTTTATCGGTTCTATCAAAGTTCGTTCTAAAAAGAACAGCCTCTAATCCCATATGTTCACTACTTATATCATCCATATCAAAATGAAATTTGAATACTCTCTTTTCTCCAGGTTTCAATTGTGTATTCATTTCCAGAAACATACTCTCTTGTGTTGAACATATTATTCTCCCAAGATTATCGTTAAGATTGATTAATAATACAATTTCTTTATATCCATATTTCCCGGTTGGAACAGAGTGTTTAACCCTGGTATTGACAATCTCTACATTACCGGTGATTTTATTTTTATCTCTTTTGATATCAGTAAATTTCAATTCTACAAATTCTTTATTTCTCTCTATAGCACTTAAAC
This sequence comes from Candidatus Scalindua japonica, assembly GCF_002443295.1. Classification (NCBI taxonomy): domain Bacteria; kingdom Pseudomonadati; phylum Planctomycetota; class Candidatus Brocadiia; order Candidatus Brocadiales; family Candidatus Scalinduaceae; genus Candidatus Scalindua; species Candidatus Scalindua japonica. Next base: position 298,838 of record NZ_BAOS01000001.1, on the reverse strand, counting down.
GGGAAAACGTATGTGCCTTTCCCTCCTTCTTAACATGTAATTTCTGCCAGGGTTCATTCTGGATCAGTTTACGATTTACAGCAGGCATATGGCAATCCTGACATGTTTCATCATTGCTATTATCAACATACTTTAAATATTCCTCAAATGTATCAACATGACATTTGCCACAAAGTTCACTCCTTTTATACAGGTCCTCATTCTTCTCAGTTGGATGTGGAGCAATTCCCGCATGCGGACCTGACAATTTACAATCTACAGTAAGATGGCACCCCTGGCAGTTGACACCGTCACTTAGATTATAATCTCTCTCCTCTATTTCACCATTTTCCGGTTTTATTATTGAAGTTTCTGTATTATCACCTGTATCATTTTTTAATGATGTAAATATCGTTTTGGGAACATGGCATCTGATACAAAATTCAAATTCGTAATTGTTAGTGGCAACCCTGAATTCTTCACTAGTGTAGCTTTTAGAGTGCAATGACCCTGCCCACTCCTTATAAATGTCAATGTGGCACTCACCGCATTCCTTTGATCTCACTGACCCTTCTCCCCTCTTAACGAGTTCAGGATGGAGATTTTCAATGATCTTACAGCCTGTGGCAGCTATAACAAGGAAAACCAAAATGCTAAAGATGCGTAAAAATAGCTTAAAATCTGTATGTTTATAAATCATTTGTTTTTAGTGTAAATTAATAAAATTGCTATCTACAATACCCAAAGCAATGATCATTAACAGATTAATAATGACCAGGGACAGAAAGAGTGGTTTCTTCCATAAACTTCGTTCCTGATTTCTATTAAGAAACGGAACAGTAATAAATACTATTGCATAAATGGTAAGAATAGTAATACACCAGATCTTATTAGTTACTAAATTTGAAAAAGAATAGAATGGAAGCAAAAACCACACAGGTCTGGTTCGATGCGAAGCAAATTCCTCTGTTGATTTCTGAAATGATTCCGGAAGAAATAAAACAGCCAGCATAATTGCGCTTAGAAGAAGAAAAGTGAGCAAAGTATGCCTGAGTATCTCATTAGGAAAGAACGGTTCCAGTTCTTCTTCACTTCTTCCTTGTCTATAGTCCACCATGGTTTATTAAATAGTACGAAGGACGAGAGGCAAAAGAATCGTCTCTCATAGTTCAACGATCGTGCCTGGACCATCCATTACCGTAACCCAAAAATAAATCTGTAACAATTCGTGTAGTTTATGTCTAACTTCTTTTTAGTTACAATGGCCCTGAAATACCTGTTCTACATACCATCAAAAAATGGAACCCCATGAAAACACACATCAACAGAGGTATACAGGCAATATGTAACGCATAAAGTGCAACGAAACTACGCGTAGAAACTATTCCCTCATCTTGATAATCACCCACTGCATGGTCAGCCACCACGGTTGGCATCCCGATTTCACTTCCAACTGAGTTTATACCCCAATATGACAAATCATTAGCCGGAAGACGGCTACCGGTGTAACAGATAATTAAGGTTAATACTAACAGCGAAGCTCCGGAAACCCAGTGCAGTTCACGCGGTTTCTTGTAGATCCCCTTAAACAAAATTCTTAACATATGCGCAAATACAAGTGATATCATGAAGTGAGGAGTAACGGCATGTACCTTCTGTATCAACCACCCATACGGGAGCGCGTGTCTTATGTACTGAACACTGTTAAATGCTTCACTGGGTAAAGGAACATAGTAGAATATAAGAAAAATTCCCGTACCAACCTGAATTACAAAGGCAACCAGCGCCAGACCACCCATGCAACCAAACCAACTTAGCCCCCTCGGAATTAACTTCTCAGTAACATTTTTTTCAATTACCCCTTGAATCTGGTAACGTTCATTAAACCAATCTTTGATGCTCATTATATTATTTTTATTTTTCCCGCAGGTTTTACTCCGAACTGTAATTCTGGCTAGATAATTAAGCCCTTTGGGGAAACGGATACTACGGGCTCCGATTACTGTTACTTTTCAACAGAATTCAAAGCACCGTCCAATATATCAGTCAATTCATCAATATTATCTTTATCGATTATCAAAGGAGGCTGAAAAGCCAGAACATTACGACTACTCCCTGTCTTTCCTATAAGCGCCCCTTTATTCTTCATATATTCCAGGATCATATCAACCTCCTGAACCGCAGGTTCTTTATCCTGATTAACAAGCTCTGCACCCAGCATCAACCCTCTACCTCTGACATCACCTATTAATGTATGTTTCTCTTGAAGTTCTTTCAGCTTTTCTTTGAGATATTCACCCATCGTTTTTGCATTATCAACCAGATTATATTTATTTATAACGTCAAGAGTAGCTAATGCGGACACGCTTGTTACAGGGTTTCCTCCGAATGTAGACGCTCCAGGTCTTTTATAAGAAGACGCAATTTTATCCGATGTAATAAACCCTCCAACCGGTGTTCCATTAGATATTGCTTTGGCAAATGTCATAATATCCGGCTCAACACCTGAATGCTCAATTGCAAACATCTTTCCGGTCCTCCCGAAACCAGTCTGTATTTCATCTATAATAAACAATATACCATGCTTATCCAATATCTCCTTCACCACTTTAAAATATTCGTCAGGCGGAGTAATAATGCCACCATTACCCTGTATGGGCTCTGCAATAAATGCCGCAACCTCACCCGATGTAGAGGTTTCTATTACCTTTTCTATCTGCCCTGCACATTCAATATTACAATCAGGGTATTCAAGTTTAAAAACACATCGATAACAATAAGCATCAGGAACAAAGCTGATTCCGCCAACAGGATTCGTATCAGTTCGCCAGAACTTTAATCCTGTCACGCTCATAGTCAATTTAGTTCTTCCATGCAGACCGTTATAAAGTGAAAGAAATTCGTGTCTACCGGTATATATCTGGGAAAGCAATAACGCACCCTCATTAGCTTCAGACCCACTTGCGCAGAAAAAACTTTTTCTCAAGTCTGGAGGCGTTATCTGTGCAAGTCTTTCGGCAAGATCTACTATTGGCTGTGTTAGATATATCGTTGTGGTATGTTGAAGTGTTTTTACCTGCTCACAGATCTTGTCGATAATTTCAGGATGACAGTGCCCCGCATTTAATACTGAAACCCCGGCATAAAAGTCCAGATATTTTTTTCCTGAATGATCATAGAGATATTGCCCTTTTCCTCTGACCATCTGTACTGGTTCCTGATAAAAATGATAGACACAGGGAATCAAAAATTCACTTTTTTTTCTTATTATTTCCTCTGGGCCAATAAATGATTCTTGATTTTGCATGGTTATATCAAGTTAAGCCTGAGCATATTACAATCATTAAAATATCAGCCAACATGTCAAACTTCTTTATTCAAACGGTAAATCTGATTTCAGCTTTTCCAGACTAATTATCTATTTTACCAATTATAAGAAGAAACTCCCGGTTTTGCTTGTATGGTTTCCATTCGGGTAGATTTTCCAGGTTATCTATTTTCCATTCCTTATCAATAGCTTTCCTCAGGTATTTAAACGCTTCTTTTTCTCTCTCAAGTCTGGCATTAGAAGCAGCAAGATAATAATAGTCCTCACCCCATATCCTGGTGGGAGGAAAAACATCTCGGCTGAGTTCCAGTGCTTTCATATAGGACTGTTCTGACTTCGCATAGTCACCAAGCTTGTAATGTAAAAGTCCCACGTATCGGCAATATTTAACACGCATATCACGTGCTAGTCGAGAAGGATCATTTTGCAGCATAGCATTCACACTGTTCAGATGATTCTTCGCGTCACTAATTTGTTTGTTTTGCGTCAGTCCATAAACGTATGGTACCTGAAAATAAATATTTTCCGGATAGTGTTCCGCAAGCCATTTAGAGTTATGATAAAACCCGTCCCAATCCTCCTCACCACGATAAGTTCTCAGGAGTATTTTTCTCGCTTCTACAGAAAGTAAAGAGCTATTATCACGGACAAGTTCCAGCTGTCTGATACCCTCATCCTTATCACCCGTCGTGCCACCAAGAAGAAATGATAACGCTTTAACAAATTTAGGCATAATAGCAGAAAAATAGTTATATATACCCAGACCAAGATACGCATCGTGATACTCCTCATCTTTATCAACAATTTTTTTCAGTATTTTATAACCTTTTTTACCTTTCCAGAAAGCCTTCCACATTTGACCGTTCAATATATAAAATCTTCCAATATTACCTGTCGCACCTCCAAGACAATACTGAGCGCCCTCATCATCCGGGTTTGTCTTAATCTGTTTGTGAGCAACTTCTATAGCTTTATTGTTGAAAAAAAGTATCTTCTCTTTCAACCTCTCAACTTCTTCCTCCGTTGTATTATTCAGGTTCTGAAACATATTCAGATAGAGACCACCTTTAAAAAGATAGGGTTCAGGATCATCAGGCCATTTATTGATTGCCTCATCAAAAACTTTTTCAGAACGTTCTCTATCCATTTGATATGACAATTCCATTGCCTCTCTTATCTTTTCTATTATGGGGTCCTTCTGCGACTTCTCATCTTCTATCACCTCCCCATTAATAGCTTCGCTCAATAGAATGACAAGAATAATAAAAAAAAGAAAATCAGTAATTATCACAAATTTTTTCATTTTATGGTATTCCTCATGATTCAGTAAAATGGTTTTGGTAAATAGTACAGATAATCAGTATATATTTTATAGTATAATCACCATTTTTCATTTGAAATTTGTTCCATCCTTATGCTAATTGGCCTGGGTCGCGGTCTTCATCACTTCCAGTGTACTTCTTGAACGAGTTACATCCTGGGAATAGGCGCATAAACTGAGACCCTTTGAACTCTTTTCCAACAGGTTATTCCATTCAGATTCAGGTAAAGGAAGAAAGACACTCGGATTCTCCATTAATAAGTCCATACGTCTCCGATAGTGATTTACTACTGTTTCCATCAGATCATCCTCATAATACTGTGCTTCTATTCTGAACACTTCAACATCTGTCATCAGGAATGAGTTCAGATATGGCAGCACGCACAAATCTGACGCAAACATAATATGGTTCCTGCAATACTGGTCTACCTCTATCGTCCTGATTTCACCCTTCTCATCCTTCAGCGCATAGTTAATATAACGACATGGCAATCTACAGCTGCTTTTTGCGTTTGTCTTAGTCACCAACATTGCCGGCAGGCAATGTTCCAGCAACATACCTGGAAGAGATCCATGTACTATACACTCTACCGGAATCGCTGAGTGCTTTGCGAGTTCATAAAGATCATTGAATGACGATTCAATAGAAGAAGTAACTCTTTTTACACCGGATTTTTCCAGCATTTTAATAGAATCTTTATTCAAAATATTAAATGAAAAATCAGATATTATGTTCAGACTAAATTGATTCGCGCAGTGCAAAGCACCCAGGTTATGGACCAGCACACCATCGACTCCAACTTTCTCTCCTACATCAAATAGCCATTCAATCTCTGATAATTCACGTAAAGTGCATATACGCGGTGTACCGTATACAATCTTCCTACCCATATCATGTGCCATCTTAACCGCATCCCGCAAACCCTCCTTCGTCCACCCTTCTCCTCTGACAGGTGACACCTCAGCCGCCAGATATACGTAGTCAGCGCCCGCAGTCAATGCCTTTGTGACCGCATTAATGTTTGAAACTTTTACCGCCAGAGACTTTTCGTTTTCCGGGCCCCTATTATCCGTCTCAAACGGATTTTGATCCAGGTCATTTAATGTTAAGTTTTTTTCTCTTGCTCCACGGCTCAAAAACAGTGGTTCTTTGCTTCCAGAATAATCAAATACATTTGATGTTGCGTAAGAGAATGCCATTGAAGTGGTAAAATCTCTTACTCTGTCTTTATACATTTTTTCAAAATCCTCTATCTTGTGCCAATACGTAAATGGTGAACTTAAATAATCATCAATAGCTTTCCGATATAACGTGACAATAGGCTTGAGAAAACCTTCATGCCGCATCCTGCCCTCTATCTTAAAAGAACTTACTCCTGCCTGAATCATTTCCGGGATATGCTGGAACATGCACATATCTTTCATGGCAAGCAGATAACCGTCTGGTAAGTCTCCAATCTCCTCACCGGATTTGCTTTCTACAATACTATACTTCCATCTACATGGTTTCATACATTCACCACGATTCGCACTTTTACCAAATATCACTCCGCTGGAGTGACATTGTCCACTCTGGCTCACACACATATCACCGTGAACAAAATATTCTGTTTCAATTCCAACCTTTTCTCCTATCTCCTTTACCTGAAAGAGGGTAATATCACGAGACGTAATAATCCTTGATACACCCAGGTTTTTCAATTCGGTCGCCATCTCTACACTATGCACATTCATCATCGTACTGGCATGCATCGGTATATCGAGTTTCTTTTCGTTGACCAGGTTAATAGCTCCCAGATCATGTACTATGATAGCATCTACTTTAATATCCTGAAGATATTTCAGATAATCATATAGTCCGTCCATTTCAGCATCACTGATAAGATTGTTTACTGTCACGTATACCTTTACATTCCGCTCATGCGCATATGCAACTGCCAGCGCAAGCTGCTCGTCCGTAAAATTAAAATCAGAACGATGCATACGCATATTAAACTGCTTGCCAGCAATGTATACCGCGTCAGCCCCCGCACCAATCACGGCCATAAATACATCCCACTTACCGGCCGGGGCAAGTAATTCAACTTTTGTTTGTGATAATTTCATTTCATGGCCTTTCTAAAAAAATTTGAACGGTTTAAACAGCTTAAACCATGCCTGTTTCTTAACTTCAGGCACTTATTTTCACCTTAATATAATCCGGTCTTTACCATAGTATTATTATTTTCCAAAAGTGTCGGGTTCCTGACCCCATCCTGAGTAATACCATAATCAATTGCCGTCGATGTTGGGGGTATCCGAACAGCTTTGTCACGTTCAAACATATTTGGAATAAAAAAGCTTTCGTCTAACCTGTGAAAAACTACCTGGCCTTCTTCACCATAATTAACGATCTTTGACAAACGCTCACTACCTGGCACATTACCATCAGCCATTTCAACCACCTGTACTATCATCCTGGGACCAAGCGGAAAGTAATCAAGGTCATAAGTAGATGACGCTTCTATTTCGAGACATAAACCAAAAAGCGTATTACCATATCCTGAAATGTGAACAGCATTGGGGAAATTTTCCTCTTTGAAGCACTTCAATGACTCTGTTCCTATTGAAATACCACCGTAATGTACACCTTTTATGGCCCTACGCTTTTGATCACTCATGCGCAATGCTAATCCCGCGAGAACCGGAGGAGTGGTGTATAAGACGTCTATTCCCTGTGTCTCTATAATATCCATCGCCTGCTCCAATACGTGTTCAAGATAACGTTTACTTCCGATTGACTCAGGCTGCATTTTTTTTGCCCATCGCGGATCGAAATCTATAGAAAACGGATCCATGCTTCCCATTCCATTCGCAACAGGCCCTACTGCCTTACCAATTATGTGCGGACCACTCGGTCCAATCCACAACCAATTTCCTCCAGTAGGAAAATCACGCTTTTCGGCAATAAAAGCGAACCAGTCAACGAAGATCGCACGAAATTCCTCCCTGCGATAAGCAGTTACCTTGGGCCTGCCAGTAGTACCTGCTGTTTCACCTAATATAAAATCACTTTTTTTGTCCAGAAATATTTTTGGAATGAAATGCTCAATGGGATATCTCCGTAAATCATCTTCACACATTGGCCCGAGAATCTTTAAATCATCAAGGGTCTTTATCTCTTTTCTCGCATCAATCCCCAACTCTTTCTCTTTGTCAAGCCAGTATTGACTTCCATGGTCAGAATCAAAGTGTCTTGATACAACTGACGGCAACCATTCATCAGTTGATAAACCAAACCACTTTGAGTTCGGAGATTGAAATTGATCAACTTTGTTCAGATTTAACATTTTTTGTAAGATATTACGTGACAAATAACTGTCTCTGAATTCCTCCCAGGAAGGAGGTGATTATACCTTGCTTCCCCGGATAAAAGGCACCGAGGACATCTAGCAAGGAGTCCGGCTCCGACTAAAACCTTGGTTTAAATAATAAAATACATGATGGTAAAATAAGTAAAACAGCGACAATTGCGCTAACCATTGTTATACCAGTCAGCAATCCAAAATATTGAATGGCCTTAAAGTTCGAAAGACAAAAAACCAGGAACCCACATGTTGCAACAATGGTAGTAAAAATCAGTGCCCTGCCTACTCCGGAGAGTGTACGCTGAATTGCAAGGTAATGATCCCTGTCTTTCTTAAATTCTTCTTTGAAACGATAGAGAAAATGGATTGTATCATCAACCGATATCCCTATCGCGACACTCGCAATCATTATTGTCGCAACATCCAGATTTACGCCCACGTATCCCATAACACCCAGGGTAATAGCAATGGGAATCAGGTTGGGTATCATACTCATCATGCCAATCCTTGCCGATTTCAATAGCAGTGCAATGCATATAAAAATCATGACAAAGGCCAGAGTGAATGTCTTTATCTGACTTTCAATCAAGTATCCCTGCATATCCATAATAAGTGAAATGATGCCCGTAATTGTGCAACCAACACTTAATGGAAAATTTACCTTTATGAATCCTTCGATATCATTTACTATCGACTTGTATCTGGACGAACCTACGTTCTGCATCCTTACAGAAACACGTCCTTCGTTGTGATCTTCCGTGTAAAGGCTTTTGACTATACTGTCTCCATGAAGCGAGGCCAGCTTTACATAATCAATCGCCTTATCCTTTGTTATCACCTGACTATCGGGGTTATCTTTATTGAGTAACTTGTTTAGATATTTTACATAATCCGCTACAGAAACGCTCTTAGTCACCTCAGGTATTCCTTTTAAATAGTCTTGTAATTTCTCAATCTTTACAAGAACATCCGGCTGAAAAATGCCTCCCATATTTCCGGCATCAATAACTATGTCCATGGGAATAAGTCCCATTAATTTCTGCTCAATATGTTCCGTTGATCTTGCTATCTCACTGCTCTCAGGAAACGACTCAAATATGCTGGATTCAGCTTCAATCTTTGTGATTCCATAAATCGCAATACCAACAGACACCAAACTCAAAACAAAAATATATATCGTATTATTCTTAACAAACTTTCCAATAAACCCGTAGATGCCCAAGAATTCCTTATTGCTTGATCCACGTTCTTTGTGAATATTCATGAAGGGCCTGCTCATCCATCCTGGAAAAAGAGAAAGCATGCCCGGAACAAGAGTTATACAGACAAAGAATGACATCATTATTCCTGCAGCCATAAATATGCCGGTAGTTTTTACCGGAGTTACATCACTGGCTATCAGTGAAAGGAAGCCAATTGAAGTAGTAACACACATCAGAAAACAGGGCACACATATGTATTTGACTGTTTTCTGTATACTTTCTCTCCTGTCCCCCGAAAGCTTAACTTCCTGATAAAACCTGTTTAGTATGTGTACTGTAGTAGCCAGAGAAATTACGAAAATAAGGGGTATAAGCATCCCTGATACCATATTCATCTTATTATCAAAAATAACAAACAAGCCAACTGTCCACATAATATTAATGCTGATCGTTATAGCTGGAATTAATACACCGGAAATATTTTTAAAAAGTACTACAAGTATAACGAACGCCACTGCAAACATTACAGGAGTGAAAGTCCTCATGTCTTTTTGTGACATTCGATCCAGTTCTGTATTTACGATTGATGGGCCCGCCAGAAAGAAACCTTTCTGTGGGTCATTTACCTTACCCATTCCTTTTCGTAATACAGGCTGAGACGATCCATTATTATTTTCAATTTCTACTACCCTCAGTATCTCCCTGGTTTCTTTTACCAGTTTCACTCTTGATTCCGGTGATCCCTTTGCCACTGTCGCTATAATTGCAGTTGTTTCACCATCGGTTGATACCACATTATTAATGTACATCGGATCATCTAAAATCTTTTCTTTAAAAACCTCAATGACGGATCTTGCCCTGTTACTCTTTAAAACCTCTTTAAAATAGGGGGCTGACAACTTATCCTTGTAAACACTTGCTAAAGACATTACGCTCCTTACACCTTTAATCGACTCCAATCTTGTTGCTATATCATTAATTAACTTAATCTTTTTACCGGTAAAAAGATCATCACCATCAAGTGCGATTATAAGAAACTCATCATCCCCAAACTTGTCTATAAAGTCGTAATAATAATCAAGCTTCGGATCGTTATGTTTCAACCATACTTCAATGGAATTATCAGTCTTACATTTAATTGCATAATACCCGAACAAACCGGTTAAAAGCCCTATCAGGACAAGAAACACTATACGATATTTCAGTATTATTTTTGCAATCCACTCCATATTAAGTTATTCGTACCCGCATTTACTGTTGTCTGTTACACTTTCCAACAACTGTCATTCCTCTCTTTTGATAAGACTCCGGCACCGGAATCTTCTCTAAAGAAAGGAATGATCACTATAAATAATTAACAAGAACATTCATCTTAAGGGCAATCATTATGTCTCCTGATATCTTGACCTTTCTCTTGAAAAAAGCATTTTGCGGTGTAAACTCCCTCTTTAAAATAGACACAAAGGTTTTACTATCCATTTGAAATGTTGACACCGGACGTAATCCCGATACATTAATCAGCAATCCAGTATCTGGAAAATTTCTTACAACACGTTTTAAGAGCCCACATTCTACTCTAATAGTCCAACTACCACCGCTGTCACCATCTATGTCAAACCTGATAACAGTATTAAGACTCTCAATTTTGGGTAAAGGGCATAGGTTTACACGTGGAAAAATCAACTGCTCAAAATACTCCACCGGAGTGATTCCATTTGCAATATTCGGTCGTTTTTTACTATTACCCGGTTTTATCTCAATCATATTGTCTAAACATGTAAGTTTTGCAACACGGCTCGCTCTTCTTCTCCCCAATTATGAGAAACAGCATAATCAATTAATACAGTGATTAATTCTGTTGTCATTACAGGACAAATAATACCGGTGCTTTTTAAAACATCCTGAGTGTTGCAATCATCAAATCGTAATCTGCTAAAAAGGTACGAGTAATAAGACCTTGTCTGACGAAGGAACAATTTCTCTACGGCACTCAGGCTTTGCTTTTCAAGTTCTCTATCAATCTCCACATGCATACCTTTGATTTTCAGGAGGGTAATTACCAAATCCCTTAATTCACAGAGTCGCGGTGGATTTGGATTTGTAATATGATAAATTTGCCCTATACTCTCTCTCTTTTTTAAAATTACAACTATAGCATCAGCGACATAATCGATAGGAACAAGATTAATCAGGGTATCAGGATCACCAGGCACCCTGATGGTAATATTGTTTAAATCTCCACTTTTACGCTTAATAAAAGAATTTTTTATATTGAACAACACCTTCACAAAAAGATATAGGTTGTCAAATCTACAAGTAGCCCCGGTTTTAGAATCTCCTACTATTATACCCGGACGGTATATCGTATATGGGATATCATTGCTTTTTGCATACTCAATCACAAGCCGCTCGGCAACGAATTTACTCCTTTCATACTCATTATTAAATAGAGGCTCGTTTACCATCTCATTTTCGTAAATGATGCAATTCTGTTGGCCAGCCACATACGCGGTACTTACATAATGAAACCGCTTTTGTTTACCGGAATTAGCAAACTGCAGCATGTTTTCTGTCCCTCTTACATTAACGTCCATGTGCTCATCAGCTCCCTGCATTTCGAAATGAGTCACTGCGGCACAGTGAAAGACATCCTCTACCTCATTACACAACTTTCTGTATTCTTGTTTCTCTAATCCTAAACTACTGGAAGTTATATCTCCCTCTATTATTTCTACATTACTAAAAAACAATTCTTGAAGTGATGTATCATTATTGAATCGTTCACCAACCACTCTGTATTGTTCTTGTGAGTAATCGTCAAACTGATCTCCCAGTATCCGCTCCTTAATCAAACTTTCCCAACCAAATGAGATTTGAGAAATATCGTTATCTCTTTTTCTTATTAACAATCTCAGCCTGCAACCGGAAACTAAAAGTCTTTGCGTAATAGCACTACCGAGAAAACCAGTTGACCCTGTTACTAAAATTATTTTTTCTCTTTTCTCCATATTAAATTGATTCCTTCCCGTTGCCCATACTGAAACATATCATTTACTATTTACTTTCACCTGGATCGCATCACGGACAGCTTCTTCTATTTCATTATAGCCGACCGGCTTTTGCAATAATCTAAATGACTCATGAATTATAGAAGAGACAGAAGATAATGTCACATCACCGTCTGTAACTATAATAACCGGGAGTTTATAATCAATCGCCTTTATAGCAGAGAAAATCTGCACACCGTTTAAATCGTCTGATTGCAGATTGAAGACAACAACAGCAAATCCTTCTTTCAGTACATATTTTATTGCCTCACCTGGTCTGGAAGCTTCTTGTACAACAAAGCCTTTTGATTCGAGCACATATCTTAAATTCCATCTAAATAACTTGTCTGGATCACAAATAAGAACCTTTTGCATTTTGTATATTTTGCAGTATTATTAACATTTAAAATTTTAATTAGACACATCATTTTCCAGTAGCTTCCTCTCGTTCTCTTTTAAAGAATAACTCCGGCTTCTCTTTCCCCGTAAGAATATCTTCAGTGATGAGATATGTGCCACCCATTGAAGAATCCCATATTTTTTTTGATACGCCACTATTAAAGCAACTTAAAGGATATGCCACGCCTCCCACGACACCGGCAATTACCGCTATGTTCACCTTTATAGTAGAATACACCAAACTCAACAGGCAACTATTCATGCCATTCTTAAAATTGCAAAAAGCGCTTTCTTCTCTTTGTTCGTTCTTCTCAGCAGAAACCACATTGTCTTTAACCTTGCCAGGATCGCTCTCTGCGAAAACCGGATCTGCAGATAAAATCATAATAGCGATACAAATCAATAATTTCTCCAACTCTCTTTCCTTTCAAAATTTTTTATCATAAGAAGTGAAAAACAGAATTCGTTGTCAACACACTTCAGGTTTTCACGTGGTATACAACTAGAGCATGAGATATGCCAAGCATATAAAACGGAAAAAGATTGTATATAACAGGCCCATTTAAGCATCTGTTCATTAAGGACTTAGAGTAACTACTAATATTTGGTACGAATTATGGAATACTCATTAATGGGAATGGATAATGTAAAATTTACATAGTTTAAGATGTAAATTTTACATGCTTATTGTTTGAAGCAACACGTTACACCAAAAAGGAATAACCCCTCCTTTCCTCAAGCGCCACAATAGAAGATTCAAAAATCATATTGGCTTTGCTCTATAAGGTTCCAATTCCTACCTCACCATTTTCAGTAATTAAATTATCTACAAGTTTGAGGTCTATCAGATCATGGGAGTGTTTGGTTAGAGGATAAACACAACTGTCTTGTACCATATCTACTACTTTTAGATAGATATGCTGGCGTGTAAAGGGTTGGTGGGAAAGTTGTAGAGCCTTCACAAAGAGGTATACCGGTATATGGTTAATATGGCAGTAAGAGACGACATTTGCCGTTCCCACCACAGCCACCACTTGTTTGTCATGAGTAACTGATACTGCATCGATAAACATTTTAGTGGCTTTTTCAAGTTGAAGACTCAAGAAATATTCCGGCACTATGGTATGATCAATACCTGCTTCCGTCAGCCAGCTGATCATCTGTTTTGTCCTCAAAAAATCCTGTTTGAGAATTATTACTGAGAATTTACGATTCAGTTATTCTTTGGCTTCGATCAAAATGCGTTTCACAACGGTACTAGCGGAATGGGTAATAATAATGTCATTATCCCGAACGTATTGCCGACCAGCCAGGATGACTTGTTCCGTCATTGACTCAAACAGTTTTATTTTTTCTTTAAGGATCCTGACAGTCTGGTTTCTGATCTCATAAATTCAAGAAAACTGATATTATGCTTATATTTTTTTACAATCCCTACGGTAACGATATTAACCGAAGCACCAAGTATTGTCAGGTTTCCTCCAAAACAGGTCCCAAGGACCAACGCCCACCAGAGAATATTATTGGGAATTGGATTTGATTCCTGCATGAGTTTCACGATAGGTACCATGGCAATGGTGAAAGGAATATTATTCAATAATCCGGCTGTTAAACCCGACACCCATAATACCATTAACACAATAAAATAAGGAATATCACCCGCCCGCAGAAACACATTATGAGCCAGCCATTCACTCACCCCCTTTTCTTCCAGCACACCAACCAGAGCAAAGAGACCTGAAAAAAAGAGCAGGGTATCCCATTCGATCTCTTCAAGCATTTGCTCTACATCAACCTTTGATATTACAAAAAGTAGCATAGCTACAAAAACAGACGCCACACCAGGTGATATTCGGGTTATGGTTTGAGTGATAAACAGGCAAATGGCTATCACGAGACAGGCAAGGCTTTTGCAGACAAATATCTTATCGATCTTAACGTTTTATGCTTAACGGGGATATGTGAACAAGAGAGTGGGAAAAGCAGGGTAGAAGCAAAATCTGTAAATTAATCCGCCTTTATTCTTTTTAATGTCCAGACTCAAAGAGATTGCTGCCTTCGACGGGCTGGAACAATCAGATGCGTCACTTTATTCTCCATACAGCATGCTATACGAAATGGCATGGTGAGAATGATTCAGTCATCATCTTATTACTTGTAGCACATCCGCATCTTCAACCCTATAGGAAGAGAATGCACTACTAAGTGATACCAATCTGCCAGTATAAGTTATGATATCACCAACTTTCAATTTCATTACTTTTCTCTGTTTCGTATAATCAAACCTGAGATTAACATCTATGTTACTATCATTATTATGGCTTATGCCGAGTTTATTCCAGTCGTAAACAGCATATCCTCTAAAACTGATTCTTCCTGTCCATCTGATATATTTCCCTTCGAATTCATCTTTCCAGAGGCGAATCTTTTCAGATTTTTCGAGCGTACATCCACTACCTAATTTATCATCAAGTTCATCGAAAGAGATAGTAACAAACTTTTTTAATGGTTCTTTAATAGTTTGCAACTGTTTATCAACTTTGTTTTCATGTTTATCTTCAGGGATATTTAAATGCTCAATATTTTTTCCTATAACAAATTTGACAACATCATCTTTGTACGTTGTGCTGTTTTCAACATTTTCTCCCTTATTACTCACATTTCCATGTTTTGCCGGATCCTTAATCTTATTTGATACAGCAGCAGCAGCAACCACCTCAAACCTGCCAGCTCCCTGCACAACACTTTTATCATATAATGACTCAAACTCTTTTTTATATTTCCCTACTACATCGGGCTGATCAATAAAAACCGCATTTTCATAGTTGAATTTCTCAGAATATTCCGTCCATGTATACGAGCCAGTCACAAGAAGTTTATCATCAAAAATTGCAAATGCATTGTTCATGGAGCCCCCGATATTACCTTGTAGAAATTGCAGATTAAATTGTTCCTGCTTAAGAAACTCTATCACCGGATAGAACTTTGCCTCTTGGGACCGGTCAATAACCACCCTGATCTTCACTCCACGTTCTTTTGCCCGATACAACGCCTCCGCAATGTCACCTGCCGTAAACGTAAAGGCCGTAACATCTATAGAGTTTTTTGATAAACTGATATTCTTTATTATTGTGTCTTTAATCGACCCTCCCGGCGAGAAAAGCACCTCAGTCGCAGCATAAATTGAATTAGAAACAAATAACACAGTAAAAACACTTATGCATGACAACAACAGAACAATAATCAAATCAACCTTTTTAAAAAATCCTTGTCTATTCATAAAGTATATTCTCAATAATTTCCCTATAACACGGCTTTTATCTAACATATCCAGGAACCAGTAATTTGTAATTTGTGGCTGAAATCTGACAGCATTTTTTAACTTATGACAATAATTAATTCAATAATAAACAAATTAAATAATATATCAAATCAAATACATAAAATATTTCAGCAAAGAAAATGTCACGGCTGGCGCTACAAGTACTCTAATATAAAGATCTTAAACATGCATATATCTTATTTGCAATACCTCCTAAAAAAACATAAACAAAAATCATTATCTATTTTGAATGTTTACACACTACTAAATTAGCCACTTGGCACTTTTTTTGCTACTTAACAAAGTTTTAATATGACTTCAAATTCCAGACACTATACGGTTAGCAAGATCGAAAGGGAGTCCGGCATCAAGGATTTTTTTCCTGACACCTTCGATATCGTACTCTGCTTTTTCCATATAGACTTTCTTTGTTTCCGTATCGTAAATCTTGTATGAAGCCATAGGAAAACCGTCTCGTGGCTGACCAACGGAACCTGGATTTATGTAGTAACGCTGGCCGGGGTTCAAGGAAACATCGAATGTTTCCAATCTATCTGCCGATCCTCGTTCTGCCAGCATGAGTTTTTTATCAAATTGGTCTGCTGGTATAAACACGGAAGCATGTACGTCACTTTTATGCTTAGTGTATAAATATGCTGCCGGTTTATGTGTGTGTCCGGCAAATGTTATTTTTGAATATAATACACTGTAATTTAATAAGATCGAATTCATTACATATACATAATCTTGAGGACATTTAGATGTACTGTGGACCAACTCTATCTTGAATTTAGATAGCTTTTCTATGAGTGATAGAGATTTAAGAAAACGAATATTGTCATCGTGGATTATTTTTTTTGTCCAATTTATTGATATACCAGCTGAGGAAGCCATTACCGTATTTAGCAGACCAATGACCCGCTGATCGTGGTTACCAGCAATAACGGTGGCTTTTTTGCCCAGAGAGAAAATATATTTAGTTATATTCTCTTTTTCAGAAGCGGCTATGTCAATACTTTGAATTATTTTTTCTATTTCTTTTTTCAAAGCAGGTTTTCCGCTCTTTAAAAATTTAATGATTGTACAACATTCATTGGGGTTTACACCGTAGCCGACAATGTCACCAAGTGTTAAAACATGGTCTATATGTTCATTTTGATTGTGAAGTTCTGAAAAAACAGCGGCCAGTGCTTCCAGGTTACTGTGGATATCTGATATAATAAGGAATCTCATATTCTTGCTTTTTAAATAGAGTTAACAATTTAGTCTTTTTACTTCGATAATGTATGATATCCGACAAATGAAAACAGGATAATATGCACAACGCGCCAGGTAAATGGTAAACCTTAACCTGTGATATCGATACATCTTGCTACATTGTAATAGCAAACGTTAAAAAACATCAACCTATTGATTTTATATAATTTTTTATGTTGTCACAACGGTATTAATCGATTATTGTTAAGAAAATAGCTGAGAGTCAGATCTCATTTCACTTTGATATCCAGTCAATAATAAAGTTCTTATGAATTGCAGATTATTACGTATTATTGTATTAACTAAATCGATTATCAATCGGAAACAAGTTATAATATTATGTACACTATAAAGGACTACAAATTTGACTCATTCAAATCAGTTGCAGATATGCACAAGTCAAATTATGCAAAATTAGAAGAAGATGATACTTTAGATATTAAAAACATGGGTATCAAGTATTGCCCCCACCTGAGCTTTGAAGATGAGTATTATGTCTTGCAACAATTAGAACATAAACAGATTCCCAAGGCTTATGATTTTGGTCAGGAAACTTTATATAAGGACGAAAAAGTTGTGCTGAAACAACACTTTATAGTCCTCGAACATACAAGCAATACTGATCTGCTCGATTATTATAAAATGAAAGCAGGGGGGTTCCCTCCTGTAGATGATGTTATTAAATGTTTCATAAGCGTTTGTAATCCGTTAAATTATCTGCATTCAAAAGAGTTTGTACACTGCGATATAAAGCCCGGACACCTGCTACTGGAACCGGATACAGGCTTAGTTTATTTGATTGATTTCGAACTTGCAATAAGAAAATCGGGTGTTTTAAAAGGGATTAGTATGGATTATGCTTCTCCGGAGCAACATACCCTTGTTGAACAACTTAGAGGAGTACCTGAAAATGTACCGCTGGAAGCAATTTCGTTCTTTTTATCTATAGACGGAAAGGCCGATATATATTCAACGGGCTCAATTTTTTATGAAATATTGACAGGTCAAAAATGGCACGAAAAGAAAATCCGCCCGAGTGAATTTAATAAATCAATGCCTCCAAAACTGGAAGAGATTATTATGTCAACATTGGAAGAAAATCCATCTAATAGAGTGGCTACGGCAATGCAGCTGAAACAGTCATTAGAATCTTTACTATAATACAGAAAAATGAAATTTTTAATCATATCAGATATACACAGTAACCTTGAAGCACTGGCCTCAGTCTTTTCTGATCTTTATAATAATAACGAAAAGATAGATAGAATATTTATACCTGGTGATATTGTCGGATATGGACCAAGCCCCAATGAATGTTGTACTATCATCAGGTTTTTAAAGAACGGTAAACCCGCTTTGAAACAAGAGATTCAAACGATCATACAGGAATTAGACCTTGATGATACCGAAAAGAAAAACATTACCGATTATATTTTTTCGATGGGCAAAAAAGCTAATGTAATAGCTGGCAATCATGACAGAGAGGTCATTGGCCAGCCTTCACTCTGCAGCATAATGGCTGCTTCAGCAGGAAACGCCGCAAAGTGGACAACTAAGGTCCTGCATAAACCAAATGCCAGATTCCTTGAGTCCTTATGGTATAAAAAGAAAATAAGGAAATTCGGAATCGAACTGGTCCACAGTACACCGGTATACCCTCAAGGTTATATGTATGTAAAGAATGCGTCATCTTTGAACTATGACATACTACATTCAAGCATAACAATTTCCGGCCATACGCACAAACCTTCTGGATATTTATATACTAAACAAAAAAGAGATATTTCTGCTTCTGTCTTTATCCCAACAGATCAATTCGACAACAGGCTTATGCTGGTTGAAAGACAATCAATGGAGAGATTGGAAACATTTGATGTTTTACTGAAACCCGGTCATCGTTACTATATTAACCCAGGTTCTGTCGGACAGCCAAGAGACGGTACACCAAAAGCATCTTACATGATCTACGATACTATGGCAAAACAAGCTTCTCTGAAAAAAGCAGCATATAATACAGAGGTTGTAAAGAAGAAAGTCCTTAAGGCAACCCTTCCATTTGACCTTGCAGAACGAATAGTAAAAGGGATTTGAACTTTTGTAAATTATTATAAGAATTTTTTTCTTAAGGAGATCAAAGTGATATATATTTGCAATACTGAGTAAACAATTTTCGCACTATCAAGAAAGATTTGATGAATTATTTTCTTGATAAACAGTGAAGAAATTTAATCTTTACTGATAAATAAAAATTATTTCAAGTAGTGATTTTTTTTATTAACATAAGTATTTATCTAGCGTATAATCAGCCTTTTACAGATGATTAGCCGCTTATATTACTTGTGTACTTTTTACCTTATTAAGGAGGGGGAAATGAACTTGTTGTTTAGGAAGTCTGGCAGTTGGAAATGGCTGAACTTAGTATTTTTTTTAGTTAGCGTATCATGTCTGGTATATTTTGGTTCCAAAATAGTATTTGCTGGTGATCCGAGTGGTGAGAGCACTTATAGCGATAGTATTGACGGCCTGAAATATTCTATTAATTTTACATGGACCCTTGTCGCCGCATTCCTGGTATTTTCGATGCAAGCGGGTTTTGCTTTGCTCGGTGGATTTCTGCAATCTAAAAATATGCTGGGCTATATGGGACACTGTGTCGTAGACGGTTTTGTTGGCGCGTTGCTTTTCTGGATGTGCGGCTTTGCTGTTATGTTTGGAGGCTCTCAGGCCGGCCCTGGACTGGAATCAGGAAACTGGTTTATGGGGTGGAGTGGGTTCTTCCTTGCCGGTGGAAGTTATGATGTTCAAACGGTAATGCTCTGGCTATTCCAGATGGTATTTTGTACTAAAGCGGTTACCATAATTGCTGGCGCTGTTGCGGAACGTATGAAGTTTGCGCCTTATGTGGTTTATAGTGTTTTTGTATGTGCCATAATCTATCCTGTGTATGGACACTGGATGTGGGGCGGAGGCTGGCTCGCAAGCTTACCGTATGGCGCAGGCTGTGTAGATTTCGCGGGATCAGGAGTAGTGCACACTGTGGGTGGAATGCTTGCCCTGGTTGGAGCGTTCTTTCTTGGACCTAGAAAAAACAAATTTAACCCTGACGGAACTGCCAATGCCATTCCAGGTCATAACCTTACCCTGGTAGTTGTCGGTACATTGCTTCTTGCATTTGGATGGTTTGGTTTTAATTCCGGAAGTACACTTGGCGCAACAGACTTGAGAATTTCAGTTGTAGCGACTAATACATTCTTAGGTGCTGCCGGTGGTGCCGCCCTGGTAATTTTTGTATCATGGATCGCATTTGGATTCATAGACCTCGGTATGGTATGTAACGGTGCACTTGGCGGATTAGTTGCAATAACCGGACCTTGCGCGTACGTCCCACCTTGGGCTGCCGTGACAATTGGTATACTGGCAGGAGCGATAATGTGGGGTACGGTAATATTTGTTGAATCAAAGCTGAAGATTGACGATCCTCTTGGTGCAGTTGCTGTGCATGGCGCTAACGGTATCTGGGGCATGCTTGCAATTGGAATTTTCGCGGACGGTACATACGGAGGTGTGAGTGGCTTAATCACCGGTTCAGGTGGACAGATCCAGTCTCAGATTATTGGCGCTGCAGCTGCTATTGGATGGGCATTTGCCTGTGGATCACTTCTGTTCGGTGTTCTAAAATTAACCTTTGGTCTGCGTGTGTCTGAGCTTATTGAATTCGAAGGAGTCGATATACATCTACACGGCTCACCATGTTATCCTGCTCAAGACGAACTTACTTCTCAACTCGGCTCTGTAGATATCGAGGAGAATGTTCACAGAGACATGGCCATACTGGAAGAATCAATGGCAAAAGATTCAAGCAGGGAACAGATTTATTCTGATAAACTTGGCAGATGGATCTATGCTAAACCAAAAAAGTAAGATACATATCTGCTGTATCAAACTTTATTTTTTAAATAATTTTTCAACGCAATATTTTTAGTTTGAAGGAGGTATACTTTATGAAAAAGATAGAAGCGGTAGTCCGTCCCGAAAAGTTTGACATCATCAAGGATGCTCTTACAGAGAAGGGTTATGGCGGAATGTCTGTTGCAGAAATGAAAGGTCATGGTAACCAGAAAGGTGTCAGTGAAGTATGGAGAGGAAAGAGATACCGTGTTGACCTGCTGCCTAAGATAAAGATTGAGCTGGTAGTTTCAGATGATGCGGTAGATCAAGTGGTTCAGACCATTATTGAAGAATCACAGACCGGAAGTATTGGAGACGGAAAGATATTTGTTTCTGAAATTTCTAATGTGTACAGGATCCGTACTGGTGAACAGGGCGATACTGCAATCTGAGACAACCATTCTCAAAGTAATTTTCTGAGTTTAATTGTTAATCAGTTCTCTGAATTTAAGGAGATCAGCGCTGACTCTATTCACGCAATAGAATGATTAGAGATGGTCTGATCTCCTTTAGATTCAAATATAATATGGAATATAATGTTTAAAAGAAACAATACATGTAGATTATTAAGACAAATAATACGATGGTACACTGTGGCTCCTGTTATTATTATGAGCAGCTTACTGTTTTTTACCATACTTCATTCAGCAGAAGCCTCTGATATTGCGAGTAGTTATTCAGTACATTCTTCAGACGTCAGAGACATAACCGGGGTTAAGATTTCCATTGATCTTGCATGGACATTGTTGTGCGGATTTCTTGTCTTTAATATGCAGGCCGGTTTTGCTTTTCTGGGTGCAGGTTTTCTTCAAAAGAAAAATACATTGAATTACCTGACAATGAGTTTTATGGATTTTTGTGTCGGCGGCATTATCTTCTGGTCATTTGGTTTTGCATTAATGTTTGGAGGATCTCACCTGGGCATGGGACTTGACGCAGGTAATATGCTTGTCGGCTTCAGCGGTTTTTTTCTCTCTTTCGGTTCATTTGATTTCTCAACATCACAGTTATGGTTATTTCAAATGATGTTTTCTGCTGCAGCCTGCACTATTGTAGCAGGTGCAGTTGCTGAACGAATCAAATTTAATGCACATGTTATATGCAGTATTGTACTGTCCGGAATAATATATCCTATTTATGGCCACTGGGTTTGGGGAGGAGGCTGGCTTGCTAATCTTCCTTTCGGTTCCGGATTGAGGGATTTTGCGGGATCGGGCGTAGTCCACGGAATAGGCGGCTTAATTGCTCTTGTCGGAGCATGGATGGTCGGCCCTAGATTTGGCAAGTACAACCCTGATGGCACACCAAACATGTTTCATGGCCATAATCTTTCTTTCGTTGTCCTCGGCACACTGTTTCTACTTTTTGGATGGTTCGGATTTAATGCGGGAAGCACTTTAGGATCAACCGATCTAAGGGTTTCCATAATCGCGGCAAATACATTTCTTGCTGCATGTGCAGGTGGTGTATCGCTTATGTACATCACATATTATGACACCGGCAAATATGACATAGTAATGACATGTAATGGCACTTTGGCTGGTTGCGTTGCTATAACCGCCTCCGGTGCATATGTTTCACATTGGGCTGCAGTAGTTATTGGTATTATTGCTGTCTTCATTTTAAAAGCAAGTCTGCACTTTGTAGAGAATAAGCTCAGGATAGACGATCCGGTTGGAGCAATCTCCGTACACGGGGCCAATGGTCTTTGGGGGTTACTTTCTGTCGGTATTTTTGCTGATGGCTCTTATCTGGGCGTTAAAGGACTGATAACGGGTTCCGGCTGGCAACTATTGTCTCAGTTTATTGGTTGTGTTGTCCTTTTGGTATGGACATTAGGACTTGGCTTCATTCTGTTCTACATAATAAAGAAAACAATCGGACTAAGAGTACCGGTAAGTGAAGAGAACACCGGCATTGATCTTTATGAACACGGAATTCCATGCTATCCGGGCTTTAATTGATAAGGTAATTCGAAAGGATTCAAATGTATAAAATAGGAAATTATGAATTTGAAAATTTTAAATACCGACCCGGTCACAGGGCTAATTATGGAATACTGACTAAACCGGGAAACGGTGAATGGGGAATGAAATACTCACCAACTTACAGTTATGATCGCGAGTATGATGTATTGAAAAATTTTTCTCATCCGCAGGTCCCGAAACGATATGAGGCTGGTACAGGAAGAGGAGAATTGTATGAAAACGACAAACTCGTCCTGAAAGAGTATTACATTGTATTACAAAATTTTGAAGGTGAGGATCTAGTAGAATATTACAAACATAAAGGTGTGCCTGATTCCAGCGAGATAGCAAATGTAGTCAAATATTTTGTAAGCACTGCCGAACCTTTACAATATCTCCATTCAAAAGGATATGTCCATGCAGATATTAAACCGGGCCACCTGATCCTCAATTCAGCCACTGGAGTAGTGGGCCTGATTGACTTAGAACTTTCAATAAAAGAAGGTGAACTCATTAAAGGATTGACAGTAGAATATGCATCACCGGAACAGAAACGCATGAATGACTTATTAAGAGAGGTTACCGATGACAAGGGTGAAAAAGCTGTTCTGCAAGAGGTAAAAATTGATGGCAAAACTGATTTATACACTATGGGATTGATACTTTTCGAAGTGTTAACCGGGAAGGTAAGAGCGCAAACCACCCAGCTTCCCATAGAAATTAATAACGCTATTCCACAAAAATTAAATGATATAACTTTGGGGCTTCTGGAGGAAGATCCGTCAAACAGGATAGCAACAGTAGAGCAATTAAAAACTGAGTTATCTGGTATATGAGGAATTTACCTCCGTCTTGACAGGTTTGTGAATATTAAGATGTTTATAAACAACATTGGCACAAAATTACAAACCCTAAATAAAATTGCAAAAGACCCCGTATGTTTTTTTGAAAACAATCTTCTGAGATATAGACAGCCAAGAGGATTTCGCATAGAGCTTTTTATAGCAGGAAAATACGTCTCAATACGCAATAAACTAAAGCCGCTTAAGTTTACCAATCTTAACGTCAGCAGATTCATTCCTGAATCAAACAAGAGCAAAATATACTCAACAGGGAACCCAGAAAAAACATTCTGTCCATACTGTGAAAAAACTGTAGTACCCAGGAGGCTTCATAAACTGGACTTTGCAGATATTATACTTGTTTTATTTACTGCGGGGTTGTGGGCGACTTTCCTAATTGTTATGTATCTCTTTATCAGGAAATGCCCTGTCTGTAACTATAATCTGAGAGGCTTCAAATTTCTTTCTGATAAAAAAAGGCGCTGACTATATAAAAAAGCCAGCGCCTTTTAAATCCCATCAATTCCACCAAGTTTAATTACACAGGTAAATATCAACGGTTAATAACTGACAACAACTCAATCAAAGGCCTGCTTATTTCAATGTACCTGTTGATTCCGTTTCAAAGTGGTAAGCAGCTTCAGCATGAAGAGCCAGGTCAAGGCCTTTATCCTCCGCTTCTTCAGTTGTCCTTAATCCTGTTGTATATTTAACTATAAAGCAGATTATGCAAGTAACAGCAAAAGCGTAGGCCCATGTTGCCAGGAATCCTACACACTGTAAGCCTAACTGGTTGAAACCTTCAGCACTCCAGCCAATAAACAAACCGTCAACACCATCAGGACCTGTAACAAATTTTGTACAATAAAGCCCGGTGGCGAATGCTCCTATAGTTCCACCGACTCCGTGCACACCAACAACGTCTAATGCGTCATCATAACCGATAGCTGCTTTCATTTTCACACAAGCAAAATAGCAACCTACTCCAGCCATAATTCCCATCTGAACTGCGCCGAGAGGTCCGACAAACCCAGCTGCCGGAGTTATACAAACCAGACCCGCAACTGCACCGGATGCCATACCAAGTAGTGTTGGTTTCCCGCGGTGGATCCATTCGCATACAATCCATGTGAATGCGGCAGTAGCAGCGGCAGTATTAGTAATAACCCAGGCAAATGCCGCCCTGCCATCTGCAGCCAACTCACTACCGGCATTAAACCCAAACCAACCAAACCAGAGAAGTCCCGCGCCAAGCGCTATCATAGGAACATTTGCGGGAGGTCTTATGTTTGATTTTTTACGTTTTCCAAGGAATAGACATAGTGCGAGTGCTGCAGCAGCAGAATTTATATGAACAACTGTACCACCGGCAAAATCAAGTATTCCCATATTTCCACACCAACCACCACCCCAAACCCAGTGGCAAACCGGATCATAACAGGCCGTCGCCCAAAGTGGGATAAACAACATGCATGCACTAAATCTCATACGCCCTTCAACAGCGCCTAATATAAGACCTAATGTAATAATGGCAAACGTTGCCTGGAACGCAACAAACGTATATTCAGATAATGTACCGGAGAGTGAATCCGGAGTAATACCACGCAAACCTGCCATTCCTAGGCCGCCGATAAAACTTCCATGATCTGTTCCAAAAGAGAGCGTATATCCCCAGAACACCCACTGAACACTGATTATGGCCATACATAAAAAGACCATCATGATCATATTATTGATATTTTTTACGGAACACATTCCACCATAAAAGAATGCCAGACCAGGTGTCATAAGAAGCACCAGGGCGGAAGAGGTAAGTATCCAGGCATTGTCACCTGTATCAAGAGTGGCTTCATCTGCCCATCCCGTCTGGGATGCCACCACCATAAAGACCATCATCAAAATAGAAATATAACTAAACTTTCTCATTCGCGTAACCTCCTTTTGCTATCAAATATTTTGGTTTAATTAGTTACATTAACAAATAATTCGTATTACCAGCAAATTACTTGTGAAATAAAAATTATTAAATTGCCTTTGCTCCCGACTCACCAGTCCTTATTCGAATACAGTCTTCTATATTAGAAATAAATATTTTTCCGTCTCCGATACTACCAGTCCTTGCTACTTCACAAATAGCATCCGTAACCTTTTTTACATCATTATCATCAACAACAGCTTCAATCTTAATTTTAGCCAGCAGATCTACCGAATACTGCCTGCCACGATACACTTCAGTAACACCTTTCTGAGTACCGTGTCCCTTTACTTCCGTAACTGTCATACCAGCCACACCCAGGGCTTTTAATGCTTCCTTGGCACCGCTTAATTTTTCATCCCTGATAATTGCTTCAACTCTTTTCATTACAGCTACCTCCTATTAAAGCACTAAATAATAAAATATTTATTTTTAATTACAACAAACTACCGATTTAAAGCTCCCCCCTTTCTTTCAACAAACAAGACCCACCTCTTCTCTCAATACGATAAACCAGTCCAGATAACACGTCTAGAGTCTGAGACGCTGTCAGGCATTCAAATTATTAAATTTATACTTTTTCAGAGCAAGTACAATCTATACATCATGATCTCATTATAAAAAAACAATAAAAAACCGCGTTACCACAGCAGAGCTATTGCAACACGGTTTTACGATAAGAGCTTCTTGATAAACCACTGAATCCTAACTGCTCTTTCTTCAAGAAAGACAGACTGGAAATATATTCTTTATCCTCCACAAAAAAAACAACTGGCATATAAACAACATTCGACCTTTTACTAAAGTCGCTATTTCCAAAACCCCGCAAGCCTTTTAGAAAAAAATGTAATACAGAAATACAAAAATAGTCGACATAAATTATCAATAATAGAGAGAAATCCCTTTCTACCCTGTTATTAGCACTCAGCAACAAACTATTGTAACCTGCTATCAACAGATCATTACTACTTTCTGAAGAGTTAATTTTTGTCAATGATTTTGAGTTAGATAACGATTCCATAATGAAAGCAATTCTATTAGTTACTTACACAAAAAGATTTAAAAATAAAATGTATGATAAACATCTGATCAACAACTAGAAATTATTAAGAAAACATATAGCAATACATATACCAAACAATAATTACCACAAACTACAAAGTCCCTAAGCCACATCATAACAATACATTACAAATATAAATGCTCCATATGCACCGTTATGAACATCTTGTAATTATGGCTTATATATGCCGTTCGCAAAACCGCCACACCTTATTTCAAGCGATAATTACACCTATAACTGACAGTGAAAATTAAATCAAAAGTAATATTATTTACCATATCAACATTAATTAACGTCATAGTTAAAAAAATGCAATATATTAATATTATTCTATTAAGAAGCGATGCGGTTTCCCGCATTATTATTTAATGTAAAAAAGCAACAGTATTCTTTTCTGCAGCACAACACCAATAATTATGAAACGGCTAAAACGCTAAGGTATGTAAGTGGGTATGTATGTCGAAAAAAAAATCTTATTAAGCAAAGAGTAGACAGTGCAACCATTGGTCAAACTGAAAGTGATTCACATCTTAATTATCATTAAAACACGACTTCTGCTGACCAGAAACTACAATAATAGCCACCCGCCTTGTGTAGCAGGTGGCTATTATTTTTTTAAGTACTTATAACATCCTATTGCTGTTCAGGGTAACACGCCGTACCATGAATATGAATGTCCAGTCCATCTTTTTCAACCTCTTCAGACACTCTCATCTTTGATTTGCTGTTTTTACCACCGATCAATTTAAACAATATGAAAGCCATTATACCTGCCCACGCAAACGCAACTGCTGCGCCAATGATCTGCGATACTAACTGCCCATAATGTCCTGTTATCACCCCATACACTCCACCATATGAACCATCAGCAAAGATACCCAGAGCAATCAACCCCCAGAAACCGTTTGCACCGTGAACAGAACATGCGCCCAGCGGATCATCAACCTTAAATTTATTTCCGATAACCCAGAATGAAATCAAGTAGAGCACAGCCCCAAGAAATCCGATTACAACTGCGGCCCAAGGCGCAACATAAGCACATCCGGCAGAAATAGCAACAAACCCGGCCAAAGCACCATTACACGCCTCACCAACATCAGTATGTCCTGATAACAGATAAGTGAGGAAAAGAACGGTAACAGCACCAATTGATCCGGAAAGAGCTGTATTAGCAGCAACAACTGACATTCTCAAATCACCTGCAGCCAACGTACTTCCCGCATCATAAAACAGCCAACCAAATGCAAGGAGTATTGTTCCAACAATCATATAACCGACATTATGGCCTGGTATTGTATTTGATGAACCATCCTCATTATACCTGCCGGCTCTAGGCCCCAGAAATGCAGCGCCGACAAACCCGATTGTTCCACCAATTGCATGCACTACTCCAGACCCAGCAAAGTCTCTCAAACCAGCACCGTAAGGCAGTTCCCACAACCAACCTTCTCCCCATACCCAATGTCCATATACCGGATATATGAATATATATACGAAGAAAAACATAAGAATATAAGAACAGAGCTTCATTCTTTCAGCAACTGCACCTGCAATTATACTGCCTATAAATGTTGCCACAACAGCCTGGAATATAAACAGCAGAATCACTCTAACGTCGTATGCATCACCTAACAACATAAAACCACTCAAGCCAATGAACTGATTACCTTTTCCCACATGATGCCCCAGAAACTCAAACCCACCAAACATGATTCCAAAACCAACGAACCAGTAAATGATAACACCAAGAGTAGTGGCGATAAAACAGTGAGTCATGTAGTTCAGCGCATTCTTGGCAGGCAATAAGCCCCCTAACAAGACAAAACCTACCTGCATAAACCATATAACAAAACCACAAATAAGAATCCAAGTAAAGTTATTGGACATGCTTATGCCCCTGATGTCCAATGCAAAAGTTTTATCCCCTGTTGGATCAGCAGCATTCGAAACGCCACACATCAGGAAAACAGCAGCAACCAAAATTAACAGAAACCAAATCACATTTTTCTGCTTAAAACGCATATATACTTTCCCCCTTTCTATTTCCCATTACTTTTTGCTAGATATAAATAAAGTAAAAGACAAACAATTCTGATTCATCGGTACCCTTCTACAGCCTGCCAGTTGGACATGTTACAACATCACACTGAGAGGCATCGAACAGTGACAAACGCTAAAGCCCTTCCCTGTTACAATATTTGCCAAGCTCACTAAAAGTAGATATTTTTTTCAGCACAACGAAAATTAATGACAACATTGTGTGGAAGGAATATTTCTCTTGGCATGTAGTTAGGTTAAGAATTTGCATATCTGGTTACAAACGTGTATGAAATAAAGTATCTAACAACCCTAAACTACTAATATAAAACTATATGAAGAAACGAATTAGTGATATATTGCAACATATATACCAAAACTCAAGACAGAACAAACAACACTTGTAACACCATTTTATACAATACCTTACTTAATAACTATCGTGTTTATTATGATAGCAAACACTCACTTATTGCTGGCACAAAACAGCCTCTCAGGAAGAAATAAGCCGTTCAAAGCACATCAGGATTATTACTTGCTGCACCATGAAATGACCATCTATCATTGACCACCACAGCGTAACTTCATATTCAGTCAAACAATTAGTAAGTACCTGTATTTTTGGGGATTATATTGTAGTTTCCCCTATAAAGTCAACAAAATTATGCGAATAAAATCGACAGACTCTGTTTCAATTTATCAGAAAGCAATGACAATCACTATCATCTGATTCAGTGGTTTCGAAACCATTGCCGCAAGCCCACACTTAAGAATCCTGGAACAAATCAACTCTTTATTTCATTCCAAATGGCATCCAACTCTTTCAATGAACACTCTTCTATATTTTTTCCTAAAGCAGCAACCCGCATTTCTACTTTTTTAAACCTGCCTGTAAATTTAGATATACTTTTTCGCAGTAAATCTTCCGAATCTAATTTGAGAAACCTCGAGAGATTTACTACCGCAAACAACAAATCACCTATCTCTTCAGCAATCAACTCTTTTTTCTCACTACTGATTGCTTCTTTGACCTCCTCTAACTCTTCATGGACCTTTGCTATTACGTCCTCAATTACTTCCCAATCGAAGCCTACACGCGCAACTTTTTTTTGAATTTTCTGTGCCTTTTGCAATGCGGGCATATGGTTTGGCACATTATCAACTATTGATTTATTATCGTTACCACCATTTTGTTTTGTCTCTCGTTCTTTTTTCTTTATTTCATTCCATTGGCCCAATGCCTCACTTGCATTTCTCGCCGTCTTATCACCAAAAACATGAGGATGCCTTCTTGTCATTTTCTCTAAACAGGCTTCTAACATATTATTGATATCAAAATTATTACTGTCATCTGCAATTTTACAATAAAAGATTATTAAAAAAAACAGATCCGCGAGTTCTTCTTTTAATTGATCAGAATCTTTTGAGTCTACCGCATCAACAATCTCATAAACCTCTTCGATCAAACACGATTTCAAAGATTCATGCGTCTGCTCCTGATCCCAGGGACATCCGTCTTTACCCCTGAGTGTTTCCATTAATTCTACTAAATCCTTAAAATTACTACCCAACAAACCCTATACTCCTTCCTGTGCAATTACGCCTTAGGTAAAAACCAAATGCTGGCCACTGCCAAATTTAGAATCCTCTGTATCAATAATCTTATTCCTGCATGATCGTTGGAGCAACTACTTTCTTAAAACCTGCCCCCTTAGCGCTATCCATGATGTCAACGACATCTCCGTAAAGCACCATTTTATCGGCTTTTAAAACCAACACTTCATCTCCCGTGTCCAAAATCATTCTTCTTAGTTCTTTTTCAAGGCTATTCTTATCAATTGGTTTATCATGTAAAAACAGTTGCCCATCACGAGTTATAGTTAACACTGCCCTGTCAATCTTACTAACCTCAGAATGCCTTGTAGCAGGCAGCTCTAATTTAATATTCGGCTGTTCCACAAATGCAGAAGTTACCATAAAGAATATTAAAAGCAGAAAAAGCACGTCCACTAACGAAGCAATATTTATTACCGGTTTTATGTATCGTTTTATTCGAAATTGCATGGTTACTTAGCGCCGGGACCAATAGCTTTTCCCTCTTTATCAACAGAATAGATTTTATTCAAAAGCAACATTGAGTATTTTTCCATCTCCAGTATCAGGTTATCTACTTTCCTGTCAAAACTGCTGTATGCGATTAAAGACGGAATCGCTACTCCCAGCCCGATTATGGTTGTTCTTAATGCCTGTGCTATACCACCGGAAAATGCCTTTGTCTGCCCTAACCCTACTTCTGAGATCACGTCAAACACCTGACTCATACCAAGCACAGTGCCGAGCAACCCGAGAAGCGGTGTAATTGCAGTAATAATTTCCAATACTACTAACATTCTCTCCAGGGAACGTGCTTCCTGCCTGCCGGTTGCCTGAATATCCAGTACTTTCTCTTCCCTTGACAGATGCGTATTTGAAATTGCACGTTTAATTATATTTGAAAATGGCCCCTTTATTACATTACATCTGTTATAAATTATCTGAATATCTTCCGGACCCCTGATCGCGCTAATTACTTCGATAAGTTCCGGCCTCATAATACGCCCTCTACGAAGGCTGACCATACGCTCTAAGATAACGGCAAGAGCCACAATCGAACAGATAAATAATGGTATCATTAATGGGCCACCACCCGCTAACCATTCCAATATATCGCCTCCCTAATCAAAAAAAAAGTAACTAAATTTAACATCTATTTGCTTTTCGTTAATATAATCCGGAAATGTATTTAAAGCCGTGTTCTGAATTGACTTTCTAATTTTAGAAGCTAATAGCTCGTTGCCAGCAGAGTCCACAATTTCAACATTCATTATTTTACCGGAAGGAAGCACCTTAAAAGTAACAACTATAGGTTTGTAACCGCTGGTTACCTGATTAATAGATGCATCTGTACCATACTGCAATAACCAGTACAACCTTATTTTATCTTTTATATGTTTGTAATATTGAGCATATTCGTGTTTTTTTACATTAAATGAAGGAGCTCCGGTCATTGGCGCATTTGATATATTATCTTCAAAGAATGGAGCATCATCACCCGTCGGCACATTTTCTATCTGGCGTTCAGGAGGTTTCGATTGCTTCCGCGGCTTACTCGCGACACTCTCCGTCTTACCGCTAACCAGCTCCTTCATAACTGTTTTTGGAATAGATGCTGTTTTTGTATATTCTTCAACAGGATCAACAACCTCTTTATCTCCCACATCAGCATCTGTATCATCTCTTTTTATTGATTCCGGTTCAAATACAACAACGTCAGAATCAAATACGTCAGAATATACCTTTTCAATATTCTCTACCGGTTTTGTATCTAGACTACTCAGAGGTTGAGAGCTCACCTCTTCATGCTCAACAACCTCTGCATCCTCGACGACAGACACTTCTTCTACCTGATCCCTCCCCTCAACTGCATCGGTATCAGATTGATCTTCTCTCTGATCGACTTCAGGCATGCTGGCTACGGTTTCATCTTCAACCTGTTTCTCAGCAATCTCTTCATTCGCGTCCGTAACCGGCTCAGCAAGACCAACATTAACCGGCAAACCTGAGACTTGAGGCGCTGTTGCCGCAAACTCATCAGGAACTTCTCCAGGAAAAACAGTTTCACTCTCTAGTCGTGGTTTATCGTTTATATCATTTTCGTCTGTATAATTGTCTCTCGCGACAGACCCTTTTTCTCCTATTTTATTAGTCTCAGCCCGTGGTTCTTCATCAACGGTTTCTCCAGATGTATCAACAAAGAGATCTCTCTTCTCTTCACGTACATCGGATTCTACCATCTCTTCTTCTTCTTCTTCTACCGGCTCTTCTTTTTCTTCTTTCTGTTCATCGGATCCAAGGTCTATCTCTACAACATAGTTACTGTCCTTCGTTCCATAATCGTTAATATCAAGAACCGGTCTCAGTAAATGACTTATACTAGAAGTTGAAAAGATGAGAATCAGGTGTATTATTCCTGATATCGTTAGAAAATAAACAAAAATAGTTTTATTTTCATAAACAAAATGAGGTTTTAGACGCATTAATTTTTATCTAACGGAAGATAATTTACGTTTATATCAATGAGGTGGTAAGTAATATTTGCGACTTCGCAGACAAAATATCAGTCAGCAGCAGGTTAAATATAATGGTGGTAAGTGTGAAATACGACCAGGCATGTGTATATCAAATTTTAAATCAAACTGCATCTATAACAATACTTTTTTACTCTAGCATGAAGTGCTCATTAACTGATATATAATCACCCACATAATGCCCGATAGCAATCCTACAGAAGTGCCCTACTTTTCTATAAAATCATTAATATATTTATAATATTCACTATCTGTGCTCAAATACAAACGGGTATTTTCGTCAATTGTCTTTTCATATGTTTCGAGAGTCTTTGTAAAGGAATAAAATTCAGGGGCTTTTTTGTAAGCGTCCGCGTATATTCTGATTGCCTCAGCATCAGCTTCACCTCTTGTCTCAACCGCTATTTTATAACCTTCAGATTCTATCTTCTCCAACTCCTTTTTCATATACCCCAAAATCTCAGCCTCTTCTCTCCTGCCTTCAGATTCATATTTACTTGCAATCCTTATTCTTTCTGAACGCATCCTGTCAAATATTTTAGGAATAACCGCCGGAACATAATTAACATGCTTTATCCTGACATCAACCAGTTCCATACCATATCTTTCACGCAACCCTTCATTTGCCATTTTATTTATTTCACCGACCAAACTGGATCTTCCATGAGAAACTCGGACTTTTTTGTCCATTTCTGCCTTTTCCAACTCTACTGTTGTATATTCGAGTTTCCGATTCGTGTTCCTGAGAATCTCATTTAACGGATACGAGCTTACAATATTTTTAACGGATGATTCTATAACTTCATCCAACACACCCTGCCCCCTGCTTTCCGTCCCTAATGAGGTATAGAATTTTAAAGGGTCAACAATTCTCCAACGGGCCCAGGTATTAATACCGATATTTTCCTTATCTCTTGTCAGGATATCACTGGGCTCTCCATCCCACTCTATAATGCGCTTTTCAAAAAATTTCGCTTTTTGAATAAAAGGTGTTTTTACATTTAACCCCGGTTTTTGTACAACCTTAACAGGCCTTCCAAATTGGGTGATTACGCATTGTGATTTAATATCAACTACATAAAAAGAGCTACTGACTATGATAATAATAACGACTATCGTAATTATAGCTATTGTTATAAATGCCTGTGATTTTTGCGTCATTTCAACACCTTACTCTCTCCCAGTTTGAGTATTGGTAAAATCCCTTTCTGGTCTTTATCGATTATATACACTTCATCACACTTCGGAATCGCCTTTTCCATGGTTTCAAGGTAAAGCCTCCTCCTTGTTACGTCCTTTGCCTTCTCATACTCTCTCCAGACAGCAAGAAACGCCTTAGTATCTCCAGTAGCCTCGTTAATTCTCTTTATCTTATACCCTTCAGCCTCTCTAATTGCCTGTTCCTTCTTTCCCATTGCTGCCGGTATTACCTTGTTCTTCTTACCTTCGGCCTCGTTTGTAATCTGGTCCCTCAACTGTACCGCTTTATTAACAGCGTCAAATGCGTCTTTAACCTGCTCTGGCGGGTTAACACCCTTCAGGTTGACAACTTGTATATCAATTCCACAGCCGTAACTATCCAGAAATGACTCTATTTCCTTCTCTGCAACACCCTCTATTCCCCTTCTTCCAATAGTCAACACCTCATCAATAGACCTGTTACCTACGATTCTCCGCATGACTGCTTCAGAAACATCTCTGATAGTACTTTTTACATTTCGAACATTAAAAAGAAAATCTTTCAGATTTTTTATCTTATATCTTACGACCCAATGCACCACAGCACAATTTCTATCTCCAGTCAACATAAGAGAAACTTCACTTGCACCCCTGAAATTATAATCAATCATGCTCTCCCTGCCGGAACGAAGAGTCCTGTAACCAAATTCTTCATTATATATACGCTTAACTTCACCTGCATATACCCTGTCAACACCAAAAGGCAGTTTAAAATGCAATCCGGGTCCAACAGTCTCCATATACTTACCAAACCTCAATATTGTCGCTTCCTGGTTTGCCTTAACCGTAAATATTGAAGAATACCCAAGTATGATAATACCTATAACAAAGGCTATTGGAATTATATACTTCTTAAAAGGATCAAATTGTATTTTATCAAACCTGAATTCGGGTTGATCACCGTATCCATTCATAATTTATCTTTCATACAAGACCACCTAAATATCAAGCTAACAATTGGTTAGGCATGCAATACTACAACTAAATAACCACAATATACCGATTTTGGCAATTCTACAAACAACACCTCTATGTGTCAAGCGAATAATAACCATACGGGATAGCGGTAACCAGGCTTGAAACTTTGAAGAACTAGATAACCTTTGTAATTTCATCCACCTCAAAATAAGGCAACTC
This sequence comes from Candidatus Scalindua japonica, assembly GCF_002443295.1. Lineage (NCBI taxonomy): Bacteria > Pseudomonadati > Planctomycetota > Candidatus Brocadiia > Candidatus Brocadiales > Candidatus Scalinduaceae > Candidatus Scalindua > Candidatus Scalindua japonica. Next base: position 263,301 of record NZ_BAOS01000001.1, on the reverse strand, counting down.
TCTCGGAGTTCCATCAACTATTATTTTCAACCCGTACTCCTTATCAGTCAATTTACCTATCACAGAACACTCTATATCATTTTGTACAAGCTCGCTTATCACCGCGTCTTTATCATCAGGGCCTGCTACTATTAACAATGCACCTGAGGCAATCACACCCAATGGATCAAGATTATACTCAGAACACAATATCCTTGTTTCCTCTAAATACCGGATCTTCTCCTCATACACCAGTACACCCGTGTTCGAAACACTTGCAAGTTCTCTCAATCCGGCTGCCAGACCACCTTCCGTTGGATCATGCATCGCGCGAATATCAGCCACTTGATTAACAATATGCGCTTCTTTGACAACGCTGATCCCCGGATCAAGCAAAAAGTTACCGACCTTTTCGACAAATAAATTGCCAAATTTCCCGGATAACTCTTTTTCTCTTTCTCTCGCAAGGAGTGCCATTCCTTCAATTGCAATACCCTTGGTCAATATAATCTGATCTCCTGCCCTGGCACGAGAATTTGTCACTAAGTTATCCTTATCTACTTCGCCAAGCATATTCCCGGAAACGATTGGACGATCCAAACCTTGAGTTATTTCTGTATGTCCACCACAAACAACAATGCCCAGCTCTTCCGCAGCTTTTTCAATATCGTAAAATATTTCCTTAACTAATGCGCTGTCCGTTTTATTTTCCGGCAGAAAGATAGACGTAAGTAGCCACTTTGGAACCCCTCCCATTGTCGCGATATCATTTGCGTTTACATTAACCATGTACCACCCTATCTTATGGGATGTAAAGGTTATTGGATCGGTTGTTGAAACAAGATATTTATCGCCAAAATCTATTACGGCAGCATCTTCACCGACTTTCGGTCCTACAATAACCCTTGGGTCATTTTCCCCAATACTGCCTATCAGTTCATCCAGAAATTTGGTATTTAACTTGCCAACTTGAAATGTATTCATTGTCTTTAATTAAGGTATTCAAGAATTATGAAATTGGGGAGTTCCTGAATTCCTTCATATTAAATCCCTTATATCTCTTAATCCTAATTTCTCACGACTTGCAAATGGCTCACCGTATTGTGTTCCGATTAATGATCCAAAGTACTGACCACAAGAACGCATTGCTCCATTTACCGCATGCCATCTTTCTTCAGTATATGCATATTGTGACTTATAGGATTTTACAGCCTCAACTTTACTTTCAAACTCATCACTGATATCAATAATTAAAGCCGGCGAGAGATGCACTCTCTGGTGAGACCACAAATAATATAGAATACGACCTGGATACCACGGTTCACCTGCTAAATCTGTCTTTGTAAGTTTAGCATAGAACCTTGCCGCCTCACCTATCTGTGTTGCCTGTATGTGATCAGGATGGGCATCTTCCCAACAGGGAAGAAACATGATATGAGGCCTCACTCTTCTAATAACTTCAGCCAGTCTATGTCTTGATTCTTTATTATCAAAGAGATAACGATTTGTAAGGCCCAGATTTGTCCTGCCAGACACGCCAAGTATATCAGTTGCCTTTTTACACTCTTCATGCCTTATTTCCGGAGTACCATGCGGTGTAGGTTCTCCATTTGTAAGATCTACAATATGAACCTCATGTCCAAGTTTCATGAATTTTATTATACTGCCCCCCATACCGGATTCCACATCATCAGGGTGAGTACTTACGGCAAGAATGGTTATTTTAGAATCTGACATTATGATATTGAGGCAGACCTCTCTTTCGAGAGGACTACGCGATTGGAACCCTCTCGAAAGAGAGACTTTTCATGCTTATACAAAATGATAGCTAAATGTTAAAACTGGTTTGCTTTCCAGGGACAGGATCATCACTCAGTACATTGTTATTAATTAATAAATCAACGGCCTTTTCGGTAAGGGATTTACTGTTTGTGTAAAAGCCAATGTACCCTTCATGATGGTTCTGTGAAGTCAGTTCCTGCGCTATCAACGAAATATTGATAGTCTTACTTGTGATAATTGAAATCCAATTATTACGAATTATATCCGCGTTCTTTGTCTTGACATGCACATTTTCCGCAATGTCCGCAACATGTACGTCAGCGACACCTACAACGAATATCTGGTCCGCACAGGCCGCTAATTTAGTATATCTTTCACGGTGCTCATTAAACCTGCTTAATTCCTGAAAACCGGAATACAATAAACACCGCTTTTTATGCAACTTCAAAGTGTCTTCAATAACCCTGCTCATCATTAACAAAGTCCTTCTTGATGACGTAAAATGGCATTCACCATCAAGAGATTCAAGTTGCAGATCATCAAAAAGAGGTGTGGGATCGTGAGAAACCGTTAAAGCTCTTACCTCTACTATAAGGTCATGAAAAATATTATTTTTATCCAGCATAAATGAAAGCTACTCTTCTATTTCAAATTTACCTTGCTGATGTTTAAACCTGGGGTTGTCCAGGTCCTGAACCAATTCCGTGTACTCCTGTACCGACACATTATTATGCCAGTATCCGGTAAATCGTGCGGTATTCATAAAAACTACAAATAGCCCAACTACGAGACCGGCATAGACAGCATAGTGGATCTTTTTACCAAAACCCAGGAGTTTCATATCAAGCGCTCCACTTACAGGACACGAATCAACACAATCATAGCATCCCAGACACTCTACATCATAAACAATGTTCTTTTTCTCAACTTCTATATGAACAGGACAAGCAACCGTACACTTACTGCAGTCAACACACGTTTTTTTGTTTCTCACTATTCTGGTTGGACTCGCCCATCCCAGGACACCTATCAATGCGCCATACGGACAAAAATACCGGCACCAGTAATTCTTATTAAAGATGGAGAAAACAAAAATCACAGACAATATAATTATCGCAAGCATGGAAAGATTAAGAAAAAAGTGCATCATTTTAATATCTGCAACTTTCATATACGGGGCTTTCTCAAATATCATCCCAATCTGAGCTGCTGACATCTTTATCACTATGTTTACGGTAAAAAAAGCCAAAAGGGTATACTTCCAGGCACGCGCGATAGCATCTTCCACACGGACTGGCCAGATTTTCCTGGGCAGGACAAAGGGTATGATAATAGCCGCAATCATTAAAGGAAAGATAAACTTCATACCCGGAGATTTAAATGAGGCAAACGTTATCATATTCAGAAGCATCAAGGCGACAATCGGTGTAGTTATCATGCTAAGGCCGCATGTAAGTTTAACCGGAAACTTTTCCAACCAATAGCTGACCCCCCTGCCGCATTTAGACTTTACCCAATCACCAAATCTCCATGCCCACTCAGACATTGTTCCAACCGGACATATCCAGCTGCAAAAACCTCTTTGGAAAAGAAACGATGTTACCAGAATAGAAGCAAATATTATAAAGCCAGCTGGATGCAAAGGGTCTACCGCCCCGGTACCCAGAAAATACTTCAAACCCATAAATGCGCCTATCGGCAAAAACGCCTCTACACCTGGCGGTCTTGCCACAAAAGCAGTAACACCGCCTGATTCGCAATATCGCACAAACAGATAAAACGACCATCCAACGTAAATTGTCAAAATAAAAAACGAAATTTGTGAAAACCATCTGAACCTGAGTGACGTGATCCATGATGATTTCTTTTTTTTTGATACCGGTGATTCACCGGTTTTCTGTATCGAATCTTCTGTTATTACAGCCAAAATACTCTCCCATTTCAGTAGCAAGTACGTAATCGCCTGAAACATTCAAGGCATACGTACGGTAAAATCCCTAAAATCCTCCTGTTTTCTTCAAAATAACCGCCTGTTTAAGGCGTTAAATATATCATAAACCGTGATATAAAAGTGTCAAGTATTTTGTTTAAGACCTGCTTATACTATTAAAAAATAAGAAACATTATGACAAATAGACCGAAAGAGTTTTTCAAAACAAAATAATCAACCTGGTCTACCACGAATCTATTAGTGCCCGGCCTGGTTGAGTGTAATATTATAATAACTTGAGTTTATAGAAAAAACTGTTAGAATGGATTTGACTAAAATCGATAAAGTTAATTATAGACCGCTTTTATATGACAAATAGACGTAAAACTAGAACTGTCTCTGTTGGATCTATAGAGATTGGTGGAAATTCGCCAATTGCTATTCAATCAATGACAAATACCCATACAGATGACATCGAAACAACAGCAAAGCAGATCCACGAGTTGGAAACACTAAAATGCAGGATAATTCGAGTCGCTGTTCCTGATGTAAAAACAGTCAGATGTCTTGGCGAACTCAAAAAGAGAATAAACATACCGTTAGTCGCTGATATTCATTTTGGACACAATCTCGCCATTGAAGCCATTAAACAAGGTGTAGACAAGATCCGTATCAACCCCGGCAATATGCAAAACAGGGAAAAGCTTGAGGAGATTGTACGTCTCGCAAAGGACAAAGGTATCCCAATAAGAATAGGAGTCAATTCCGGTTCTATCAGAAGCAATAATGGCCACAATGAAGACCTTGTGGAGTTAATGGTTAAAACAACGTTAAAGTATTGTGAACATTTTGAATCGTTGGGGTTTAAAGATATTGTAGTCTCACTTAAAGCATCTGATGTCCAAAAAACTATGGACGCGTATAGATCCATAGCAAAACAGTGTGACTATCCTTTACATCTGGGTATTACCGCTGCAGGAGCACCGGATGACGCTGTTATAAAATCTGCAATTGGTATTGGCGGTCTGCTTTCAGAAGGAATTGGAGATACATTAAGGGTCTCTTACACAGGTCCTCCTCATCAGGAAGTGCAAGCTGGATATAAGATCCTTGAAGCGCTTGGACTGTCAAAAAGTACGGATCCAGAAATAATATCGTGTCCGACTTGCGGACGTTGTGAAATAGACCTTCTCAATATTGTTAATGAAGTGAAAAAAAGACTCCCTGCGCAAAAACAGTCCGTGCAGATTGCAGTTATGGGATGCATTGTTAACGGTCCCGGAGAAGCAATGGAAGCCGACATAGGAATTGCCGGTGGAAAAGGAGTTGGCTTTTTATTTAAAAAAGGCGAAAAAATAAGAAAGGTTCCGGAAGGCGAAATGGTCTCCGCGTTATTGGAAGAGATCAAAACGATATAATTATGAAAAATGTAGTTATTCTTGGCTCAACAGGTTCTATTGGAACAAGCGCACTTGATGTTATAAGAAACCTGAAGCATAAATATAATGTTGTGGCATTGTCTGCAAATTCACAATGGAAACTACTATCAGAACAGGTTAACGAGTTTAAGCCGGAAAACGTATCTCTCGCGGACGAAAGGTGTGTTGAGCTGCTCAGAAACAATCTGAGTGGTAACGGTGTACAAATACTTACAGGTGAAAATAGCGTAAGAGAGATGGTTTCCGGAGAAAATGTTGATATAGTCCTTTCGGCTATAGTGGGAGGGGCCGGACTCCCCGCTGCTATTGAGGTAGTCAAAAACAGAAAAACCCTGGCCCTGGCCAACAAAGAGGCTTTAGTCATGGCAGGTGGATTGATTATGCCAATGGCAGAAGAATATGGAGTGAGTATCATCCCTGTTGACAGCGAACACAGTGCGGTACTTCAGGCATTAAGAGCCGGACGCCGTGAAGAAGTTAAAAAGATAATAATTACGGCCTCAGGTGGCCCGTTCCGCAACCATCCTGAGGAGAAACTATCGGAAGTTACAAAAGAGGAGGCGCTCAACCACCCGACATGGAACATGGGAAATAAAATAACTATTGACTCCGCAACACTGATGAACAAAGCCCTTGAAGTAATTGAAGCAAAATGGCTTTTTGATCTGGATGCCACTCAAATTGAAGTAGTCATACACCCTGAGTCAATAATCCATTCGCTTGTTGAGTTCTGTGATGGCTCTGTCATTGCCCAGATGGGATTACCTGACATGAAGGTGCCTATACAATTTGCGCTGACATACCCTGACAGAGTAAATGGCAATGTCAAATCTTTTAACCTCGCGAAGCTGGGTACTTTGAATTTCCATAAACCTGATATGGACAAATTCCCGGCACTGAGATTAGGATACGAAGTAGTTGAAAAAGGCGGTACTATGGGCGCTACATTTAATGCGGCAAATGAAATAGCAGTCCAGGCTTTTTTAGAAGATAAAATTAAATTTACCGATATCACGAGGGCAGTGGAATACGTTATGAAAGAACATAATTATATTAAAGACCCTACTTTACAGGATATCATAGATGCGGATGAATACGCGCGTAAGGAGACAAAAATATGCCTTTCATAGGAATATCATCTAATGTAGTTTTAGTAATTATTGGAATAGGTTTACTTATATTTATCCATGAACTCGGTCATTTTTTAGTAGCAAAGAAGATAGGTGTAAGAGTACATGCTTTTTCACTTGGATTTGGCCCGGCAATCATCAGAAAACAGTATGGTGAAACTGACTACAGAGTTTCACTCATACCACTGGGAGGATATGTAAAACTTGCCGGGGAACAGAGAGAGGAGTCAAACACAGGTGAAGAGTGGGAGTTCATGTCTAAGAAACCATGGCAGCGTGCAGCGGTACTCGTAGCCGGTGTCGCTTGTAATACAATTTTAGCATTTTTTGTCTTTATTGTTGCCTTCAGGATAGGCGTCCCTTTCATAACAGCAGAAATAGGACAGACTATACCGGGAGGGGCCGCCTGGGAAGCGGGAATACGTTCTGGAGATAAAATCGTCAGGATTGATAACGTTAAGGACCCGGACTTTGAGGACATCTTCATTTCTGTAGCACTCAACAGCTCTTCTGAAGGCATAAACATGGAGATTGAAAGAGACAATGAAACATTCGATGTCAATGTAGTGCCTAAGTATGATGCTTCTGTGGGCGTGCAGCGCATTGGAATCGCGCCGGCAAGCACATTGGAAGTAAACAAAATATTTACTGTAGAAAATGCGGATGCACCTGCGCAAGTATCAGAATTGCATGCTAATGACAAAATATTAGAAGTTAATGGTAAGAAGATTAACTCAGCAAACGATTTCAGAGAAATAGTCAATGCAAATCCTGGCAAAGAACTTAATCTTACTGTCTTACGTAAAGGCCAGGACACTAACATTAAGGTAACACCGGCTATTGTTACTCGCTGGATGATTGGTCTGTCATGCGCCACATCAAAGCTTGATGGCGTAAAAAAAGGCAGTTTTGCGCACTCCCTCGGACTGGAAAAGGGAGATGAGATCGTTAAGGTAAATTCACAGGATGTTCATGGCTTCTCAGGGTTAATAAATACAATAAAAGAGTCACCGGATGGCATTGTCACATTAGAGGTAAAAAAAGATGATGGAACAAAAAAATAAAATTATCGAAACTGGGAGAAGAGACAGTTAAGGAGTTTTCTGAAGGAATTTTTCCACACTACGGATTGACAGTAGACTCAACCGTTGAAGGTTACCCTGCAGCAACAGCAGGTATTAAACCGGGTGATAACATTACATCAATAAGCGGAGAGAATGTTTCTGAGTGGAGTCAGCTTCTCGCTATTGTTACCGCCAGTCAGGGTAATGAGTTTGAAATTGCGTGGACACATAACTACGAAACCATTACAAAGACAATCAAGCCCCAGAAGAACAAAGAGAATGCTCACGGTCTGCTGGGAATTAAATTCAGTGAAAAAAAGATTGTCAGGAAATATGGCATTGCGAAAGCATGTGTAGTAGGCACGCATAAAACGGTTATAAATATTAAAAGAATATATCTGACCATACAGGGATTTGTTTCAAAGAAATTATCAACTAAGGCCCTGGGAGGCCCGGTCCTGATAGCTCAAGCCTCCTACGAATCCGCGAAGTCCGGAATCGGCAAACTAATGTATTTCATGGCTATCATCAGCATTAATCTGGCAGTAATAAATATATTGCCGGTCCCTGTTCTGGATGGAGGGCATCTCATGTTCCTTGGCATAGAAAAGATTAAGGGCTCTCCAATCAGTGAAAAAACAATGGCAATTGCCAATTACATTGGTATGGGGTTGGTGCTATCGTTAATGGTTTACGCGACAAAGAACGACATAATGAGGTTACTGCATCTTTCTTAAGAGGTTAAGAAAGTCAGGAGTCTCAGGAGATTATTGAATTAATTGATTGCATAAGCACACATCTTTCACATGCAATGTCGTCACTTTCGCAAAAGTCTTTAAATATCTGCAGGAGTCCCTGCTGACGTCTTGCGGAATTAACGATGCTCACTTCCTTATAATTTTTTCCAAGAATTCTATAATTCATAAACTTTGTAATATTATTTGGCGATAGTTTCGCATGTTGTTTATAAGCTTTAAATAATTTCTCTTCTAACGCAGAATCATTCTTTTTTCTTGCGTATGCTAACAGTACTGGAATAGTTATATTTATGAATATTACAGCAGCTCGTTCTCTGCCGACCAGCCTCTGCTTCTTTTTTAATCGTATCCCTCCAAACGTAGAATAGTAAGACCAATGGTCGTCGTATAATTCCAGAAAAACAGACTCAGTGTCTTTGATGACTGTTTTTATCCCAGCTACTTCATTCCCGATTGTGTCCGCCTTCTCAAAAGTGTTCACTATCACTCTGAAAATCCCGGTTTCAGAATTTTCTGCCAGAAGACGGCTGATTGCTGCGATCCTTCTTGTTGGATAGTTGCCCGGCCTGGAATACTTAAATTTCCATGACTCCCCATCCATTTTTTCACAATTGATATCATTTCTGATATTTGACCATATCTGTTCTATGTCGGTAATATATTCAAGAGTATGCTCATCCTTAACGCTTGTATATTTTGATCTCTGACTGGGCAATAGTCCGGAAACACCAAGCAGTAATGCCTGTATTCTCCTGCTTTTTTCATCTACTGAAACGTCAGAAGGTATTAATCTCTTAATCTCATTGATTGTAACGAGAGCCGCTAAACGTAAAAACTGCTCTTTATTATTCTTATAACCAAGCGATTCCATTATCGCCTCATACAAAACCTGCTCATACGTCTTTGACTTCTGCTGTGTTACAATTCTGTCCGTCTTCGCTAATATCCTTTCATCACCGGCAAAATCCAGAAATTGCCCAATCCAATTATCACCGTGAAGAATAGCATTCAATCTCTTCCGGCATGGACCGGCATTGGCGCTGCCAGTGTGTGGATAATCTTCGATATCTATCATATCAGCAAGCTTATCCAATTCGTATTCCAGATAATCATAAAGCTCAAGTTGAGGGACCAGGCGATTGTTTATTGAGAGATACTCCTCCTTTCTGTCATTCCACATAAAGACATGCAGGCAGACATTATCATACTCCTTCTGTTGACTATGTCCATGACGTGCCCAATCACCGGAACACACGTGAATCTCAACATCACCTTTAACTGTCCCCTTTCCTTCCAGAAGTATTTCAGCATCCTTAAAATCCGGCCCCGCCTCCAGGTTCCATATACCGGAAGATATGATCTCTACTCTCAATCCATCTGTTGTAAATAAATTATCCTTCTTTATAAGCTGTTCAGACCATATGCAGTTAACTAACTGCTCCTTTACCTTCTTTCCTTTTACACTATATTTAAGACTTCCAACCTCTTTAACACTGCAATATCGCCTGACAAGCTCACGATAACGCGGCACACAAAAACTATCAGAATAATCTTTATTCTCAATCATCAAAATCCTCCCTGATTTTGTTACTGTTTTAAATGATCATACTCACGTTAAAACTAAAGGTATTTATTTTTTCAATACATAAAAAAAACGCCTACATTCTTCAGTGTATCGAGAATGTAGGCGTCTATAAGGTAAATGAATGTTGCACTCTCAAGCAAAAAACACCTTTCCATCAGCCCCATCAATTTTATCGGTTGCATTACGAGTATCTACAATGACATTTGAATGCTTAACTATATCAGCATAGTCATAAGCGCTGTGATCGGTAACAACAATTACGGCATCCATTTCCCGCAATACATCAGGAGTGAGAGGGGTGGACTTTTTTTGGAAGTTGTATTTTCTGGTCGGTTTCAACACCGGAATCCAGGGATCATTATAGCTTACAATAGCACCTTTCTCTGACAACATCTTCATTATTGTATAACCGGGAGATTCTCTTTCATCATCAATATCCTTCTTGTATGCAACACCGAGCACCAATACCTTACTGCCTTTGAGACTTTTCTCATGCTGATTTAAAGCCTCCATAGTCCTGTCTATTACGTAGTATGGCATAGACACATTAATCTCACCTGCCAGTTGAATAAAACGAGTCACAAAGTCGTATTCCCTGGCCTTCCAGGAGAGATAAAATGGATCAATTGGAATACAATGCCCACCAAGTCCCGGTCCGGGATAAAATGGCGTATAACCAAACGGCTTTGTTGCCGCAGCATTGATAACTTCAAAAATATCAATACCCATTTTATGCCCCAGCACCTTCAACTCATTTACCAGAGCAATATTAACAGAACGGAACGTATTCTCCAGAATCTTTGTCATCTCAGCAGCCCCAGTCGATGATACCGGCACCACCTGGGTAATACAATTATAGAGAGCTGACGCAATCTCCAGGCAGGAAGAGGTGACCCCACCGACAACCTTTGGAATATTGGCGGCATCAAATTTCTTGTTACCGGGGTCTTCTCTTTCCGGAGAGTAAGCAAGAAAGAAATCTTCCCCAGCCTTCATATCATCAGTCTCCAACCTTGGAAGAAGAGCTTCCTCCGTAGTCCCTGGATATGTAGTGCTTTCTAAAATAACAATTTGTCCCGCGCGGAGGTTATCAGCAATAAAATTTGTAGTGTCCAGAACATAACTCAGATCAGGCTCCATCTTATCAGTAAGTGGAGTAGGTACGCAGATCAGCATGCAATCCGCTTCACCAAGACGCGTGAAGTCAACTGTCGCTTCAAGCTCACCCTCCTTTATTTTCTCATTGATATGGTCCATTTTTATGTGCTTTATATAGGACTGCCCTTGATAAAGCATCTCAATTTTACGTTCGTCCACATCAAAACCAATTACCTTGAACCCCTGTTGCCCAAAATGAATTGCCAGCGGCAAACCCACATAACCCAGACCAATGATCCCTACTACAGCCTCCCTTTTCTCTATCTTGTTTAGCAAACATTCCCTTATCGAATTATTATTTTTTTTCATTCTTTTCAATTTTCCTGTTAGTCTTTTAACCAGAATTCTAATTCATCCGCAATTTTATCATAGTCTCCAACATTTAGACTTAATAGATTCACTTTAATTCTACTTGATACATGTTATATATACATAAATGAATCAAGAGGCTACCACTGAAAGAGATTGATTTCAAGAAAAATTTAATCCTGTATAATTTATTTATATTAGCAACAGAGTTTACCAGATATTGGAAATTTACTGTTTAGATTCAGTTTATATCTGTATTTTCAAAACAATATATACTAAAATGGGATCCATGTTGGATCATCATCCTGAAAACAACTCTGATATTAATGAAATATACAAAAAGCTCGAAGCGGAGCTTGCAAGTATCGACCCAGGTTGTGTTGCATGTGGTACCTGCTGCAGTTTCGATGAGTTTGACCACGTATTATATGCATCAACCATTGAAACAGACTATATTCGGAAAAATGTGGAAGTACCCTCTTTTGATCCGGACAAAAATATATGCCCCTTTCTCATAAACAGTCAATGCTCAATCAGAGAACACCGAACGCTTGGTTGTCGGGTATTTTTCTGTAATCCTGATTACAAAGAAAAGGCGCAAGACATCTATAATAAATACTATACGATGATTAAGGACCTGGCAGATAATAACGGGGTAGAATGGCTTTACGCACCAATGCTGAAACAGTTAAAGAATGTTTAACTTTGAGTTTCTCTCATATTGAATTATTACCCATTAACACCCCATATCTCAAACCCCTTGAGCTTACACTGCAAGTCTGAAAATCCAATTTCTCCATTGTCCTCCACATAATCATCGCCCCTGCAAGCAAGACGTCTGCTCGTTTTGGTTCGATGCCTGCTTGTTCACGTCTCTCCGCTACCGTCATTCGCTTAAGGTTATTGACCATTCGAAGCAAGTCTTGATTTGTAAATTTGACATTTTCAACTTCAGCAGCATCAAACACTCTGAGTCCCAAATGCCAGGATGCAAGCGTTGTAGCTGTTCCAGCCACTGCAAGCATTTGTATGTTTGCAGGAATAGAGCATCTCCAATCCACAAGTTCCTCAAGCTTATTATCTATTTCACTAAGACAGACGCGAAACTCTTCATCAATTACCGGGTCGGAGATCAGGTATCTTTCCGTAAAACGCACAGACCCCAGGTCTACACTTCGATCTTCCTTTGCTGTTACAAATTCTGTACTTCCACCTCCTATATCTACAACTGCATGACTAGATGGTGCCATACCCGGAAGCAGAGAACCCATAAAACTTAATCGAGCTTCATCTTGACCCGAAATAACCCGGAACCTGAATCCGTACTCCTTCTCTACTCCAGCAAAAAATCCCATTCCATTTTCAGCATCTCTTGCCTGACTGGTTGCGACACATACCACATCCATAGGAGATATCCCCACTTCAGAAACTATTTTTCTATATTCATCCATACACGTTAACGTTCTTTCCATCGCATCCGACTGAAGATATCCTTTTTTGTCTACCCCTTCTCCAAGGCGAACAATTCTGGCATGATCAGCAAGGACTTTATTTACAGCTCCGGACTCAACCTCTGCAATAAGCATAAGGCAGGTATTTGTTCCTAAATCAATAGATGCTTTCAGCATTTAATATCTCTTTGAAAATGCCTTCTGTTTCCAGAATATATGACTACTCCATAGAAGGGCAATGCCAATATCAACATCCACTATGGAAACTGCTATTAAAAAGTAATAGTTATGTTGTGTATGTGCCATTCTCGCCATAGTCGCGCCAAACGTTATCATTATGGCTAATACAGCAAAGAACCAGGGTTTGAAAAATTGCCAGATTTTTGGTTGGTTAAGAGTATTTATTCTCGTAAGGTTTTTGAGACAACTTTTACGAAATATGAACTTACCCTTGATGCTGCCAATGACAGGCCCTACTGTAACAGCCAGCCAGGGCCAGTTCTGCTCAGGTTTCAGCAAATATGCCTCAACCAGCATAGTGGTCCCCTTTATTAGTAATACTATGCCTCCAACATACCAGACGAAGGCGGCTAAAATATTCAGGGTACGAATGGACGCGGTCATTGTTGATCAAGTAATTTCTGCAGAACAAACTTCATAAAGAAAGCAGTGATACGCCACAGATTGACGACCACTGCTTTCTTCTTTTCATGTTAACAACAAAGCGAATCAATATCTTTCCCTGCGTTTTGAACGCTCTTCTCTGGGATGCGCCTCATTTACTTTAATATTTCTACCTTTCATTTCACTTTCATTTAAGCACTTTATAGCCTCTTCTGCCTCTTCCTGCTTAGGCATTTCTACAAAACCAAAGCCTTTTGACTTACCGGAAAATTTATCCGTAATGATAGATATACTTGCTATTTCCCCATACGGCTCGAAAATATTCCGAACTTCTTCCTCTGTGGTATCATAAGATAGGCTTCCAACATATATATTCATCTCTGCTCCTGCTAAGCTATTGTGTATTGATAAAGTATACATTACCGGATAACCAACACACATATTATGCGATAACAGCCTGATCAAAGGCTTATTTTCTTGTGTTTAATAATAATGTAAAACCGTATGCCTGTAACCACAAGCTATAGACACTTATTCCATCCGATCTGTAATCTCGATCAGATGATATCCAAAATCAGTTTTAACAGGACCATGGACTTTTCCAACTTCATCGTTAAAAACTACCTGGTCAAATTCTTTAACCATTTGTCCGGGACTAAACTCACCTAGACCCCCTCCGCTCTGGCCAGAAGGGCATTGTGAGTGCTCCTTAGCTATCTCATCAAAGTCTGCTCCAGCCTCGATCTGCTCTTTTAACTTTTGGCACTCTTCCTGACTGGACACAAGGATATGGCGCGCTTTTGCTGTACCCATTTTTAAACCCCTTTCTACAAACACGAAATCTTCAATATACTATAAAACCATTAATTTTACTCTATGTATTCCTCTTGTCAATTGATTTCCATACATAAATGGCCTTCACTCTCTACACAAATCAACATTATTATGAAATATGAGAATCTCGGAATAATACCGATAATTGGATTCATATTTAAGAAATATTCTCATGATCCAGTACTCTGGTAATGATTTACCCCTGCTTTCCATGAGAATATTGAAACGGTAATAACTACAGCGCCTGCTATTGGAGTTCCCATTTCCAGAGCCGGATGAAGGAGGCCTGTACCTGAGCGGTCTAAAAAGAAATGTGCCGGATAAAAATTTATAAACGCTATTGGAAATATAAATGTCAAAAAAAACTGCATTCCCAGATTGTATATGCTTACAGGATAATTAATAAACTCCTTGCTTGAAAAAATAACGGTGTGAACAAGAGTCCTGTTTCTCAATGTCCAGAAAGCAACCGATGTTACCATCAGGCGTAAGCCTCCGGCAATCATAACCGCCCCAAGTACAACCACAGGAAACATCAGGACCTTATAAACGGTCCATTCCAGATCTGCAACATGTGAACCAAAATAGAGTGCAGTGGAACCGATAATAAGATGTGCGGCTGTCGATACCTCGAATTTCGAAAACACCACCTGTCCTAAAGGACTGAGAGGCCTTACCAATACTCTATCAAATTCACCGTCTACAATCATTTTGTCAAAATTTACCAGTTGTGAAAATATCAGGTTTGTAAATCCAAAAGCAAAGGCGTGAAGTGAATACAGGAAAATCATCTCACCCAGAGTCCAACCCTTTATTTCATGAAAGCGGTTCAAAAGTATAAACAGTAAACCAAATTGCCCTGCATAGAAAGATAGTATGGCAAATATATAGAAGAGAAAGCTTGCCTTATATTCCATCCTCGCCTTTATGGATGTCGCAAACAGTGAAAAATATATTTTTATTGACTCCACACTTATCCTCCCTGAATTATCAATTTTTTCTTACCGGCATTCCACATAAGAGTGCAAATGCTACCCATTATTACAACCCAGATCAATTGAACTATTATTATCGAATGGGCTTCCGCTAATGAAGCACGTCCAAGAAGAATAGTAGTCGGGAAATAAAGCATGTATTGAAATGGAAGAAACTTAACCAATGGGTCCAAAAATTCAGGAAAAAAGTCTAATGGCACTATTCCCCCGGCAAAGAAAGTAAACAACGCATATTTGAAGAGCATGAATGGGAAAATTTCTACAAACCAGAAAGCGAGTAATCCGGCAATAAAGTTAAGCATGGAAACCAGGACATACCCGGCAATGAATGATACAAGAAAAACCAGAAACCTTGAAACTTCAAACGGAATAGAGATATCAAAAAGAAATATGGAGATTATGACAATAGGGACTGTCCTTGCCATCATATGGAAAAGAGAATGCCCCACATTCTCGGCAAGATTCATAAAGAAAAAAGATGTCGGCCTTACAAGTTCCATTGCAATCGAACCGTCCATAACCTTCCTGTAAATGATAGAATCATCCATCGTAAAGGATATTCTCACAGCCATAACCAGTACCGCGTAAGATACTATTGCAGTCAACGTATATCCATTATGTACTGTGGTGTCAAACTGGGAATATAATGCTTTCCATAAAGAGGTAAATATAAAGACGTAGAGAAAACCATTAACGATTCCAACAAAGCAATCAAACCTGTAAGTAACCTGCTTCTGGAACGATACTGATACAAATTTTAGGAAAAGTTTTGGATTCATCTCATTAAGTAAGCAGTTCTTCTGAAGGAGTGGCTAAATCGACTCGATTATTATAAATATTCCTGATTATACTTTCCACAGAAGGTTCTTTTACGGATATGTCCTTAATTTTATATCGAGACGCAATTGTACCAATAACCTCACCTATTCCAAAGTTGTCGTTATCAAACGTCAACCATTTTTTACATCCCTCTTCTCGTATAACACTGACCCCGGGTATTCCCTGTATAACATTTCCATCATCATGAAACTCAACCTCTATCACTTTTTCATGGACAAACTTCTGCTTCAACAATTCAGTCTCACCGTCATACATTATCTTCCCTTGTTCAAGAATAATGAGCCTTTTGCAAAGCTGCTCAATATCGTTCATGTCGTGAGTAGTGAGAATAATGGTAGTTCCCTCGTCCCTGTTCATCTCCGCGAGAAAATTCCTTATCGACTCCTTTGCCAGCACATCCAGACCAATTGTGGGTTCATCCAGAAAAAGTACTGGAGGGTTATGGATCAGAGAGGCGGCTATATCGCACCTCATCCTCTGCCCTAATGACAGTTTTCTGACCGGTTTTGCCATAAGGGGTTTAAGGCCAAGCGCTTTATCCAGATTCTTTATTTGTGCGTTAAAGTCTGATTGAGAAACCCGAAAAATCACTCTTAACAAATCAAAGGACTCACGCACCGGAAGGTCCCACCAAAGTTGTGTTCTTTGACCAAAAACAACACCAATCTTCGCGGCATTCCTCTTTCTGTCCTTGTAAGGAATAATTCCATTTACCTCAGCACTTCCGGATGTGGGTACAAGTATACCGGTCAGCATCTTGATTGTTGTAGATTTACCGGCACCATTCTCTCCAACATAGCCAACAAATTCTCCACGTTCAATCTCAAATTCAATACCATCTACTGCTGTAACAGTTTTTCGTTTTCTGTGAAAAAGGGCTTTCAACTTTCCTGAAAAGCCTTTACCGGACTCACTGAGATCAAAGTCCTTCCTTAAATCTTTAACTTTAATTGCTATATTTTTATTCTGCTTCATACTTTCACTTAATCCCAGTACATCTCAATCTTTAATAATGTCAAGTAAAGCATTTTACTATAAAAATGATTACTTTGCCAGTATTGACTATTTAAACAAAAGGTGGTACATTAACATTTCTACTACCAGCTACTGATTTTATCTTTCTCATCTTTAAAAGGGGGATTATACATGACAATTCTAAACGGTAACATTTCAGCATACAGAAAAACCCAGGATGACATGGTAGCAAAAGTAACTATAATCAAAACAGATTCGTTATCTCTTGACGTTTATTACTTTAAAGCGGGGCAGGCCCTGGGATATCACAAGCATCCAACGGGAGACCAGATTTTTACCGTTATAGAAGGAAGCGGAACGTTTAAGTTAGATGATGGCAGTGAAGAAACTTTAGAGGTCAAACAGGGATCAACTTTTCTGGCACCTGCTAATGTATGGCACGACTTAATTGATTCCGGCAGTGGTAATCTCGTTGCGCAACAGGTTACTGACCAGCCGTCAGGTATGAAAAAAAGATAGGGTCAATTTAAAAAACTCATTCATTGCAATACACGCGGGAGGTTCTCAAATGCGGCTCCCCTTATTACCGACCTCTCTTTCGAGAGGATTCCACAACTGGAGTCCTCTCGAAAGAGAGGTCGGTTGGATTTACGCAATTCTTTTTCAGTAACACCATTGCCATATCCAACATTGTTAGCGGTGCATGGAATGCACCCCACTGCCCACCAAAACATTCTACATCCGGAAACAAATATCGTAGGGTGCGTTGTACGCACCAGAAACACGACAGCATAATCAAGTATTTTTTAATATATAACGCCATTGCTGTATCCAACGTTGTTAGCGGTGCATGGAATGCACCCTACTGCCCTGTATTTTAGCTAGAAGCATCCGGTCAGGTTTTTCTCTATAATCAGGTTTTCATAATTATCAATATTGCAAATATGTCCGGGTGGAAGAAAAGTTGTCGAGGTCTCCTCGACTATCAACGCGGGCCCCTTAATTCCGGTATGTGTCTGTATCCTGTTCCTGTCGTAAATATCAGCCTTCAACCATTTTCCCCTGAAATAACATTTTGTGTTTTTTGCAGCTATCTTCTCTTTTGTTGAAGAAGTCATCACTTTTTTTCTAAGAGAGGGCTTCTTCGTCTTTCCTGTTACTCTCACTCTGATATTGACAATTTCAATTCCAGAGTCCGTATTTGCATAACCATATCTCTTCCTGTGGAGTTTGTGAAAACTATCAATATAGTCCTTATCAAATGGTAACATAAGTTCATGAGACTGGCCTATATATCTCATATCTACTGCATTTTCTACTTTTATGCAGTTTTTCAGGATACCCTCGTAAAGCACCTCCTTCATACCTTGCGATATTAATGGTTTAAACAAGCGCAGGACCTTACTGTGATCTTTTTCTTTCACCTTTAAAAGTACACTTTTTGAATAATCTTTGACAATATCGGCAATGGTCATACCCAGCGCTGACAAGACACCCGCATTTTTAGGAACAAGGACCTTCTTAATTAAGAGGCTTTCAGCCAGCTCGCACGCATGAAGTCCTCCGGCGCCACCAAAAGAGACCAGTGTATAATCTCTTACATCAAACCCCTTCTCAACGGAGATAACCTTTATGGCCCTTACCATATTAGCGTTTGCCACTTCTATTATACCCTCCGCTGCCTTTACTGAAGACATCCCCAATTTCTTTGCAAGGGTATTCATAAATCCTGACACCATAGCGGTTTTAAGTTTCATCCTTCCACCAAGAAAGAATTCGGCGCTGATTCTTCCAAGAAACAGATTAGCATCTGTTACTGTTATATCTCTACCCTTTCCATAGCAGACCGGGCCAGGGTGAGCGCCAGCGCTCTGCGGACCTACCCTGAGCGCCCCTCCGTAGTCAATAAATGCAATTGACCCTCCACCAGCCCCGACTGTAACCATATCTACAACAGGTATCTTTACAGGCAACTCATTAATAAGAGTTTGTGTCGTAAGCCTCACATTACCGTTACACAGCGAAACATCTGTCGATGTCCCGCCCATATCAAAAGATATAATGTTTTTTATACCTGCAAGTTTTGCTATCCCGAATGCCCCCGCGACACCGCCTGCCGGTCCTGAAAGAATACAGTTAACGGCCATTTTCTTAGCAGCTCCAGTAGAAATGCTACCACCGTTTGACTGCATAATTCTTATATTATCAGCCTCTAAGCCCTCTTCCAACGTAGTCAAATATCTGGCCATAACTGGAGATACGTACGCATTCACTACCGTAGTACTGGTCCTCTCGTACTCTCTATACTCAGGCAGAATTCTACTGGAAACAGAGACATGAACTCCCAACTGTTCCAACTCCTTTGCCACAATCCCTTCATTGAGCGGGTCCTTATAAGAGAAAAGAAAGCATACAGCAACTGACTCTATCCCTTTCTTTCTTAATGCAATACATATTTTTTTCAGATCGCCCTTACTGACACGAGACAACACTTCACCTGTTGCGGACACCCTCTCCCGCACACCCCACCTCAGCTCTTCAGGTATCAGAGCTGATTCACGGGTAATAAAGAGATCATATAGCGAACTTCTTGCCTGACGGCCTATTTCTAGTACATCCTCATATCCATCTGTAGTAATTAACGCGGTCTTCGCGCCTTTTCTCTCAAGAAGCGTATTTGTGGCGACAGTAGAACCATGGACTATGGACACATGCTCCTGTTTAATTTCAAGTGATCTGATTCCATTAAAAACTGCATCTGCCGGAGTATCAGGTGTAGAGATAACTTTATGGACCTTGAGCTCTCTTCCATCAAACAGCACAAAATCTGTAAATGTACCCCCAATATCAACCCCTAAAACAACCAATCTCTCTTCTCCTTAAATACAATGGGACGCACACGCCAAAAAGCCGGTCGGGCAGGGATTTTCGCAGATACTTATTTCCCTGTACTATCAAACGCCTGCCATAATAACACCATAGTTATTTTTGAGCACTGTCTCCCTGTGATAATACCATTTCTTTATTGTATCGGTACATCACATGAAACCTTGTAACTATCCCAATGAGTTTCTTATCATCATCTTCGTCAACTACTGGAAGACATTCATGTTCTTCCATACACATCTCATTGTACACTTCAAGTAAATCCTGGTCGAGTGTGAGTGTATATTGATCGGTTAATACCAGATCTTTTGCAAGCAGATGTTTCTTTGCTTCATCGCTAAGCAATGTATCGCTATGTAATATATTACTAATCTGTCTTAAATCTATCATTCCAACATACTCTTCCTTTTCATTCAATACCGGAAATGCATCAGCATTAGATGAGCGCAATTTTTGTAGAATCTTATCGAAAGGCGTATGCGACTCAACAGTTATACAATTTCTAACGACAACATCAGCTACCCGCAAGTGTTTCAGGATTGCTTTATCTTTACCCATTTCCATTGATTCCCCTCTTCTGATAAGCTTCATTGTATAGATAGAGCCGCTTTCAATTTTCTTCGCAACTATGTGACTGATTATACAGCTTACCATAATCGGCAGAATTATTTCATAATCACCGGTCATTTCTACCAAAATAAGGATTGCCTGAATGGGCGCATGAGTTGTACCTGCTACAACGGCAGACATACCCACCAGCGCATATGCCCCTGGCGAAGCAATAGCAAAATAAGGAACATCCTGAACACAAACCCCAAAAAGTCCACCCAGAGCAGCACCCATAAACAACGAAGGCGCGAATACTCCACCTGAACCCCCAGCTCCAATCGTAACCGATGTCATAACTATTTTGAGTATACATAAAAGAGACAACATAAAAATACTGAATTGGCCGGGATTATTCAGTACATTTTCTATAACCCCATACCCTACTCCATTTATCTCAGGACAGAACATACTTACAAGCCCCAATAACAATCCCCCTATAGTGGCTTTTAGTAACCAGTGGATCTTAACTGCATCAAAAATATCTTCTGTTTTATAAAGAACCTTAATAAAAAGCACCGCAACCAGGCCGGCCAACACACCAAGCAGGCAATACAAGCTCAGCTCTCCATAACTGGCCAGTTCATATTGAGAAACAATAAATGCGGGGATATTTCCGTAATAAGCCCTTGAAATGGAATCAGCAACTAAAGAAGATATAAGTATGGGGGTAACGCTGTTGATCCTGATATCTTTCAGGATGACTTCAGAGGCAAATAAAGTACCGGCTATAGGTGCATTGAAAGTTGCTGAAATGCCTGCAGCCGCGCCGCAGCCGACAAGTACGGTTACCGCAAAACTGGGCATTTTGAAAAAACGTCCGAAAAAAGATCCTATGGCAGATCCAATTTGTACGATTGGCCCTTCTCTACCAACTGACCCTCCGGAACCTATGCATATTGCCGACACAAACATCTTTATAAAAACGATGCGTGGCCTGATCAAGCCACCTTTTCTGGCGACAGCAGACATAACCTCCGGAACCCCATGGCCTTTTGCCTCTTTTGCAAATATATTTGTTATAAAAGCAACGATAATAAGCCCAACAACAGGTATTATTGATATGTAAACAAATTGTAATCCTTTGAATTCATTAATTTCACCGCTGATATCAAGGAAAGATATTTTACCTACAAACAGTGCTACATAATTAATCCCAATGGAAATATATCCGCACAGAATTCCAATTAAAGACGTCATGTAAACTATTAAATATCGAAATATAATTGCAAAATACGCACCTGCAAGCCCTACCAGCGCCGCCAGCATGAGTATAAATGTATCGTCGAAAATCTTTAATTTTCTGGCCGCCGCAATGATTTTTAATCCAACTTTATTATCTTTAACCATAGAAAGTTATTCTACAATAGAAAAGATTTTCTTAAACATTCCATTCCTGATATTTGAAAGGAGTTTCTTGAGATTATTCCCTAACTTTTCTTCATTAGATGCCTTTAACGTTATCCTGATACCATCTCCTTCAAAATACCTGGAGTGATTAATCCGAACATCATTATCCAGCCTCATAGCCCTGTATGATTTGTCAAACTCATCCTCTTTCAGACTGATAGTAGGACAACGCATAGACTTTATTAATCTGTATATCTTCTCCCCTTTTTGTCTCTTATTAAGTTTACTATCCACGATGATGAGACTAATTTCCTCTAAAGACAGCAACTCTTCTATTGATAACTGTTTTATCAACTTAAGATCGAATAGATTTTTTATTGTCTCTTTTGCTTCATTTATGTTAGTGATTGATTCTCTAAAAAGGAATTTATAGATAATTTCTCTTTCTTCTGTGTCAAATAAAACAAGAAGAAATGCTTTTTCCAGTTCAAGTTCACCTCTTGCTACAGACTGTTTCATTGAACTCCCCAGCCGTAAAACGGAAAGGTATTTGTCCATTATATTCTTATTTGATGGTATTTTAAGGAGTGGGGCTATTTCAGCCAACACTCTATCTTTAGAATACCCTATAGCCAGAAACCTTTTTAAGACAATTGCCTTCTCTATTTCATTGAACCCCCTTGAGTATACATTATCGTGAAGGCTCAGCAATAAAACCTCTTCTTCATTTATACCATCGATTATCTTTGCTTCTATACTCTCCATCCCTAAGGCCCGGCAAGCCATGACGCGCCGCAACCCACACACAACAGTATATGTCACATCATAATCAGTATTCTTTTTCAAAACAACAGGACTGATTAATCCAATTCTATTCAGCGATTTTTTTATGTTATTAAAATCCTGCTTATAATTAAAGACATATTTATCATGCCCTTCTGAAGATAAATCAATATCGTTTATTAAAACCTGTACGTAAGCCATTCTTCTGTTACTAATAGTTGATTGAAACCTCAGCTTATTATTAAACTAATAATTGGAAAGAGTATTATTGGAAGAATCCCGTAGATGACTAATATCTAAATTGTCAGAGCGGCACATTAGATTTCCCGGATAAACTAATATTGCAGGCACCTGGCAAGACGGAAACCGATATCACTGAACTTTTTTTCGGTGGGAATAAAATCATTACGATCTGTCGTACGCAAGCCCTTATCTTTGCTGCGCCAACCACCACCCCGCAAAACACGGCCGTGCCCTTCTGAAGGACCCTGAGGATCTTTAGCGGGACTGACATCATAATATCTCTTGTCATACCAGTCTGAACACCACTCCCATACATTTCCCATCATATCGTAAAGGCCAATTCCATTAGGCTGCTTGCTCCCCACACTATGTGTACGGCCCTCGGCAGTAGATCCATACCAGGCATATTCTCCAATTTCCCCTTCATTATTTGTCCCAGCCCATTGCTGCTTCAATCCACCACTCCTTGCAGCATATTCCCACTCCGCTTCTGTTGGCAGGCGGTAATTCATGCCGGTTTTTTCATTCAGTTTTTTTATAAACTCCTGAATATCATCCCAGCTCACTCTTTCTACCGGGCAGTCTTCACATTGGAATTTCGACGGATTCTTACCTGTTACATATGCCCACTGTTTCTGTGTTACTTCTGTTCTCCCCAGATAAAACCCACTCACGCATACCGTATGCACCGGTTTTTCATCACTACCCCCTGTGTTAAAGATATCTCCCATTTCAAAACACCCACCTTTCACAAAAACCATACCGTCCTCGATCTCTTCAGCAGCTTTTGTTACCTGATGATGTGGCTCTACTGTTGGACGTCTTTTTTCATCTTGTTTGTTCCTTGCTTCCACGATCAGGTTAATTGCTTCTTCAAAATATTTCCCTTCCCTGCCTTCTAATGTGATGTAATCGGTTAAATTTGATAACGAGTAATCATAGTTTCCCGTTTTTAAAAGTGCCTTCCCGAATAGATAATGAAATTCTCCTGGCAGACTAACCGCCAGTTTCTTCGCTCTCTCTAAGTTATGTACAGCATCTTCCCATCTTTCAGCATCCAGATCTGAAGTTGCAGTGTTAAGCAATGAATCCAATTGTTTTTCATACGACAACTCATTACCTTGCGCAAACACATCTGTCATGCCAATATTGAGTACAATCATAACCAGTGTTAATAAGTAGTAAAAGAAAATCTGTCTGTTATATCCGGTTCGAATTGTCTGCATTACTCATAACTCCTCTTTAAAGTATTTTCAATATCTATTCAACTATCTTTGATACTTTGAATATAGAATAAAAACTGTTAACACATTACACAGAAACACACTGAAACATTTTTAATAATTACAAATGACGGTCAACTATTACCAGGTCTTGTGACTCTGACAATTTTTGAATTGAGATAATATTAGTTATTATCAGCTGATTTGTCAAATAAATAGGAATAGTATTAAGAGTCAAGCTAATGCGTTTTAATTGTAGACTTTACTATTATAAAAAGTAGAAAACCTGGATCTCAAACATTTTATGATATGATTGAACAGGTTGATTATGAAATTATTTAGCAAGTAGACAACCATCCTTTTTTTATGTAAAATCTGATTATGGAAAAAACAACTAAAGGACAACTGGAAGCAAAAATAAGTGAAGCAATAATAAAGTTTGAAAAAGAATTTATGGGTAGAGGCCCATTAGAAGCAAACACCTTTATTATAAAGGACGCAATAATGATACGCTGCAAAGGAGTCCTTACACCGGCAGAGGTACAACTGACTAAAACCCAGGAAGGCGCCAAGTTGATAAAAAGGACGCGTATGCAATTGTTAGAAGGAGCAAAAATGCTATTAAAGAATATCGTATCTGACATTACCGGCTGCAAAACAAAAAGTCTACACTCTGACATCAGTACAAAGACAGGAGAAAAGGTAATTGTTTTCATATTGGACCAAAACCTTGAGTCAAGATTTAAATATCTGGCAATAAAGTAAATGTATTTGGTATCATAGAAAAGTTAAATAGAGATTAACCCGGAAGGCGATAAAACAGACAAAAAAAACAGTTGATTTATTTGTTTCTTTAAACTATACTTCCTCGAAAGTATCGGAAGACTAGACAAGAATTCTATTCCTTTCAATAGAATTGTTGTTGAGTAAGCCAACATTATTTCCTATCATCTTCTTAAACGAAGAGAGACCTGAGAGATGATGCTGGCTTTTTTTGTATACATGCTCAGGTACCGGTTAATTTAACAATGAGACACAAACAACCATTAACTTATATCACTGAAATATACAAAGATATGGTGAAGCAGATAGATCCCGCTTATTTAATCCCTCCTGATATGTTGGAAATAATACCACTGACCAAAAAGTCAATAAGCGAGGAAGGAGTATTATTACAATCCGGGTTGAAAACATTAGCAACCAGCGAACCAAATAAATTTTTTATTAAACAGTCCTGGGGTAGTTTTAAAGAAGTTCGAAATGATTTGCTGATACAGGCATATTCAACACTGATAGAAGCAAAGAATGAGATTCCCATAAAAATCATAAGTGACTCAATTCCTCATCTAATTATTCTATCAGAGAACCAGAGAATCAGGCATAAAATAGATATAGTTATCTGGCAGCAGTTATTTGAAAAGGGCGATATATTTCTGGGAAGAAGGGCATGCCTGAACCATAAACAGATAGACCAAATAAGCTTGAGTAATTGTGATCTCAATCTACTTGGTGAAGAAAAACAAGAGATTAACCTGGGGTCATACTGGGCAGGATTTATTGCTTCATATGCTATTAAAGAGAACAAGGATATTTTAGAAATTTATTTTTCATCATTAAATACCCTCTTTTCAGATCGAATTATTAATTTTCCCTTTCATTAAATTTTTTGATGAATATTTTCCCATAGCTAAACAAATCAACAATTAATAATTTTTTGACTTAATTCGTTACAGGAAATCCGTTAGATAATAATAAAAAAAACTTGAATATTTTATTTTATCAGATACGATTCACATTTAATTGAATGTTCTATAAGAACACTTCTTACGGTTAAACACTATGATGAAAAAACAATCCATTTTTTCCACGTTAAATCGAGATATACCATCAAGTATCGTTGTGCTCTTTGTTGCCTTACCGCTTTGTCTTGGAATAGCATTGGCAAGCGGAGCGCCGCTGTTTTCCGGTCTTATTGCAGGAATTGTTGGTGGTATACTTGTCGGGGCGATAAGTAAATCCGCTCATGGAGTCAGCGGGCCTGCTGCGGGCCTTGCTGTAATTATCCTGACTGCATTAATTACTACACCGTTTGAAACCTTTTTGCTGGCCGTAGTCATCGGCGGCATAATTCAAATAATCCTTGGTTTTTTAAGAGCTGGAATTATAGGATATTATTTTCCATTATCGGCTATAAATGGAATGCTTGCGGGTATTGGGATCATTATTTTCATTAAACAGTTACCTTTTGCATTTGGATATGATGGAGAGTGGAAAGGGCCTGATTACCATGCCTGCATGAGTGATGGCAATACGTTTAAAGCGCTGATGCAGTATTTTGAACATATAACAGCCGGGGCAGTAATAATTGCTATTATTTCAATGGCAATTCTATTATCATGGGAATTGTACCTGACAAAGAAACATAAATTTTTCAGGTTAATACAGGGACCAATAGTTGTAGTAGCTGCAGGTATTATTTTTCAACTTTTAACAAAAAGTTTTTTTTCCCAATACCATTTAAGCCATGAGTACCTGGTACATGTGCCGGTTGCGAACAGTGTCTCCTCTTTCTTTGGACAATTTACTTTTCCTGATTTCAGCCAGATAGGTAATAAAGAAGTTTATATCCTGGGTGTTACGATAGCACTCGTAGCCAGCTTAGAGACACTTTTATGTGTAGAGGCTACGGACAAGCTGGATCCTCATAAGAGAGTTACACCAACCAACCGTGAGCTATTTGCCCAGGGCGCCGGAAACATTGTATCCGGGATGATTGGCGGGTTGGCAATTACTCAGGTGATCGTTAGAAGTTCAGCAAATGTACAGGCTGGTGCAGAATCAAAAATATCTGCTATTCTTCACGGGTTTTTTCTATTGATTTGCGTTGCCTTTGTTCCAGGCATTCTTAATCTCATACCTTTACCTGCTCTTGCGTGTATATTGTTAATGGTTGGATATAAATTAGCGAAACCTGCTCTTTTTGTAAAACAATACAGACTGGGATGGGAGCAATTTGTACCGTTTATTGTCACTATACTGGGCATTGTTTTTGAAGATCTATTGATAGGGCTTGCTTTAGGGTGCTGTGTAGGTTCTGCCACTATCTTAATTCGTAACTTTAAGAATTCTCATTTTTTACACAAGCAGACATCTGACGGAAAACAACAAATAAAAATCAGCCTGTCTGAAGATGTTACTTTTTTGAATAAAGGGGCGATCATAAAAGAGTTGGCAGCAATCCCCAATGATAGTTACCTGACTATTGATATGAGTAAATGTGCCAGCATTGATTACGATGTAAGGGAGGCAATCGGGGATTTTATTATTTCAGCAGACGATAGAAATATAAACGTAAAAGTGATCCAGCCTCTTGGCCGATCTTCTGCAAAAGAAGAGATTTACTCTAAGAAACTGGATAAATGGGTCTATGCTTTGCCTGTACAAAGCAATCCGTCAACAGATTAAAATCGGTTATTTGTGTAGAACGATTAATTAATTACGCAAAAATTAAATCATAAACGTAATTACATTCGATTAATCCCTCCTGGCATGATAAATATATTTTCATCAAATCAATAGATAACTTCTAAACCGGAAAAGGGAAAGATAGTTGATATTGTCTTGTTTTTACAGGATGCTATCAATATCATACATAAACATGTTTTTTTTAATGATTGCCGTTTTTGTTATAGGCTATCTGGCGATAGCGCTGGAACATACGATAAAAGTTGACAAGGCGGCAACCGCGCTGATAACCGGTGCTTTGTGCTGGGGAATTTACTCGTTTGCTCCCGATATTGTACTTCATTACAATAGTCAGGAGTCAATTAATGTTATTGCCCAATCAGAACAGACACCACCCTGGCTAAAGGAGTATTTGTCTCACGAGACTATTAATCGAAGCATAGACGATCGTTATGGTTCTACTCCGAACATAATTAAACGAAAAAGACTACATATTCCGATCCACCAATTTCCTGCAGAAGAGACACCGGAGATATTACACGGCTATATTGAACATTCGATTACTCATACTTTAAGTGAAGTAGCAGCAATCCTTTTTTTCCTGTTATGTGCAATGACGATTGTAGAGGTGATTGACGCGCATGAAGGTTTTCGCATAATCACAGATTTCATAAAAACCACCAGCAAGGTGAAGTTGATGTGGATTGTAGGTTTAATTACATTCTTTTTCTCGGCAGCGCTGGATAATCTGACAAGCTCTATTGTGATGACAACGTTGCTGAAGAAGTTTATGAAAAAGAAGAAGAATATCTGGATGTTTGCGGGTGTTATAATTATTACCGCTAATGCCGGAGGCGCCTGGTCGCCTATTGGTGATATTACTACCATTATGTTATGGATTGACGGACATATCACCTCTCTTAATATCATAACTTCATTGATACTCCCAAGCCTAGTATGCATGGTAGTACCATTAGGAATTCTCTCTTTTAAGATGAAAGGTAAAGTTGTCAGACCAGAAGATACCCGGGTGAAGCATCAACTTTCTGATCCCACTACAGATACTGAACGGAAAGTTGTTTTCTTCCTTGGTATTGGAGGATTGCTTTTTGTACCTTTATGTAAAGTTATAACACATCTTCCTCCGGTTATAGGGATAAGTTTCAGCCTGGGTGTACTCTGGGTAGTTACGGAGTTGATGCATCACAGCAAGAACGAAGAAGTAAAATCGACAAGAACGATAGTTGGAGTGCTCAGAAAAGTAGATACGACGACTATCTTGTTCTTCCTTGGTATCCTTATTGCAGTTGCCTCGTTACAATCTGCCGGACACTTAGGATATGTTGCTACCTATCTTGATAATCATGTAGGCAATATATATGCTATCAATTTGATAATAGGATTATTATCTGCTGTTGTAGATAATGTACCACTTGTGGCAGGGGCTATGGGCATGTACGAGATAGCGCCAGGTGGCCATTTTGCCGTGAACGGAACATTCTGGGAACTCCTCGCCTATTGTGCCGGAACCGGGGGAAGTGTTCTGATAATTGGATCAGCTGCAGGCGTCGCTGTTATGGGTATTCTCAAAATTGATTTCATCTGGTACTTGAGTAAAATGAGCTTACTGGCGCTGGCCGGTTACCTGGCTGGAGCAGGAACCTACTATCTTCTCAACGCATTATAAATCAGCTTTAATCCTGTAAACGCTTACAGAAACGATTGTACCTGATAATTAGTTGTATCCGCATGTTCCACCCCACAATCATCACTGACTTCATTTTGTTTGCTTACAACAAACAACCAGACAGAACCCGCGACACCTGCAATGAGAGAAGCAAACATAAGACCAGTTTTGGAGATAAGTAATAGATTTTCCTGATGCTCAAAGGCAAGTTCAGCGATGAACATAGACATCGTAAATCCAATTCCAGCCAGCAAGGATACCCCGGCAATTTGGGTGAAACGAACACCACTGGGCAAGCGCGCAAATCCAAATCTTAAAAGCAGCCAGCTCACACCGGTAATACCAGCAAATTTTCCAACGATAAGGCCCAACGATACTCCTAATGCCACTGGATGGGCCAACGTTTCACTTAAAGAGGACAGCTCCAACTGCGTTCCGGCATTAGCTAATATAAAAAAGGGAATAATGATATAAGCGACTGGCATATGCCATGTATGTTCCAGACGCTGTGACAGGGTTTGAACGCTTTGCGCGCTACTTTCCAGGGAACATACAATAGCACGTAATTCAGCATTATTCATGATGCTTTTATCGTGTTCATGACTGGATTCAAACCGCTTCATTAAATATTTAACACGCTCATTAAAAACCATCGGATTGTATTTAGGTATCGCAGGGATAGAAAAAGCCGCCAGGACCCCCGCTAAGGTAGCATGTACTCCTGATTGCATAAGCATGTACCATAACAAAACTGAAACAATGAAATAGGGAGTAAAGCTTCGAATACCACCACGATTAAACACTATAAGCAAGCCAAACAGCCCCCCTGCAAAAGCCAGCGCGTCTAATGAAATATTCTCTGTATAGAAAATAGCAATCACCGTTACTGCTCCTAAATCATCGACAATAGCCAGGGCAACCAGGAAAGTAATCAGTGCTTTAGGCACACGGTGCGAGATCAGAGCCAACGCGCCAAGCGCAAAAGCAATATCGGTAGCCATCGGCATTCCCCACCCGCCGGAAGCTACCCCTTCCGGATTAATAAAGTAGTAAATCAGGGCTGGTGCGGCCATACCACCAATCGCTGCCGCAATCGGAAGCGTAGCTTTGCGCACGTCTGCAAGTTCACCAACTAAAACCTCGCGTTTAAGCTCCAGACCGACCACAAAGAAAAAGAGGGTCATCAAACCATCGTTGACCCAATGATGCACTGTTTTTTCCATCTCCCAGGAACCAACATCTATTGAAATATGCGTCTCTATCAGCTGATGATAGAATTCGGCAAGACCGGAGTTTGCCAATACCATAGCCAGCA
Organism: Candidatus Scalindua japonica; assembly: GCF_002443295.1. Taxonomy (NCBI): domain Bacteria; kingdom Pseudomonadati; phylum Planctomycetota; class Candidatus Brocadiia; order Candidatus Brocadiales; family Candidatus Scalinduaceae; genus Candidatus Scalindua; species Candidatus Scalindua japonica. The sequence goes on along the minus strand of NZ_BAOS01000001.1, from coordinate 232,890 downwards.
TAGCCATTATCATTAACAATATGCCGCTAGTAGCCTGACGATGTATAAACTCCTCAAAAGGAGTCAGTATTCGATTAAATGTTTTTTCCCAGGGGGCATAAAAAATCCCATCGTGACAGGAGTCATCAATCGGTTTGTTTTGTTCTTTCATAAATTCATGCTCTATTTATAAATAATTTCTAATAAAATTGTTTGCTCTCTGGCAACATCTACGAGTTTTGCCGAGTCTGGAAAGTTTTAATTACTAACTAAAAATGCCTGAGTTTAGAATAAATCATAGATCTGCATTATAACATAAAATAATATAATTTCTATTGATTCTCAGACGCATCCGGTCAGGTTTTTACGTATACGGCTTTTGTCATACCCGCCCGGCTCAACCGTTCGGACGGGTACCTATTCGGGCAGGAATTCCTTTATCGGGTATCTATGTGAATCGTTCAATCTGGATTCCTGCTTTAAGCATGCCTGCCCGAATAGGTACCCGCGTAGGTTGGGCACTGCCCACCAGAAACATTCTACGTCCGGGAACAAAAATTGTAGGGTGCGTTTTACGCACCTGAAACACGCCAGCATAATCAAGAATTTGTTTCATATATAACACCATTGCCGTATCCAACGTTGTTAGCGGTGCATGGAATGCACCCTACCACCCACCAGAAACATTCTACGTCCGGAAACGAAATTCGTAGGGTGCGTTTTACGCACCAGAAACACGCTGGATTCCCGCTTAAAGCGGGCGGGAATGACAGTTTTGGAGCATTAATTTGCAATACGCAAAAACCTGACCGGATGACGCTGATTGATTCTAGATTATTTGAAACTCTAAGAACTAAATGCGAGACACCTTCTCTTCAATTAATTTACAACAAAGCTTATATGATTCGCTGGATTTGTCGAGAGTGTTATCGGTCTCACAAAAGGCCATGGCACTTTCCTGAAGCTTCTTTTCCTCATAGATTCCATTTATATTGGTGACCACAACTCTTCCACGTTTATCAGAATAAGCACCAACAAAATCATAGATACCACCAACAATTGCCAGTTTATTCTCCTTTACTCTGTCACCATAATATTCGAGTGCTTTCTCTACCTGATAATCAACATTCACCTGGCTAAGATAAGCAAGTTCCTTTTTTTTGTTACCGATCTTCACTAAATGAGCAATTCCTCTCTCAATCGGAATGGTCAAAGGGAGCATTTCACGCTGGACCTCACGACTGGCTGCAGAAAAGTCCGATTTTTTCAGACTACTGATAATCTTTGACTCTCCTTTAGAAGAGGTAAGTTGAATTCCGCCCTCTTTTTTCTGCCCACCTGTGACAGACACCACTGAAGAGTCATCTTTTGATTCTTCCAGTTTTCTTACATTTGCCAGACTGGCACCAGCTGCAAAATTTACTGCCCCACAATTTGTGTGTCCAAGTATAAAAAATATTGGAGTATTAAGGGCCGTTAAAGCATATGCAAGGCTACCCTTGTTCCTGGCAACCTGATTTCCCGCGTTACGGACCGTAAACACCTTATTAATGAGGTCCATCCCAAGAATCTTCCCCTGTATACGAGAATCAGCACAAGTGAGCATTGTTATAGGTGGATGTTGCTGGTCTTCATAAGCTGAAAACTGCGTATCTTCACTCTTCTCTACGAATCCTTCATTGTGGACTAAAAGATCATAAAAGAAATGTCCAAGTTCCATTTTTCATGTTCTCCTCATTAACCATTCTATACAACTCTGGTATTACACAGCATGAGTATTCATAAAACACCATCTACTGATTATCAGGTTTATGCAATAAATTTTCCAGATCCTGTATCTTCTTATTCAAACCGGCATTTTCCGTTTTAAATTTTGACGTTGACTCTTTGAGCTCTTTGTTTGCCTTATTCCTCAGTTCATACCGGTCCTTACGCTTAGAGAACCCGTCTGCCATACCACGTATCTTTTTATGTAAATAAGCCCTCTCTTTTTTATACTTTAACTTTGTTTCTTCCAGTTCCTTATGTACCCTGTTTATTTTTTCATTTTTTTCCTGAAGAGCTGCGGACAGGTTTTTTGTCGCTTCTTTCAGTTTTGCAAAATCATTAACAAGCTGGTCCCTCTCTTGCACTGAGCCAAAAGACTTCATGATTCGCTTTCGAATCTGTTCCTGGTCAGTCCTCTCCCTGATGTAACCAACCTCTTTTATGTTATCATATTGTTTTATCTTCTTATACGCATACCCAACATTTAATAATAACAGTATTATAATGATGGTCTTCGCATTTATAGATAACCGGAATTGATTATTCTCCATAATTTATACTCCTGGTCCAATCGTATTCAGTCTTTAAAATCATGGAATCTTATTGGTCTGTCATGTCTCTGAATATACCCTCAATCATAACAGGCTTTCCTGATTCATCACGTACCAGACTGCAACTAACCTCATAGATAAAACGTTCCCCGTTTTTCTTTTTACAAAAAGCTGTATAATCCCTGCACACTCCCTCTTTTTCCAATGTTTTGATTAATTCATACCTGTCTTGAGAATTTACATAAATATCTACTACGCGAGTACCAATCACCTCTGTTGGAGAATTATAACCAAGTATTTCCGCCCCTGCCAGGTTAACGTAAGTATACACACCATCTATACCCGGTTTACATTGGTAAACTCCATCACTTATCGAGTTCAACAGAGCTTTATGTTGCTTCTCTGACTCGTGGAGTTCATCTTCCAGTTTCTTACGTTCCGTAATATCCCTGAAAACCCCAAAAATAAGAGTAGGTTTACCATGCTCGTCTCTTACCATATTAGAAGTACGTTCCATGTAAAACTGCTCACCACTCCTCTTTTTACAATGTGAAACAAAGCCCATCCATACTCCATCTTTCTCAAGTCTTTCAACGAGTCTTTTGCGGTCTTCCTGATCGATATATATATCTGCTACTTTTGTCCCAAGTACATCTTCCGGTGATTTATATCCCAGTATTTCAGCCCCGGCCTTATTAATCCAGGTAAAAACTCCGTCAACGCCAGGTTCACACTCATAAATACCTTCCATTAACGAATGAATTCTTCGTTTGTATCGCTGCTCAGAGGCAGAGAGTTCTCTCTTATTTGCATCCAGTGAACTGATCATCGTATTGAAAGCTTTGGCCAAATCACCAATCTCATCGTTTTGTTTAACTTCTATCCTTTGAGAAAGGTCCTCACCGGATGCCATTTTCTCGGCAACTGCTCGCAAGCGCAGAATAGGGTTGGACAACTTCCGGCCCATAAGGTACGCAGCGAGAATAACGGGAAACGCAATAACGAAGAGAATGGCATTAGCAATAAAATGGAGATTGTGCGCAAGCCCATATCCTTCGTCCATGTCAATTTCCGTAATGACACCCCACTTGAATTCAGGCAGCCAATGCCATACACCCAAAACCGTTATGCCGGAATAGTCTGAATAACCGCTTCCACTAAAACCGTTCTTTCCGGAAACACATTGCGCAGCCCCATAAGTCAATTCGCCTGTTGCCGGGTCTGTCACTTTCAATTCCAGCGAGCATCTTTTCTTCACCAATCCATTCTTTTTTAAACGTTCAGCAAATCTGGACTCGGATATCATATAACCTTCCTCATTTACAAGGTAAGACTCTCCTGTCTTCCCAAACTTCAGGCTATTCATCATATTACTCAAGGTACCCGCGTGGACCCTCAATACAATAACTCCGATGATATCATTCGCCTTATTCTTTAAAGGAGTTGAAACAAACATTGTTGGCACTCCTATCTCTTTCTCGTCAAACTCATTTACAAGTGGTACTTCTGACGGCATGATACTCGATGCAAATGGATACCCTCGTAATGCTTTTTTGAAATAATCTTTATTTGATAAATCTCTCCCTACACTCTCTTTAATTGTAGCTATTGTGACCAATCCTTTATCATCGCAGACAAAAGCACCCATGTAACCATACTCAACGACAATCAGCTCTAAATACCTGAGAGTTTCCGCATACTCTTCATCCTTCCAGGTATGATGCACGCTATTTATCATATAAGGGTTATCCGCAATAACCAGGACATCCGTCATTCTTTCACGCATCCAGTTAGATACCAGCGTTGCCTGCTTATGCCCGGCACTACTCAAATGGCGAATCTGCAACTCCTCTACATCCCTCTCCACCTTAGGAAAAGCGATAATCTTTAAGATAACAAATGGCAGCAACGTAAATACAATTAACAAAAAAATAATTCTATTTTGAATTGAAATAAACATTTTTATCTCCGTAATGTAAGAAAATTGTAATCACAGTCATTTCCATTCTCCAGAATCGATTACCTTTCAATATTCTCAGAACAAATCAACGTCATCCGGTCAGGTTTTTGCGTATACCGCTTTTGTCATACCCGCCCGCCTGCCCGAATAGGTACCCGTGTAGGGTGGGCACTGCCCACCAGAAATATTCTACATCCGGAAACAAAAATCGTAGGGTGCGTTTTACGCACCAGAAACACGCCAGCATAATCAAATGTCTGTTTAATATATAACACCATTGCCGTATCCAATGTTGTTAGCGGTGCATGGAATGCACCCTACTTGTCTGGATTCCCGTTTTAATCATGCCTGCCCGAATAGGCACCCGTGTAGGGTGGGCACTGCCCACCAGAAACATTCTACATCCGGGAACGAAATTCGTAGGGTGCGTTGTACGCACCAGAAACACGCCAGCATAATCAAGTGTCTGTTTAATATATAACACCATTGCCGTATCCAATGCTGTTAGCGGTGCATGGAATGCACCCTACTTGTCTCAGGACAAATTAACTTTTCACAAATATACCACGATATTTCAAATAAATCAAGAGAGTGAAGACGGATATATTGCATGGTGAATCGTATATATAAATTAATTGTATATTCACCATGGAGGCTATCTGCCGTTACTATTCAAGTAAAACACACAAATCGTCCTGTCATAGCCTGGCAAACCAATGATCTGTTAAGACAACTACAAGGATTTACTCAAGGAGGGTTGTTGAAGAATATGGTGTTAACATTCAAATTATGATATTACTCATTCTGTATATCCTGAATATTATTTACAAAGTTTATAAACCGTAAGTTGAGAAATTTTACTTTTTTATTATAAACTTTTCATGTTTTCAATCTAAATCATCAAGTAACTTCAGGGCTTTCCTGCTCTCCGTCATACCAGGATTCAACTCCACAGCTTTAACCAGATATTCTCTTGCCTTTTCAATATTATTTTTTCGAGCAGAGGATATTCCAAGGCTATGAAAAGCCCAGGCCCTGTCTTCGTCTGACTGGTCCATTTTGACTGCCTTATTTAAGAGGTCTTCACCCTTGTCATAGTGCTCATTTTGCATCTCAATCGTTCCAAGAATGAAATAGGGCAACCCGTCTTCAGGATACTTTTGCCTCAGGTCATCAGCAATCCTGTAGGCATCATCATACTTTCCCATTTTACAAAGACTTCTTGCCTTTATAATCAAAGATTTCCTCTGCAAATAACCCTGAAGAAATAACAGGGCCTTCTTACTTTTCTCCATATTACTGTCCAACTCAATCGCATTTACAAGAAACTCCTCTGCTTTTTCATAACTCTTTTTTCTAACTGATGCTATTCCCAGATTATGAAAGGCCCACGCTTTATCCCTGTCAGTCAGTCCGAGTTTAATGGCTTTATTTAACAAAAGCTCACCATTGTCACAGTGCTCCCTGTGAATCTCGATTGTCCCAAGTACTAAATATGCCTGTCCGTTTTCAGGAAATTTTTGCCTGAGGTTATCCGCGATTTTATAGGCATCATCATACCTTCCCGTTTTATATAGATTTCTGGCATGCGCAATTTCCTTATCATACTCTGTTTCTTTTAAATCCTGTTTTCCGCTCTCTTTTTCTGAAGATGAAACATGCCTGGGCTCTGACTTGTGTAATAATTTTTCAAACCAGGATTTATGTTGATTAATGGTTGTGTTCCTCTTTGAAAGGCCCTCTTTGTCTATATCAGCGCCTTTCTGTTTGTCAACCCTGGCTGTCAACTGATGGATGATCGCCTCTTTCTCCGACAGCTTTTTCTGGTACACTTCAGTAACTACATTCAGCTTTTCAAGTTGTTCTGTAAGCTTATGGTAAGCTTCGTCTTTCTCTGTAAGAGTTTTCCTGTACTCTTCAGTTGTCAACTTCTGTTTGTCAACCTGTTCAGTAAGTTGGTTGATTATGCTGTCTTTCTCTGAAATATATTTCTGATACTCTTCAGCAGCCGCTTTCTGCGTATCAGCCCTTACAGTAAGCTGCTGTATTGCGGCCTCTTTCTCTAAGAGCACCTTCTGATAGTTGTCATCCCTCGATTTCAACGCGTTATTGTTGTTGTTTGTCAGTTCTTCGACTTCGTGACTCTTTTCGTTTATGCTCTGGTGCAGGTGGTTATTGTATAACCTGTTCTTTACTTCCTGCCCCAAATGGAACAGAAATACTCCGCCAGTTACGAGAGCAACTCCTAATATCGCAATCCTGCTCATAATTTTCTCAAGAAATATAGTATAATGGTAAAGATAATAAAGAGTGAAAATCTCATGTTCCCGGTTAAGATTTTCCGCCAGTAAAGGCTTTTGTGAAATAGTTCTTTATTTCTACAATCGGTTTTGCCTTTTGAACTCCCGGCGTTTTTTCCTTAACATCTGTTGTACTTCTTAACACCCCGGGAACTGTCGTTATCAATCCAGATACACCATTTGTGTCACGCTCTGTTTTAAAGGATGTTTTTGAAGCTGACCGCTTGAATTTTTTAAACCAGGACCTGCGTTGTTTGATGTTTTTATTTCTCTTCGAGATATTATCCTTGTCTTTTTCATCGAATTCCCGTTTGTTAATCCGGGTAGTAAACCTGTGAATGTTATTTCCGTTTTCCGGCATGTTCCTCGTATACTCTTCAGTAACTATATTAACATTGTCAAGCTGTTCCGTAAGCAGGCGAAAGGTTTTGTCTTTCCCTGAAAGATCATCCTGGAACTCCTCAGCAGCTATCTTCCGTTTACTATTCCGAGATGTCAGTTGGTGAATTGTTTTATCTTGCTCTGACAGGCTCTTTCGGTAACCTTCAGCATCTGCGTTTAGTTTATCAACCTGTGCTGTAAATCGGTGGATTGTTTCGTCCTGTTCTGATATGCGCTTCTGATATTCCTCAATGACCGTATTCTGTCTGCCAGCCTGTTCTGTAAGTTGATAAACAGTTTCGTCTTTTTCTTCCAGGCATTTCCGGTATTCTTCAACAGCCACATTCTGTTTGTCAATTTGATCTGTAAGCTGATGGATATTTTTTTCTTTCTCTGACAGGCCCTTCTTGTATTGGTCAACCCTGGAATGTAATTCGTTATTACTGTTTACCAGTTGGTCAACCTCATCTGTCATCTTGTTTACACGCTTCCGCAGTCTGTTATTGTCAAACCTGCTCTTTAATTTCTGACCAAAATAGAACAGAAACATTCCTCCGCACACAAATGCGACGCCAGCGATCATTATCCAATTCATAACTTTCTCACAAAACAGATATTAAGAAAATAATCATTAATTTCATACATCGCCCGGTGATAACAGATCATAGAACCGTCTGTAATCAGGTAATGGCTCCTTCTGTAAGTATTGTTCCACTTTTTTATTTTCTTCGTATGCCTCACTTTTTAAAATGTCTTTGTCTTTATCATAGGATTTTGGGGACAATAGATCAAAAAACTGTTTATAATCCGGCAACGGCTCTTTATATAAGTTCCGTTCCATTTGTATGGTTTTTTCGATGGCTTCCTGTGTCCAGATTCCCTGGTCTTCGTCAATGATTCGAGGGGTAATTAAAACTACAAGTTCGCTTCTTCTTGTGTCACGGAGGAGCCTTGAAAACAGCCCGCCCAGAAGAGGAATATCACCAAGTAACGGGACCTTTCTGCTTTCCATGATCTTTTCATCCTGAATCAGCCCGCCAATAAAAACGGTCTCCCCGTTATCAGCTATCAGCCAGGTAGCAACTTCTGTAGTATTAACAATGGGAACGCCATTCTCTTCAATAGTCGCTGACTGAATACTAGGCTTTACATTGAGCAATATCTTGCCGTTATCATTAATGTATGGGGTTATTTCGAGAATAGTGCCGGTTTGTATGAATTCGATAGTCTCCTGTGATATACCATCACTGACAGTGGTTACTCTATACCCCTGCTCTCCACCAACCTGAACTTTAGCGGGTTTGCCGTGTATGGCGATAATCTTGGGAGTGGACAGAGTGTCTACGTTAGTCTCTGTCTGCAGGGCATCAAGAGCCGCTGAAATATCAAAATTTCTACCGATACCGGTGATAAAGTTGGCAAAAAAGCCTGCTCCAACACCAGGGACCGGAGAAATCATTTCGCCAACTTCACCAGGCTGCACTGCTCTGCTCAGCCCGCCTGTAGAAAGACGCGCGTTACCTGTTACCCTTTCCCAGTTAACACCCATTGCCATATCATCATTCAGAGTAATCTCCAGGATCTTTGCCTCAATCACCACCTGTCTTGGCATAACGTCCCATTGATTGATTAACCTTTCTATCTTATTTATATTTTCCTCTGTATCCTCCACGATAACCGTCTTTGACGGTTTATGTATCTTGACAGCTCGCATCCCGGACATTGAATCCAGTATCTGCTGTATATATTTAGTCTCAGCGTATTTGAGTTTAAAAATACGCATTTCAAGATTACTGGAAAATGGATCAATCGCATTTCCGGACTTATAGATATAATAAAGATTTCCCCGTTTCTGATAGCTGAACCGTCCGGCATTCGTAATCGCGTCCAGCGCTTCATTCAGCGTTGCCTTATAAAGGTGCACAGATATTCTTCCTTTGACTTCTTTCGCTGTTGAAATATTGATCTCCTGTTTCATGGAGATGGCTGAAAGCGCCTGACGGATGTCAGTATCAATGAAATTGACGGTTATAAGGTCATCCTCCTTCGATTGGGCAGGAATCAGGTTTTGCTCTTTATCAGATAACGTACTACCCGGATGGATATTATCCGTTCCTTGCCGAAAACCACTGATATTCTCCCGGGACCCTGAAATGGATGGATGGATGAACATCAGTAAAATGATGAGATAGCCACTGGTTATTATTTTTTTCTTATTGATTTTTCTCTTATTCATTTCTTAACATTTCAACTTTCACTGTCCTGTCATTCATGACGAGTATAACTTCTTTTTTTCCTATCCTGACTAATGTATAGTCATTTATCAGGTCTCCCACTCTTACAAATTTATTATTTATGATTGCTATTGGATTCTTCCCGCCGACAACCGTACCCTTCAGTTCCAATTCTGAAGCCATCTCTGGAGAGCTGATTGTCGCATTGCCGATTTCGGCATTTTCCGGACTGCTCTTTGTACGCTCTTTTTCAGCTTTTTTCAGAAATTTTGTATTGTCAAAAATATCTCTCTTAAGCTCAGGAAGCGGCCCGACCTGGTCCTTCTTACGCCAGCTTATCTTTTTCAGCGTTTCAGTATTTACTTCAGGGACATCTAATTCTGTGACAGTCAGATTATTCTGGATATTGTTCTTAACAGTGGTACCCGTACCCTTTTTGTGTATCAGCCGAAAATAACATAGTACCACCATAATCACGGCCAATCCTATAGCTATATAAATCTTATTTTTCTCTTTTTGTTTATCAGACATTGCGTAGTTTTATATTTGCTTCTCATTTAGTCGATCACATTTCAAAAACACTGGTTGTTAAATCAACTTTACATCGCTTATCGGTGTCGGACTTGAAGATATTAATTCTTTCCATTACCAGCAAACGGTTCATTGTTTCAAGATCGTGAAGGATTTTATAAGTATTTTCAAAAGAACCCTTGAATTCCACTCGAATGGGAATTCTTTTATAGTTATCCTCTATAATGGGAGGAAGAGGCTCTATATTTATCAATAACTGTTCTCTTTGTTCCATTAACGAATCAATTTCTGTCAGAAACATTCCAATCTTAGCAGTTTCCGGTATTTGATCATTTATGATTTTCAGCTCATTTTTAGTATCATCTAAAAATTTATTGAGGTTTTCCAGATTTACCTCGGCTATATTTAATTTTTTCAATTTTTCTGAAAGCAGTTCTGTCTCCTGCTGTATTTGTCTTTTCTGTTTGCTGACGTAACTTACAATCAGATAGCCGCATGTTACCAGAACAACGACCACCGTGAGCAGACAGAATCGATCAAGTTTTCTCATCCTGAGCGTTATCATTGATTATCCTCATACATTCTGCACGTGATTTGAAACTGGATTAAACCCTTATCTACCTTACTGGCCTGGTAATACCGTTTACCTCTGATTTCTTTTGCGTATTTCAATACGACATCTTTAAATAGATCATCACTCGAAAGACTGATTAAAAAATTGCCCAGTTTATCATTGGACAAAGCAAGCCCCGTCAACTCGAGTTTATCGTTATCAATTCTATCTTTGCCAGGGGTACTATCAATAGTGAGACTGGTAAGCCAGGCATATTCATTCATGATATTTGACAGTTGATAAAGCACGCTCGAATAGGGCAGATTCCTTTTTATGGTTTTAAGCACACCCTGTTGCTGATCCAACCTTTCCAGTTCTGCCTGTATCCGGTAAATATCATCAATTTTTGTACCGATCAGCGCGTGAATATTTTCGAGGTTTTTCATAGGTCTCTCTTTATTCAAGACAAACTGCGTCTGGTACGCATAGAAACTACCCGGCAGTGAAAGTAATGCTATAAGCAATACTGCCCAGAACAAAAGATGACGTCTCAGATATCGAGAAGACAATATATCTGAGGGGATCAGATTAATCTCTCTTAAAGCCATTTCACCTTCCTCATTCCCATGCCCAGCGCAAGGGTTAATGGGACCTCATCAAACACTTCTGCGAGGGTACTGTGGTCATTATAAGATATTTTTTTCAGCGGATTGATCAGTTCTGTCTTGATGTTAAGGCTATTCTCAATGAATTGGTCAAGATGGTGAATTATGGTCCCTTGTCCGTATATGTATATGTTTTTGATTGCGGTATTATGCTCCTCAGACCTGAAAAATGCGATCATTTTCTGAAACTCATGTATTAACTTATTGATATAAGGAACTATGACCTGATACGTTGGACGGATTCTACTGTCCATTTTTATATCCGAAGCAGTATCTGCAGTGTTCTTGTCGTTTTGACGATTTTCATAGATAAGCCCATATTTTCTGAGAAGCGTTTTGGCGGCCTTGCTATCTTCTGTAAGCCCAAGGTTCTGTTCCAGTTTTTTAATAATGGGCTGTATTCCCCACATGATATTGCGCTGAGCTAAAATACTGTCATTACCTATAATTGAAAGCAGGCTTTCTTTATAACCGATGTGGCATAAAATAACAGAATCATTAATAGCATTGTATAGATACCGGTGTAGCCGGACCAGAGATAACAAGCCATAATCAATTACCTCTACGTTAATACCTGCCTGCTTGAGCATAATGATATATTGCTTTATCAGCTCCTTTTTCACCGAAATCACTGCCGCGTTATACCGGTCTCCACTACCATCATTCCCTATCCTGCAAACTGAAGTATAATCTATAGCGGCTTCATTCATTGGAATGGTAACACGCTCTACTGACTCGCGTACGATAGCCGATTCAATACTTTCTTCTTCATCTACTTTAAACCGGATGGGAAAGCTTGTGATATTTTTTGTGGGGACAAGTACAATAGCTCTTCTGCCAGCAAATTTTCTATTTTTGATCATATCTTTTAAGATCTTTACCAGTACACCATTATCCAGAACATCCTCAAAATCATCTTCAAATAGTTGGTAAAACCACTCTCTTACACCCAAACCATACCCAGTTTCTTTTAGTTGTATTGCAGATATACTATGATCACCGATATTAATGGCTATTGGGTAATTTGGTTTAAGATTAAACATGAGTTTTTCTGAAAATAATTATTTAACGACAAGTTTAATCGCAAAACTTATGCCGTGATTTAAAAACATGCAAGGTCAGACCATTTTACAATACATTATTTAATTCGTTAGATGTCTGAGTTCATTAAGTCTTTAATCAGCTGTATGTTAAGTTATACAATATATTAATATGATGAGCAGGACGCAGCAGTCATTATTATATTTATCACTATGATGTGATTTCATAGTTGGGTTATATTGTCTGTTTTTATCGGAAAAAACAGATGAAGATGTTTAATAAATAAACACTTTTCAATCCTGTCCTGGTGTCAACTTCTGGCTGAATATTTAAATGCAAAACAAATCAGAAATTCTAATTTTCAATACTCTCCAGAAATATTCTACATTCGGAAACGAAATTCGTAGAGTGCGTTTTACGCACCAGAAACACGCCAGCGTAATCAAGAATTTGTTTCATATATCACACCATTTCCATATCCAAGGTTGTTAGCGGTGCATGGAATGCACCCTACTGGCCTACGTCCGGAAACGAAATTTGTAGGGTGCGTTTTACGCACCAGAAACACGCCAGCATAATCAAGTGCCTGTTTAACAGATAACACCATTGCCATATCCAATGTGGTTAACGGTGCATGGAATGCACCCTACCGCCCACCAGAAACATTCTACGTCCGGAAACAAAAATCGTAGGGTGCGTTTTACGCACCTAAAACACGCCAGCATAATCAAGTATTTGTTTCATATATCACACCATTGCCGTATCCAACGTTGTTAACGGTGCATGGAATGCACCCTACCGCCCACCAGAAACATTCTACGTCCGGAAACACAAATCGTAGGGTGCGTTTTACGCACCTAACCCGACTTTCGCTATTCGAGGTATTTTGACGATCTAAGTCCTTATAAATCAACAAAAACACCCTAAAAGTCTACACTACAAATTGCAATCTCTCTACTTCACGATAGCCTCCAAATTAGATGTAATTTTCGGTGGTGGTTGTTTGGGCAAATTAAATTTCATTTGACTCAGTAACATTTTGTGTTCCTTTTCAGGTTGTGTATATCGAGTCAATACGAGCTGTTTTCCATCAGTAGTCGGAAAATGTACATCAAGCATTTGCATCTTCTTAAACTTTTCTATTACGGCCCTTGGTGTTAGTCCTGGAGCTAACCACTTTAACCTCTGCTTAAGCGTAACATTTAAACAATAGGCCTGAAACGCAACAAAAATATGTGCCTCTATTCTTGTGTCTTTCTGATGATGAATTGGACGTATTAACAAGTCACCTTTCATCTCTTTAAACGCCTGCTCTACTTCTCCCAATAACATATACTGCTTCCAAAGTAGCCCAGGATCTGTAGCCGTCAAATTAGATCAAAGCAAATACTTTCCTTCCTTTCTCATCACTTTGCGAAGCTTGTCTTTGTCCAAGCTGAAGGTAAATGTCTCTTTGTTAACTACTTCCTTTGCATCAGGCAAATTGATCTTTACCAACGAGTATGCTCGTCCCGCTTCTTTCTTGGCCGCCCCTATCTTTAATAGCAATTTGTCTCTGCTGTTGCTCTGATCCTGCAACTGCTTTAACCTCTCCAATAGTTTCCTTAGCCTACGTCTACGCATAGCCCTCTCTTTGTTTACACGGTCTGCACTCTCCACCAATACATACAGATCTCCATCATCCTTGAGTAACTTTACTTTTACTTTGTCTCGGACTTCTTCCCACGGTTTGTCTAAAAACTTTTTTTCAAGCTTGGTCAATCTACCCTTGGGAGTACCTATGAGATATTTTATCGGATACTCTGAACCTTTCATCTTCTCTATTGTTTCATCCGTTGGAATCCCTCTATCCATCAACCACGTACGATTTGATTTCCCATATTGCCCTTCAACCTTTTGCAAAAACATTTCAAGCGTGTTGGAGTCTTTCGTATTGCCTGGCATCACTTCATACGCCAAAGGGAAGCCCTCTGGAGTTACAATAAGAGCTATCACTACCTGTACGCAGTCTGACCTCTTATCTCTACTATATCCAAACTTCCGTAGTCCTGCACCAGGTGGGTCACATTCAAAATATGTACTGGTCAGATCATAAAGTAAAATGTCAAACCTGGCATTGAACATGTTATGCCATCTCTGCCTGAGAAATGAGAAAAGATCTTCTTTATGCTCAACGAGTTTGTCGAGACAACGATACAATTTATCCTTTTGGACTAAACCATAGTCTTCGCCTAATAGATCTGCCATGGCACTTTGTTCATACCACAATCTATGTAAACGCCACTCACTTCCGGGGTCTATTAATCGATAGGCAGTGAGTGTCTTAAAAACATTTAGCCAGCGTGTTCCTTTTCTACCAGGTAATAGTTTGCCTGACCAGAACTGATCTAGTTTTAAGAGATCCCATAGCTCACAAAACAACCAGCACGCTCCCCACTGACGAGGGTTTTTAATTTGTAATTCATTTAATTTTACATGTATCGCATTCTGAGTTTCGTTGTGTGAAGGAGAGAGTGTGTCTTGAGGGAAAAGATGCATTTGCCTGGGTTGTTCTTGCCCGTCTTCAAATACCTCTATTGCTTTACGCCATGTGTCTTGTTGGTTATCACTTATTTCGCCAAGGTAGAGAACTTGGCGTTGGACAATACGACCAGAGCTTGTTCGCTTGTTTTCGACTATGTTCCAGTACCTATGGTTCTTACCATTTTTAAATCGTTCGTTGCATCTTAGAAACATGATGAGGGTATTATTGCAGAAAGGAATTAAGAAAAAAAGGGGGTAGGTCTACACTACAACGGGTTTTGGCCTATTTTGGGACTTCTTGAAAAGCTGGATCCTTTATTTACATGGACTTACGTTTTGGTAAACTCAAAAATTTTCCAAAATTCCTTAAATTTAGTCGCGAATAGCGAAAGTTGTTAACGGTGCATGGAATGCACCCTACCGCCCACCAGAAACATTCTACGTCCGGAAACAAAAATCGTAGGGTGCGTTTTACGCACCAGAAACACGCCAGCATAATCAAATATTTGTTTCATAGATAACACCATTGCCATATCCAATGTTGTTAACTACGGTGCCGGACTTATTCCAACCGTAACAGTCCTGTATTTTTTCATTTGATTAAGTGTGAAATTTGATGTTCCGCTGTTGCCGGAGGTTGGCTGGAGTATGTATCCAGCACCTCCAGAGACGGGTGATCCGCCTCCGCTCTCATCCATGGTGATTGCGGTGTGGCCCGGCAGGCCAGGATCATCTACCGTGATCTTATTATTTTCAAACCCTCCCAGTCGAAGAATCATCGAATTGTCAAAGCTCGTTGTTACGGAAGGGCTGGTTGGTGAGTTGCTACCCCCTCCGTGAGAACTGAACGTATCAACCGGGTTGTTCGTGTCGTGCCCGGTCAATCGCATAATCCACCCGTATGCCTTTTTGTTGTTTGACCAGGTGAAGGTGTACGTACCGCTTTCTGATGCACCTGCCTGTTTCCACCATACGCCTAAGGTGACTTTGCTCGATGTTTGGCCAATATTTATTGTTGTCCAGCCACTCGGTGCAGAGAGTGAACTGGCGTTATTGCCAGAGGTAGCGACAGCGGCAATCAGTAGATCACTCTGTGAAGTTGCCGGCGGTTTGTCCATTATGATACTGGTCCCATCGGTACTGAGTTTCTTTTCAGTAAACTCTTCGAAGACGATGCCACCACCGCCTCCACCTCCGCCTCCGCCACTACCACTGCCAGCTGCAGCCCATTCGATAGCTCTCTTCATGATGGTTTGACCATCTGCATTGAGCGCGGAGAAGTCGTCACCCCAGGGTACCTGTACACGGCGGGCAGCTGCGGTCCCTGTATCCCACAAGTCGTCTCCGGCTTCCAGTGCTGCCAGCGCTGCACTAATAGTTCCGCATTCTCCCAGCACGCGGAGATCGAGAGCTAACGTCATACCCCCGCCAGTATAGATGTCGTACGCCGGATCAAACAAGGCCAGTGCACCTGAACTAAATCCCGACGTAATATAATGGGTGTTGTCCTGGATGGTCGTACTGCTGAAAAACCCAGATCCCTCACCAGAAGTAAGCCCTAAATCGTTACTAAGCTGGTATTCCTCGTTGACTATGCCGATAGTCGCATCCCTGAACCTGGGACCATTTACGAGAGAGGTGATCTCCTGGGAAATATACATCACATCATTCACCGCTATACCAGCGGTAAGATCAACTGTATCTGCATCGTCAGAAATTGGCGTAACAACTGCACCCCAGCCCTCCATCAATGTCTTTCGCGCTGATTCGTTTCCCGTCAGACTGAGTGAATTGTCAACGACGAAGAGCAGGTTAGTCGGAAAGGGTAACTCTAACTCTCTAACGGCCCATTTGATTGCGCGCTGCATAATGGTTTTACCATCAGCGTTGAGTGCGTTGATATCAAATCCCGCACCTCCCCAGGGCAACTGCACCCTTCTGCCGGCGGCGAAGTCTCCACCATTAAGTTCTCCTCCCGTCTCAATTACCTGCAACGAAGGCTTCCATGTGGAACCAACATTAAAAGTTTTAGATAATACAGTAACGTCTGGAGCTGGACTGCCGTCTCTCAAGGTGAGAGCCTGGAAGCTGGTTGTGGTGGTAAGCAGACCCGTACTGAACGGGGAGGTAATATAGTGTGTATTGTCTATTATGTCTATCTCATCCCGGCTCTTACTTAGCCAGCCTCCAGCGATACCAAAGTCGGACATCATTTTTTCAACAACAACACCGATCGTCGTATTGCGCAGCTTCGTCCCAAGCATCGTTTCGTCGATTGTTTGAGAAATGTACGCAACATCAGCGGTTGCTGTTGCAGTATCAAACTCGGACTGCAAAGCATCGTCAGAAATGAGTGAAATTTGATAACCCCAGCTTTCTATCAACGTTTTTCTATCGACTTCCTGCTGATTCAGACTTAAAGCGTCAGCCACAACAAAGAGCAGGTTACCTGCAGGAGCAACACTACCACTCCCGGCACCAATATGTACCGAGATTATTTTTTCCCACTGGTAGTTAAACAGTGCAGATCCATCGAAGATCAGTGTGGCTGTATCCGCTCCAGGATCATAGTCAACCAAATCGCCATCGTCGAAATTCAATCCACCCAAGATCGCGCTGTTTTTTGTAGAGAGCACTATATGACCGTTGTCCAGCACATGCACCGCATCGATAACTTCAGTCAGGGTCGTCAAGCTGGCATCGAAAAAGAGACTAGCCGTGTCGGTCAACGGGTCATATTCTACGAGGTCTCCCTTTCCAAAACTAAGTCCTCCCAGAATCGCGTTGTTTACTGTAGACAGGACGAAGTGTTCGTTATCCAGAACATGGACAGAGCTAATTTGCTCACTCGGATCGTCAAACAGCATACTACCATCAAAGATCAGCCTGGCTGTATCTGCTACGGGGTTATAGTCAATCAAATCACCGTCGTCGAAACTCAGACCGCCCAGGATTGCAGGTCCATTAGTCGAAAGCACTATATGACCGTTCGCCAACACATGTACCGCATCGATATCTGCAATCAGGGTTGTCAAGCTGCCATTGAAAAAGAGACTGGCCGTGTCGTTCACCTCGTCATACCTCACGAGGTCGATATCAGTAAAGCTGAGCCCGCCCAGGCCCGCGTCACTATCGGTAGAAATAATAGACTGAGTACCGCATCCGCCCACGGTCATGGCGTGGAGTTGGGAGATTTCCGTCGGGTCCAGCACGCGGTCGTAAATTCGCACCTCATCCAGCATTCCTGACCAGTACTCGCCATCCACTGAGTGTCCAATCCACAGATCAGCTGTTTCTGTTGTCGGCTCGTAGGTAATTGCACCCACATGCACCTCCGCACCATCAACATACAATCGTACAACATCAGTCCCATTATCAAAGCTGGCGGCCAGATGGTACCAGGTGTCTGTCTGAAGATTACTACTCGCTGATTTTACTACCTGAAAAGCTCCTGCGGCAAAGAAGCCAAACACCAGCTCATCATTCTCGATGCCGAACCAGTAGTTGGAAAGACCATTGCCGGGGATGTCCTTGGCAAGGATGGCCTTGTAGCCTCCACTTGTATTAAGCGTGTTGCCCCAGGCAGCAAAGGTCATCCCCCCGGTCAGAGATTGATTATCATTATGGGGCACATTGATATAATCGTTAGAACCGTCGAAGTCGAGCGCACCCGCAATTTTTCCGGCAACCCAATCTGTATACTGGTCCATGTTCGTCAGCGTACCATCATTACCGTTTCCACTGAAATCCGCTGCAGTGATACCATCGATCTCATTAAGTTCCCAATAGCCAATAAGGCCTGCACAGAGAGGATCCGGCATCGCAATTTGCGGCTTCACATAAAGTACATAGCTCTGATTAACGACATTATCTCCAAAGGCGCCCACGGTGGCAATGGTGGCAAAGGTGGTGTCAGTATTTTTTCGGATTTTATAACCGTAACGTCCACTTCCCAGAGAATGCATATAGTAGGTATTGGGGTTAATGCTTCCAGCACTGTATTCTACATGAAGCAAGGCTGTTTCTGCAGTTGGGTAATTATCAGAAGCACAGGCTTTAGAATTACCACCAGAATCGGTTGATTCAAATTGAATGACCATAGCGTTTCCGCTTGACCAGCCTGGACGAGCAACGATTTCCTGGACGATAGTGCTCAAATCAGGTGACTGGTAGAGATTGTTATTTGTCCACTGTGGGGAAATGGTCCAGGGTACTGAGGCAGACGTTTCGGTTCTGTTTGTAATATCCTGAAAGTTGGATGTAAATGTAGCGGCATCGTCACTGGCTTCTCCTCTAATTAACAGATACGTTGCTGGTTCTGAGGGAGATGCGTTAGACTTGAATTCTACATAGGCATTGGAGATAATGGCACCTGGAGGAATATTTACATTGAGAAAACGTACTCCGACGTATTTATCGCTACCCAGGCTCAATGTGTTAGCGGCTGACCCAGTCCTCATATTTCCACTAAAATCTTCCTCTGCGTCATCGCTAATCTGTGTTATCCTGATATCAACTGGCGGAAGAGTAGTTTCATGCAACAGTCGCCACATGGCATGGTTGGCTGCAGTCTCTGCCAGATAAGACGCCTGCATGCCATCACCGCGTTTCATCGTGGCAGATGTTTCTGTACCTACCTTAGCGAGAAAGGCCAGGCTCAGGGAACTCATTAAAACCAGGACAAGCAGGATCATGACATAGCCTATTCCTGATTCACTACGGTAGTCCCAGGGTTTATTTGTTCGAATGGAGATATGGTTTTTTTTTGTTTATGAATCATTTATTTAAATGCACAAATAAATCCGAAAATCGAATATCGAAATACGAAACAAATCAGGAATTTTAATTTTAAACGATCTAAAGTTTTGTATTTTTGGTTTTATTCATTCGTATTTGTTTCGCATTTCGTGCTTCGGATTTCGTATTTAGTTCCGTTATCTCACCCTTTTACCGTTTTTCTGAAGTACGTTTCTGACATATACATGTTCATCAAAATCTATGACCTTACCATCTTCTCCGGTGAGCTGGAGAATAATCTCAATTAACCCCGGTGATTTGTATATGGCCTGGAAATTGGTGACCTGTGTCGACAAGACTATTTGAGGCGCAGGGCTGTTTATGCCGCTATCAGGGTCAGAATGTATTTCAGTCAGGGTATTAGTAGCAGAATTATACACGTACACTACGAAAAGTATATCCTCCTCGTTAGTAGCTCCGTCTTCATCATCATCATTTACATTATCACCCTGTTGCTCGTCTACCGTTCCATCACCGTCATCATCGATCATAATAATACCGTTCTTACCGTCATTATTACTATCAGGCATCGTCCCCTCATCGATAGAACCGTCTCCATCGTTGTCCAATCCATCAAGTGGATCTTCATTATATAAACCATCTTCATCCTCATCTCTCCAATCACCTTCATCAATCTGACCATCATCGTCTTCATCAACACCCAAGATGCCGTTTCCGCACCATGAATAATCGTCACTGAGGTCTTCATCAATACGCGGAAATAGTGGGTCTCCGAAGTAGAAGTCATTGTCGCTGTTGACCAGACGGGAAAAGGCCAGGATGTCTCTTGTGTAACTGTGACCATTAGGGACTGCGACAACCGTTGTTTTCCTGAGTCCGTTTGTCATACGTTCCATGGTCAGGAGGCCTTCCTGGTGCAGGCCGGACCTGTCAGAAGCGATATTGTGTGCCTTGAGGTTTGCGGAAAGGAGGGTTACTGTTGTCCCGGCAATGATTCCCATAATGGTGATAGCCAGGACCAATTCAATAAGCGTAAAACCTTTTTCGTCAGTGGCCCTCATGATATCTTACCTATTCTGCCTTCATTATCTACGATGATGGTTGTCAGAGAACGTCCGGGCACTTCCGTTACCGATACAACAACCAGTTTTGCATTCGTCTCCGGTACAGCGTCCCCGTCCATATCCATGTTCACCACCGTCCAGGTAATAGTATAATTCTGTCCATTAATATTAACTACCTCAGAACTATCGCTGAGTGCGC
The DNA here is from genome assembly GCF_002443295.1 of Candidatus Scalindua japonica. Taxonomy (NCBI): domain Bacteria; kingdom Pseudomonadati; phylum Planctomycetota; class Candidatus Brocadiia; order Candidatus Brocadiales; family Candidatus Scalinduaceae; genus Candidatus Scalindua; species Candidatus Scalindua japonica. Next base: position 212,384 of record NZ_BAOS01000001.1, on the reverse strand, counting down.
CAAAGTCGGTACTTATAAGTATTTCCATCCGGCTGCGGAGCGCGCTGTCGAGAAGCATACGATCCTCCTTCGCGTTGATGGACTTCATACCTATCATGTACGGGTAGGCAACCCCCGCGGAGATGAGCCCTAAAATGACTACGGAAAATATAACTTCTACCAGGGTAAAGCCGAAAGAGGCTTTTAATTTTTCTATTTGATTAAATTGTTTTTTCAAAGACATAGTGAATCTCCGGTAAAGCTGCTAACCTGGGAAAGCCGGTTTAATGCAGATTCAGTCGGTGTAGGTGTAGGGTGGGCACTGCCCACCAGAAACATTCTCCGTCCGGTAACAATATTCGTAGGGTGCGTTTTACGCACCAGAAACACGCCAGCGTAATCAAGTATTTGTTTAATAGATAACACCATTGCCATATCCAATGTTGTTAACGGTGCATGGAATGCACCCTACTTGTCTACTTGTCCTGTATATAAATAATTGAATATATATATTATTTTGATACAATTTTAATATGGAATTTGAATATGATTCAAATAAATCCGTAATAAATAAACAAAAACACGGGGTAGACTTTGAAGAAGCGAAAACTATCTGGTCAAATACCCACGTAAAATTGCCTGCAATTACCGAAGGTGAACAAAGATACATGATTATCGGTAAAATAAAAACCCGTCTATTCTCCTGCATCTTTACAACCAGAGACAAAAAGATAAGGATAATCTCATGTAGAAGAAGCAGGACAAAAGAAAGGAACATATATCATGAAAAAATCAAAGAGTAAGATAACCTCCAAAGAATTTGATAAAGATTTTGATAACGGTAAAGATATGGGAGATTTCCTCGATAGCAAAAGGGCAAAAGTAAACAAAAAGGTCCAAAGGATTAATATTGATTTTCCCATATCTTTTTTAAATAAAATTGACAAAGAAGCACAGCACATCGGCGTTGCCAGAACAGCCCTTATCAAAATGTGGCTTGCGGAACGCCTGGAAAGATTAAACGTCAGATAATACACCATAATTTAATTTTTCAAAGAACCACAATTACGTAGGGCAGGCATTGCCTGCCGTTATTTATACAAATCCAAAATGAATGGCAATCCACTCATTCACCATAACTCGCTTCGTTTGCATCTGTTCCGTCTCCACCCCAATCCGGTAGATATAGTCCTTTCTTCACACACCTGTGAAACGTGGAATATGGCCAATCCTTAACACTTGTTACCAAACCATGCTTCACCGGGTTATAATGTATATAATTCATATGTCTATTATAATCATCTTCATTACGGATCATATGCTCCCAGAATCTCCTTTGCCAAATCGTGGATTCATTTCGTTTCCGTTTTGATGCATTCATCCAATCATCACGGCGTAAGTCCGGACCACATCGTTTTGTTATGAAACGTTTTATCATAGCCCAGCGAACACCAAAGTTTGAATCGTCCTCCGGCAGCGTCCATATACAATGAAGGTGATCCGGCAACAAAACCCAACCATCAATGATCAGTGGATGTTTTGTTTGCACATCACGAATACCGTCACGCAACGCCGTTCGAACATTTTCATCGCATAAGAATTCTTGTCGCCGATACGTCACAACAGTAAAAAAATATGTGCCTCCTTTTGCATTAGCACGCCGGTAATTCGACATTAATCACATGCCACCGGAAACAAAAATCGTAGGGTGCGTTGTACGCACCAGAAACATGCCAGCGTGATCAAGTATTTGTTTAATAGATAACATTATTGCCGCATCAAAGGTTGTTAGCGGTGCATGGAATGCACCCTACTTGCCTGGAAAGATTAAACGTCAGATAATACACCATAATTTAATTTTTCAAAGAACCACAATTACGTAGGGCAGGCATTGCCTGCCGTTATTTATACCAATCCAAAATGAATGGCAATCCACTCATTCACCATAACTCGCTTCGTTTGTATCTGTTCCGTCTCCACCCCAATCCGGTGGATATAGTCCTTTCTTCACACACCTGTGAAACGTGGAATATGGCCAATCATTAACACTTGATACCAAACCATGCTTCACCGGGTTATAATGTATATAATTCATATGTCTATTATAATCATCTTCATCACGGATCATATGCTCCCAGAATCTCCTTTGCCAAATTGTGGATTCATTTCGTTTCCGTTTTGATGCATTCATCCAATCATCACGGCGTAAGTCCGGACCACATTGTTTTGTTATGAAACGTTTTATCATAGCCCAGCGAACACCAAAGTTTGAATCGTCCTCCGGCAGCGTCCATATACAATGAAGGTGATCCGGCAACAAAACCCAACCGTCAATGATCAGTGGATGTTGTGTTTGCACATCACGAATACCGTCACGCAACGCCGTTCGAACATTTTCATCGCATAAGAATTCTTGTCGCCGATACGTCACAACAGTAAAAAAATATGTGCCTCCTTTTGCATTAGCACGCCGGTAATTCGACATTAATCACATTCCACCGGAAACGAAAATCGTAGGGTGCGTTGTACGCACCAGAAACATGCCAGCGTAATCAAGTATTTGTTTCATAGATATCAATATTGCCGTATCCTAGGTTGTTAACGGTGCATGGAATGCACCCTACTTGTCTGGAAAGATTAAACGTCAGGGTGCGTTTTACGCACCAGAAACACTAATTCACCGTGACCTTTCCGGTCAGTGCGTCGAGGGTTACGACTATCTGTTCACCTCCTAAAGCAAGTGTGACAGAGCCTCCTTTCGTCGGTGCTCCCTGTGCGTTGAAGTCTACCTGACTGCCTGCATTAAAGTCTGATACGGTGATGTCAACGCCGCTAAAGCGATTTTCATCCGTCAGCAGAATGGGGTAATTTATTCCTTTTTTAGTAGGGTATGGCATTAATACATACGACCCATTTTCCACATCATTTTCAGCCAGTTCGTCACCACCAGTAAAAAAGTCGGCATTTGATGTGTACTGCCTTACTCCAATACGCTCTTGATTTTCCACGATAACCACTCGTGTTCCTCTGCCGGAGGACATAGCGGTCAGCTGCGCGTATTCCAGTGCGGTGACGACTTCATAAGCAGCACCTTTAAGCCGGTTTTCTGTAAGTGTTGAGTGTATCGCGGGAAGACTGATCGCTGCTGTGATCCCCATAAGCATCACTACAATCAACATTTCAATAAGCGTAAAACCTGCAGACCGCCTGGAAGTTACCGTTATGTCACAAAATTGTCTTTTCATCCATCGTTTCATAGATTGTTATTTTAGTGTTATGAACAAAATAATTAAATGTACATTTGAATGTCGACAACACTTCGACTTGCCCCTCCTCTCCCTGCCTTCTCCCCCGGGGGGGAGAGAGTTTATTATCGCTATGTAACTACATTCCTGCTTATACTTATTACAATTGCAAGATTTATACCAAATAATGTATTTTGCACAAAGAAGCGTAAACCCTTGTTATATGATATGTTGCGTGGTTCTTGTCTGATGGGTATGGTATGGTTTGAAATGTTATGGTGATTTATTCAACAAAGGGGTAATTTTTTCCTCATTAATTAAATATGTAGGACCCGTTTCTCCAAACAGGCATATTATAATTTATCACGCACCCGCCAAAGAAGACGTCGGGCAAGGAGCCGGAGCCGTCCCCGTCCTCACCAGAACAGCCTTGCCGGGCGGGCGAATGGCTGGCCGGGCAGGCAGAACGCAAAGAAAAAATAAAAAAACAACCAGAGTCAAATAATGCAAAACTATTTAATGCTGGTTCAGGCTTGTAGTTGTAGGGTGGGCATTGCCGGTATAATCGAATTCTCTTCATTCTAATCTATTTAAAGCCGCCAGCTTTACGCTGACGGCTTATCAGACGATTAATTAATGCTTATCAAGGAGTTCGTCTTTCATATGTTGTCAGGAGGATAAATGGGTTTTACAGATTGTCGTGAATACCGGCAGTTCCGTCAGCCGCAATAAAAACACCTGTCTTCGAATAGAACAGCCAGCCGTTATCAGACGCTGATGAGTCTCTTACCGTAATGTCAGTTTCAGTATTGTCAACAACAACATCAAATTTGTCATTGTATGGATTTGTCGGCAATTTACCATTCTTAATATATGGTCCATACTTATACACAGCAGTTTTTGCATTTGCTATGTTACCAGCCGCATCCGTATATCGTACAAGCTGAGCGACAAAGGCTTCAGTCGTGTCAGTAACATCTATCGGCTTCGTTGTAGGTACAGCGTCTCCGGGATAGGTGGAACCATGCTCATAATAGTAGAGCTCAATTGCCTTACGACATCCAGTCAGATTGGTCTCCAGCGTGTTAAGCTTGGCATCATCTGTAGAAACGGCAATCTGTGGAATAATAATCGCTGATAATATACCGAGTACTATTACCACAATAAGCATTTCTATCAGGGTAAAACCATTCTTTTTACTTAATTCTCCCCTCTTCATATTTATCCTCCTTAATAAAAAAAAATAAAAGTCTTTACTCAAAATCACCTGGCAATTTTCCCATTATTTAATCAGGATCTACTCAGTTCTGGTAATAATATCTTATTCACTTCTTACTTACTTATCGGTAGTTTTTTTCTAAAGATTAGAAAAAAAATATGCGAAATTGTTTTTAGAAATCAGCTTATTATCTGGAAGAGAACTAGCAAATGAAATGCCAAAGCTCTACATATATTTATAACATCACGGACCAGAGTATAACCATTGTGTTGACATATCTTTACATTTCAATACTTTATAGTTATCAATAATAATAGGTAAGAATGGACGATGTAAAACATACCGCCTGATTGTGCCACCTGCTTTTTGTTGATTTTTTATACAATGTTCTCTGGTTTCTGCACAGACACTAACCTATTACCTGTGACAGCTTAAACATTGGAAGGATTATGGAAGAAACGATAATTCCGATAACCGCTCCCATTACTACCAGTGCTGCCGGTTCTATCAGGGCTGTCAACTTCTTAAGGTCCTGTTCAATTTCTAAATCGTAGTGTTTGTTCAACCTCAGCATAGCTGTCGACAAGTTGCCGGTATCCTCTCCTGTTACCACCATCTGTTTAACGGACTCCATGATGTAGGGAAAATGTACAAATTGATCTGAGAATTTTCCTCCATTCTCCATATGTTTTATGGTTTTATCGATAAAATCTCTGAAATAGCTGTTTCGAATAGTACCGCGTGTCACTTCAAGCGCTTCTATAAATGAGACCTTGCTTTCTATCAAGTTTCCCAGTATTCGAAGCAGTTCATTGGTATAAATCTTTGTACACAAATTGGATACTAATGGGCCGCTTACAAGAAACCATTCGATAAGGGCCTTTCCATGCTTACTGTCTTTGAAGATTTTTATACCTGTCAGCAGGCCGCCGCAGGATAAAATACACAACCACCAATAGCTTCGCAAAAAAGAGCTTCCATTCATCAAACAGAGAGTCGTGAACGGTAAGACACTCTCCTTTCCTTCAAATAATCCGGTAAACTTTGGCAACACGCTGACCATGATAAAAATTATCGCGAGAAAACCTAAAATACAGAGGAAAGCGGGATAGGTTAACGCGGACTTTATCTGTGATATAAGCCGTTGACGTTTTTCCTGCATTTCAACGATTTTCTCCAGAACAACATGGAGAAAACCGCCGTTCTCTCCGGCTTTAACCATGCTTGTGAACATTGTATTGAAAAACCGTGGATGTCGTTTCATAGCGTCAGAAAGCTGCCGCCCTTCCTCAACATCTTTAGTCATGGATTGTATCACTTTCTTAAAAGCCGCATTTTGAGTCTGGTTCTCTATCGTTTTAAGCGCCTGGTTCAAAGGAGTTTTAATTTCAAACATCAGGGACAGATGCGAACAGAAAAACATAAGTTCGGCTGACTTGACAGGTTTGCCAATTCTGCTGAAAATATCGTTCAGGGATATCGATTTAACGCGAGACTCTTTCTTAAGATGTATTGACGCGCTATCTTTATAATTGTTACTTAACGATAAAGCCATAGTCTTTTACCATCCGAATAAATTATTCTGATTATTTGCTCTATTTCTCAAATCGCGATCCGCCTTACCTCTTCTATGGTGGTTAAACCCTCAATTACCTTCTCATATCCAAGCTCTCTCAATCTCTGATGACCATTTCCGCTAATATGTTTTTTTATAGCGGTTGCATTCGGATTTTCCAGTATTACCGATTGGAGCTCTTCGTCTAAAGGCAGGAGTTCATAGAGCCCGAAACGTCCTTTGAAACCTGAGTCATAACAGGAAGAACACCCTTTGCCTTTGTACAACCGGATTGTTGTATCATTGTCAAATCCAAGTTCCTGCAATTCTGCCTTTGAGGGGAAGTAGCTTGTCTTACAGTCCGGACAGATTGTCCGGACGAGACGTTGTGCCTGACAACCCAGCAGGGCGGAAGAGATGAGGTATGGTTCAACTCCCATTTCCAGGAGTCGGGTAATGGCGCTGGGGCTGTCGTTCGTATGAAGCGACGAAAGAACAAGATGGCCGGTCAGTGAAGCCTGGATCGCAATTTCAGCTGTTTCACGGTCCCTGATTTCTCCCACCAGTATAATATCAGGGTCCTGACGGAGAGCATGTTTCAGAAACTTGGCAAAGTTGAGACCTATGGAATCCTTGATCTGGTTCTGGTTGATGTCATCCAACTGATATTCAACCGGATCTTCAATGGTTATAACATTTTTTTCCATGCAGTTGAGCATTGTTATAGCGGAATAGAGGGTGGTTGTCTTTCCACTGCCGGTAGGACCGCAGACCAGAATGAGCCCATGGGGTTTTCTGAGGATCGATTTAAACTGGTCCAGTATTACATTTTTAAACCCAAGCTTATTGAGGTCAAGGATGGCATTACTCTTATCCAGCACCCTCAAAACAACTTTTTCGCCATGAATGCTCGGCATTGATCCAAACCTGAGATCTACGGTCCTGCCATCTGTCCGTACCTGGATACGGCCGTCTTGGGGCATGCGCCTTTCAGAGATATCAAGACCTGCCATAATCTTTAACCTTGAGACAAGAGACGGATGAATCTCTATTTTAGGGGACATAAAGTCATACAATATTCCGTCAATCCTGACCAGTATGCGGAATTTGTTCCGCTGCGGCTCAAAATGTATATCGCTCGCACCATCTCTGATAGCCTTGAGAAGAATTTTGTTGGTCAGATTAACTATCGGGCTATCTTCAGCCATTTGTGCTAATTCATTTATCTCTTCTTCAGTTGCAGTTTCAACAAGCTCAAGATTATCGTCAAGGTGGATATCATTGACATCTGTATGACCCCCCTCTTTGTAGTATTCTTCGATAATATCAAGAATGTCATCAGTACGGCAGAGAACGGGCTGGACTACCAGGTTAGTAATTTTTGCTATTTCGTCAAACACAAAGATAGCGTTTGGATCTGACGTGGCAAGTGTCAGGATATTGTTAACCTTAAAAATGGGGATTACTTTATAACGCAGCGCCTTTTCCTTAGATAAAACATTCACAATCCTTCCGTCTACCAGCCCTTTCCTCAGCCAGACTTTTGGGATCCCATGCTGTTCTCCGAGAATACGGATCATCTCTTCTTCCGTAATGATATTATTTTCAATAAATAATTTTCCAATTGGTTTGCAGGTTTCCTTTTGTGTGGCGAGATAGACGTTTAGCTCATCAGGAGTAATACGCCCCTGGTTGACCATAATTTCGCCAAGTTTTCTTCTTTTTGGTATTAAATTATCATCTTTTAATGGTACGTTTTTAAGTGCGTCATTGATGTTTTTGTAAACGTGAAAAATCTTTATGAGCCGTGTTATCGTCAGTATGTCCCGGCATATCTCAACCAGGTTAATTATTTTCAACATTCTCTCCTGCATTGAAAGCGCTTCATGCGTCTTGACCATAAGGCCAAGTATTTCACTGTCGATGAATGACACCGCTTTGCAGTCCAGAATAATCTGCGTTTTCTGGTGGCTGATACAATCTTTGAATAGCGTATCAAGATCCTCATAATTCTTATGCGATAATGAAGCTCTTGGAGTCAGGACGGTATTTGTACCAATTTTAGTTATGTTAATTGCTGACATTGCCATCTTGCTTTCTCCTTCCCAGAGATTTGCTCATCTTTTTTTACAACGATTGAGTCCCTGTATACCTCTTTGAATATTAAAACCAGATTCGGGTCTAATTGTGTGCCGGCAACCTTTTCAATAATTGACATAGCTTCCTCCGAAGATTTTGCCGACCGGTAAGACCGCCGTGAAGTTATAGCATCGTATGTGTCAATAATAGCAATAATGCGTGCATATAATGGGATTTCATCACCTTTCAGCCCGTCAGGATATCCCTTTCCATCATAGCGCTCATGATGATGTAAAATACTGGGGGTTATAGGCACCAGTTGCTTAATATGTTTAAGGATCTCAAACCCTCTTTTTGGGTGTTCTTTAATTTTACGATACTCATCATCTTCCAGAGGCCCTTCTTTACACAGAATAGATTCAGGCACACCTATTTTCCCGACATCATGCAGGATGGCGGCCCATTTCAGGTTCTTTTTATCATCTTCTGTCAGATCCATATATTCTGCCATATTCAAGCATAATTCACTGACTCGTTCAGAGTGGCCGCTGGTATATACATCTTTCGCTTCAATAGCACAGACCATTGACTTAATCAAATTGATAACAAATCCTTCTAATTCTTTGTACAGGTCAGTATTGGTTATCAACATGGCAAGCTGCTCAGCCATAGAAATCAAGAGCCTCAATTCGCTTCTTCTGAAAGATTCTTTAAGATTAAATGAAATCAGTCCCAACCACCCGTAAAATTTGTTGTCATGTGTGATCTTTACTGCAAGTAAACGGTATTGAGCAATAAACAATTTGCTGAATTGACTGTCTGTCCTGGAATCATGAATAGTAAAATGTGTTCTCTTTTCTACTTTCTCTTGAACAGTAAGAGTTCTTATAAGCTTTCCTACAAATTTTTCCGCAATGCCAGAAAATTGCAGGTATAAACTATCTTCATTAAAGGCTATTTTACTTCCTTCATGGTTAAATAAATTGACGAAGGAGATGTCTACCCGCATTGTTTTCATGGTATCTAAAACCAGATCGTTGTTCATTTGATTGGAGGACAATAACGTTTTTATCTGGTTTGCAACCTGGGAATAGAGATATAGATCTTCGAAACTCCGGCCAAGTTCTTCAGTAATCTTCTCTTTTTCCTGCTCACCTTCCCATTTATCTTCTATAAATGATACCAGGCGGGTAAGAAACATTTCGACCCCTTTAACATCAGGAATTTCCGCGTAAGCACTTTCATCAGGTATGAGATTTTTATTTGAATTTTTGCTGTAGGCAAGCAGACACCCGACTGTCTGCTCATTGTTTCTAATGGGAACACCAAATACCGCTTTCCAGCCGTTCATAGAAGTATGACGGAATACCCCCTGGCTCATGACACTATCAGAAAACTCTTCTATCTGGCTGCTGATGGTTGTGTCTGCGCCGTCAAATCTTGAAGAGAACACCGGACCGTCACCATTCCAGACCTCAAAGTTTAACGGGCTGATTTGAGTTAAGCCGCAGAATAGTTCCTGAAAATATTCAATGTGCATAATCATCTTTTAATTCCGAAGTATTGATCAACACAATCCAATACTTTATTAAGACTAAACGGTTTTTCCATAAAATGAGTGTCGGGTATATCTTTTATCCAGTGATGCTCCTCAAAACCTATCGAGCAGCTTATAATAATGGTCAGGAAAGAATATTCCTTTTTTAATTCCTTAGTTCTTCTAAGGACTGCTTTACCGTCCATTTTTGGCATTACAACGTCTGTGATGACAGCATCCGGCAACCTGGTATTACAGATCTGAATCCCTGATTCTCCATTCTCGGCAATTATTACCTCATATCCGGCCTTTCTCAACTTAAGCTCAATAACCCTCCTTATATGGGAGTCATCATCAATGACCAGAATGGTTTTATTTATCTTCAAGGTAATATTCTCCCTTCGGAATGTTTATCTTAAAACAGGTTTCCTTTCCTGGCTCACTTTGTACTTCAACTTCTCCTCCATGGAGATTGATAATCTCAGATGTTATTGCAAGACCTAACCCTGACCCGTACTGCTCTGAAACATGTTTGTCATCGGAACGATAGGATTTATCAAAAATGCGGGGTATATCATTTTTAGAAATGCCGCCACCTGTATTGATTACCTCAAATGTCACAGTGTTGTTGTACTCGTAGAGTGAAAATGAGATTCTGCCTCCTTCAGGAGTATATTTTACCGCGTTATTCAAGATATTGTTAATCGATACCTTGAGTAGTTCTTTATCACCGTTCAGTGATGGAAATGTGTCTGGTAATAATTTTTGAAAGCTTATGTTTTTATTAAGAGCGGAAGCATTAATGGCAGCAGCACAATCTTCAAAAAGTAATTCAGTTCTGACAAAATCTCTGTTTATTACTAATTCACCTGTTTCTATTCTTGAGATATTCAAAAGATTCTGAATAAGGCGGGTTAAACGTGATGTTTCCTCACTTATGGTGTTGTAGAACTCTTTCTGCATCTCTTCCTTGTCTATTTCACCATCCATTAACATCTCATTGTATGATTTAATTGTCGTTAAAGGGGTCAGAAGTTCATGTGATACATGTGAGATAAATTCCTGCTGGGTTTTTTCTCCCATTTTCTGGAAAGTGATATTTTTGACCAGGATCATCTTGCCTATAGACTCCCCTGACTTATCAGTAAGGTTATACAGGGAGACTCCAAAAGTTTCTCCGGGAGAAAAGTTTGGGAAGGTTGTTTCAATATTCTTACCATTTCCGGCAGTTTCTATCTGTTCAAATTGCAAAATGCTCAATGCAATATCATCATTCTCGATTATCTGATCAAACGGTTGATCAAGCACGTCTTTCAATTGCCTGCCTATCAGGTTACTTATATAATCATTTATATAGTTAATATTGTCATGCAGGTCGGTGGTTATTATTCCGAAGCTCAAAGAATTCAGGAGATTAATAATTTGATCTTTCTCAAAAGAGATAGCCCCCATTTTTGTGCTCAATTCAATGTTTTCTGATTCGATCCTGGTTATCCTGTCTTGAATGTTTGAAAATGATTTATTAAGCTCTCCAATGATATTTACAATATTTGTGCCTTGTCCTCCGTTATTGCTTTCCGGTACTGACGAATGGATGATTTTTTTACTGTTTTTCATGATTTTTTGAAGAGGTTTTATGACGATGAGGACACCATAATAGAAAAGAATAATGGTAGCGAGTATAAGAAAAACTATCATAGACAAATGACTTAACCGTTCTCCTTTGAAAACCACTATTTCAGGGACTTGAAATCCTATCCTTACCGTCCCGGTCTTCTGGTTATTCTCAAAGACAGGTTTAGCATACTCATAAATCGCTTTTCCTGTACCAGGCTCATTGAAGGTCTGTTTCGTCAACCACATCGAAAATAGTGAGCTCCTCTGGATCTCCCAAGGTGAATCTTTTACTGAATCACTCATAGTAAATGAAGCGATAACCTTTCCTGTAAGGTCGTGAGCGTAGCAGTATAAAAGACCTGAATTTAAAGAATTGTTTATGAGTGTTTTGAAGAAGAGATCCCGCTTGTCAGTTTCAAAATCTTTGATTGGGTACATTGAAATAAGATTTATCAGTTGGAGGCTGTTATTAAGCACTCCTGTCCGTTTCTCCTTTTCTTCCTGTTTTAACTGGAACTTTGTAATAATTATAATCCCTATAATCAGAACGATCAAAATGCTGATGGCGATCAGTGGGATTTTATTTTGCCTGTCACTGTTTTCAGGATCTATGAATTTTTTATTAAACTTAAACATAGTATTAATCAAATAGTAAGGACTCAAATTCTTTTTCATTATTTGAGAGAATACACGACTCCAGTCATCCTTGTACTCATAACTCTATAGATTATTGTCGGTGAATCTGGCGAAAGCTTTAGTTGTTTTTTTGATGTAAACAGGGATAGGTTGAAGTATTTAAATAGCTTATGATTAACGCAATTCGAGCCTGGCTAAACTATATTTATCTCGGATACCTGTTTTGTCTGCTCATAAAGCTCTACCCATTGAGGCAGTCTGTCTGTCAGACCAAGTTTTTTTAAGTATGACATGTCAACGTATGGGAAATAAGGTGTATCAGAAGAGCAATCTCCCTGCATCGTCAAGGCATTCGCTATATGCACAGCCGTCAACGCGGTAAACGCTGTTGCTGGCTTCTCTTCTGCCTGTAGTTTTATATCAGCATCTTTCGATTTCGTTATTTCCGAATCATCTCCTATGGTTTCAGACGGCGTATTGAACATACGCTCTATCAATTCTGAAGGTTTGTGATGGAAAGCAACTGATTCAATTACATTACCTGGAAGACCCCATAGCCCTAACAGATAGGCGCCCAATTCCGCATGAGAAGTGTCCAGTATAGAATACTCAGCCTCTGTCGGACAGCAGCCGGTAGCTTCAACAAGGTTCATTACGTCAATGAACTCTTTGGGCATTTCCAGTAATATTATGAGTTTTCCTATGTCATGCAGCATCCCGGATATCATCGCCCCATCCACTATTGCTCTATCGGCATTCTCTGAACGCGCTATGTCACTGGCCAGCTTGCCAGTCTTCAAACTATGTTTCCACATTTTCACAGGAAAGAAGCCATACGATTCCGCGTCTTTTGTTAATGAAGAAAACACATGGATAGAGAGCACGAGTGATTTTAGCGTTTCAAGGCCGATATAAACTGATGCCTGTTGAGGATCAGTAATTTTTTGTGGCAGAGCAAAAAAAGCGGAATTAACCAGTTGTAATATTTTGGCTGACATTGAGATGTCCTGTGAAATTAAATAACCTACCTTTTTAAGGGATACATCCGGAGACTGCATCTCTTCAACAATCATATTATATAAGCGGGGAAGACTGGGCAGATTTTTAATACCTGCGACAGTTTTTCTTAATATTTTTTTTCTTAACAATTCCTGAAGCTTATATGTGCGTAAAATAGTGTTCTTCATTGCTTCCGCGGAACATGGTTTCTTCAGAAACTGGTGTACAATCATGGTTGACCTTAAGTCTGAAGCTTCTGAATGGATGATACGAACAGTTTCCGGATAGCTTTCACTAACGGTTTCAAATAGTTCTATCCCGTTCATTCCCTGTATACGCAGATCAGAAACAATAACATCAAATGGGGACCTGGACATTAAATCCAGGGCTTCTTTTCCACTCCGGGTAACCTCTATCTCCCATTCAGGACACATTGTGCCAAGCAGTTTTTTTAGTTTCCGGGTTGCAACAGAATCATTATCAACAAAGATAATATTTCTCATAACACCATCCTTTTTTTATTGACCATTTCACTTTTTTTTTATCAAAAACAGTATCTTCTTTATAATATATAATACCTGTTAGATATCATTATCAGTGTTTATAATAAAGAAATGATTCATTTAAAACAGGTCTCCAGTTATTATCGTCATATTTAAATTATCCTGTAGCTATATTTTTAAATAATTTTTGTTTAAAAAATACATGTTTGAATTAGCAATATATACGCATCTCATAAGTTTTTGTATTGATTTTCACACAATAATGTATAAAATATTAAACATCATGCTGAAAACCTGAATTATGACTTGTTTTTATCGGGAGATTATATCCCGCGTGGAACATAAACCAGCTGACATGGTCAGGGAATAGTTAACCTTCTGTTTAAAAGATAAGGGTTTTAAGGTGTACAAAATAACAAAAAGACAGTTAATAATAATGTGGTTATTTGGTTTATATATCATGATCTCACTCTTTTTTTTTGCTGAAGCGCCTATTAACGACCGTGCTATAATCTTCATTGTAATTTTCTTTCTATTAATCCCTTTTACCCTTGTTTTCTACACAGTTTTCTGGTGCAATTATCGAAAAATAAATCTATCAGAAACACAAGAGTAGTTTAAACAGTTACCATCACCTATAACCAGTAATAATGTCCCTCACAAATATTCATAAGTGCCTATCTCATTGACATTTCTTATGGGACGTATTCAATTCATTTGTATTCTGGATTGACAAATTTGCTACAGTTTCTTTGACATTTTGCTATTGCTTTGATAAAATTCCATATCGAATTGATTGTCCCAACTTACTCGGGTTTTTCATCATTACACTGGATTGCTCATAATAAGCACCTGGAAATGAGTTATATCGCTTTATTCCCATTTTGTAACGTGTTTTACTACTTATCTCCAAATCAAAAGCTATTGCAGATATTACGCTTAACAATTCCTGTACAAAAGGTATTTAATACAAAAACACTAAGGAAAATTAAATGAAAAAAGCACTAATTACCGGAATAAGGGGCCAGGACGGAGCATACCTGGCCAGTTTCTTACTTGAAAAAGGATACGATGTTTATGGTGCGGATAGAAGGAGTACCGACCAGATAAATTGGAGGATGAAAGAACTTGGAATTGATGAAAAGGTTAAAATTGTCTACATGGATCTCCTTGAAAATACAAATGTAACTGATACTATTATGAAACTAAAGCCGGATGAGGTTTACAATCTTGCCGCCCAGAGCTTTGTAAAAGTATCTTTTGATCAACCATTAGTAACTTCACAGGTTGACGCCATTGGTGTCTTAGGTATTCTGGATGCTATAAAACACTTCAGCCCGGAAACAAGATTCTATCAGGCTTCTACATCAGAGATGTTTGGCAAGGTCCAGGAAATACCTCAGAGTGAAAATACCCCATTTCATCCCAGAAGTCCTTACGCTGTAGCAAAGCTTTTCGCGCATTGGATGACGGTAAATTATCGAGAATCATATGACTTGTTCAATTGCTCAGGAATATTATTCAACCATGAATCCCCATTAAGAGGAATCGAATTTGTTACCCGCAAGATTACTAACGGAGTGGCCAGGATAAAGCATGGTTTACTAGATAATATCGTTCTGGGTAATCTAGACGCAAAGAGAGATTGGGGCTATGCGAGGGAATATGTTGAGGCAATGTGGCTGATGCTTCAACAGGAAGAGCCGGACGACTATATTGTCGCAACGGGAAAAACCCATACGGTAAGAGAGTTTGTCGAACTTGCATTCATGGCTGCCGATATTAATATAGTGTGGGAAGGAGAAGGAGTAGATACCAGGGGGATTAACAGGAAGTCAAATGAGGTAGTTGTGTTAATTTCTCCAGATTTTTACAGACCCGCAGAAGTTAAGCTCCTTATTGGAGATCCTTCAAAAGCGAAGGAAAATCTTGGATGGGAAGCTGCTACACAGCTGGAGGAGCTTGTGCGTATTATGGTTGAATCTGATATAGAACGAGTCACATAGATACCCGATAAAGGAATTCCTGCCCGAATAGGTACCCGTCCCCGCCAGAACAGCCCTCGCCAGAATGACATTGTCGGGCTGGCGAACGGTTGAGCCAGGCGGGCGGGTATGACAAGAACGGTATACGCAAAAACCTGACCGGATGCTTCTAGCTAAAATACAAATTTCATCTTATTGCTTTTCTGTTTTTCTCCTGCTTTCATGGCTTCCTTATAGTCGTTTTCTTATTCGTCATAAATTACACGTTTTAACTTTCATATTTATACCATGTCCATGCACCGTTAACAACGTTGGATACGGCAATGGTGTTATCTATTAAACAGATACTTGATTATGCCGGGATGTTTCTGGTGCGTAAAACGCACCCTACGATTTTTGTTACCGGACGTAGAATGTTTCTGGTGGGCGGTAGGGTGCATTCCATGCACCGTTAACAACATTGGATATGGCAATGGTGTTATCTATTAAACAAATACTTGTTTATGCTGGAGTGTTTCTGGTGCGTAAAACGCACCCTACGAATTTTGTTTCCGGATGGAGAATGTTTCTGGTGGACAGTGCCCACCCTACTGCTATCCACCACTATATTTGCGCAAATTGACAATCTTTTATTTTTTATCACCATAATTATTATGTTCTTCTCTAAAAATGAACTTTCTATTTCCATATGGATCAATCTTGACTTTAATGTAATTCAATACCTGTTTTGTAGTCAACCCAAGTATATTTGTATGCCCACGACATAGTTTACAGAATTCATGAGGTAATTTCCCGCAACTCATTTTCTTTCTGAAGGTAAGAGTTTTTTGATCAAATAATATTTCTTTCAAACTTCTGTCATTAACATTTCCAAAAGATATTCTCGCATCGTAATTATTACAACATGGCCCTACCTTTCCATCACAAAAAACAGTAAAGTATCTCATATCACAATATCCTGTGCTTGCTCTCATACGGTTATTAAAACTGCTGTCTATTGACTCTGTAAGAGGCTGAAAACAGAGAACAATATTATTATGAAAGTTCACGGTCCGTGTACTACCAAAAATACTGTAATTAATCTTATCATAATATGGTTTTTCACTGACAATATCCTGTATCCATTTAACCAGTTTATGTGAAGACTTTGCGTCCAGTATATATTCCATCAGTTTACTATTACGCAGGAGTACAGGATAATTGAAGATTGTTTTCCAGAAAACATCTAATCTTAATCGAAACGGTGATTCCGTTGATATTTTCATTTTAATCAAATCCTGGATTCGACGTAAATAATTATCGAAAGTATCATTACACCCGTGTATTCCGAATACTGCCTCATTTGTGGACCTAAAGCTAATATGTACGCTGTCTTCATCGTTTTGCATGAATGAACAAATCGTCTCTATATGCTTATCCTCCAATAGTGAAGCGTTTGTTGTAATATTGAGCTTTAATCCTTTGTTCTTCACATATTTAATAAATTCACACACATCCCTGTGAATTAACGGTTCACCAAATACATGAAGTGCAATGGCTTCTGCTAATTGTTCTGAAGCTATTTCATCAATAACTCTGTAAAACAAATCCGGACTCATAATACGTCTTTTTCGTGACATTTGACTGTCAGCGCAGAACGTGCATTTGAAATTGCATATATTTGTAATCTCCATATGTCCAACTCTAAATTGCATATTGCTGTTTTTCCCTTTTGAAAATAAATCGTAATTTTATAATAGTCATAAACAATAGTTTCCACGTATGTTTCCGATTGCCCCTATAGTTATGTTTATTAAGTACAAGAGCTGAGATGAGGCCCACAACGTGAAAGGTAATATGCACATTTTACGCAGCGCCTTATCTTCCTCCATAAACTATTCATTCATGAATTGAGACTGTTCTGGTATTACTATTGACCAGTACAATCCAGATTTTCAGGAAGCCACCAGGGTGGGACCCTGTATGCACGGTAGACAGGGTAGACAGTATTGGCAGAGCCTTGTTCTTGTGATTCAATCGGAGAAGCCAGAGGAAGAAGCGCCTGACTATTGGCATTAGTACACCCGTCCACAGGAACTGCTCCAAATGGAGAGATGAATTCCCATACTATTTCTCCTTGCGGTGTAACCTCAAAAACACGTCCCCTGACACCTTCTGTAATCAGGGTATTCGAGTTTGGCAGCCTTTGAGCTCCGCTTATAAAGGAACTGAAAAATTTACGCTCACCATCGAGCGGGTTTTTGTTTTCGTACTTCCATACAATTTCAAACGTCCGGGGATCAAATTCGATAACACGAGAATAGTCCCTCAATTTATTTGGGAAGTGTGGCGGCAAACCTGGTAACAGGGAACCGAACCCCGCATATCCCCCATTGTCAAACAATAGGATATTGCCCCCACCTGGTAGATTAATCGGAATCATGTGGGCCATATGCTGTCCAATAATCTGTCCCAGTTTATGTTCATCTTTACCGGGTGAAAAGTCAGGCCCTATTTTCCAGACAATATCGCCAGATTGCCAGTCACCCAGCGGATGATCATGCCTGGCAATAATGGCTGTGATATTGGAACTTCGACCATCCCAGATGATATTGTCCGGATGAAAACGCTCATCTCCCATTTTCAAATACCATATATTGGGACCAAGGTAAGATATGGCATTTGTATGCTGCCAATCGGTTTTTGTTATATCACAACCACCTGTAGGCGCGTGAATTGTCCTTATAGCTTCTCTGGCTGACTCATCAAATCCCATCTGGTGATAGTGTTCATATGCATGCCATTGCCAGATTATATTACCTTCCCAATCGACTTCATAGATAACATCATCCTGCAACTCCATTTCACTGATACAATTATTCCGGTCGTTGATCGGATCTGGACATGTTTCTGCCAGGGTTGGAAAATAGTGAGCCAATATCAGGGTCTTTCCGTCCTGTAGTAATGGTAATTGATAAGGCGAAAAATAACCTACAGGATTCCCCTCTCTCTGATAATCATGATGCCATCTGGCGCCTCCCTCTCCCCCAAACCCTGTCCAGGACCATACCTGATTACCACACCAATCCATTTGCACTAATTCTGTCAGGTCCTGACTATCCGGATCACCTCCTTTAATACCACCCATAACATTACCATTTGGAAGCATTTTAGCAGGAAAACCATAGAGGGGCCATTCATTTATAATGTTCCCCTGCATATCAATCAGGATAGAATGATTTTCTCCTTCAGGGGTAATGTGAGGCGCACTCAGTAATGTATAGCCATACCAACTCATTTCAGGGTTATAGATCGTTACCCCTTCATCACCGTTTCTATTATCAAAATTATTTATTGAATTCATGAGTATAGAAAGCACACCCAGCCAGCCGGCTTGCACATCTCCCGCCAGAAAGCCATGTAACAACTGTGCCAGCGGTATCTCTCCATTGACAGGAGGTAATTCGGCCACAATCGGAATGTCGTCATCACCACACCAGAATATTTCGCTTCCAGAACTTTCCCGTGCAGCAAGGGTATGCGAGCCCATGACCAGAAAAAATACAGAAAGTATCATTAATAGTCTTTTCATTTTCTTAACCTCCTCATTCAATGTATATAAGATTTTGAGATTTGAGTTGTAAGTTCCTTCAATTATTCAATGAAATATATACCAACTCTCGGACATTCACACCATTTACTATTCCGGACAATCGAGGTTCTCGGGTAGCCACCAGGGTGGTACTCGGTACGCACGATAGACTATAGCAGGAAATGGAAAGCCAGGCGGCGCCTCATGTGGCCAGATATATTCCCAGACTATTTTACCTTCCTGTGTAATCTCGAAAACACGTCCGGTAACTCCTTCCGTAATCAAGGTATTCGTGTTTGGAAGTCTCTGGGCACCGCTTAAAAATGGGCTGAAAAACTTTCGTTCACCCTCGGATGGCTGTTTAAGCTCGTACTCCCACACAATTTCAAGTGACAGGGGATTAAATTCTATAACACGTGAGTAGATCCTGTATTTATTGGGAAAGTGTGGTGGCAACCCAGGTATCAATGACCCGAACCCGGCATTTCCTCCATTGTCAAACAACAGAATGTTACCCCCACCGGGTAGATTAATCGGGATCATGTGTGCCATATGCTGTCCAATTATCTGTCCCAGTTTATGTTCATCGTTACCCTGTGAAAAATCAGGACCTATTTTCCAGACAATATCTCCAGATTGCCAGTCTCCCTGGGGATGATCATGTCTGGCTATAATGGCTGTGATATTTGAACTTCTGCCATCCAGGATAATATTGTCCGGATGAAAGCGCTCATCGCCCATTAGAGAATACCAGACATTTATGCCAAGATAAGACACAGCGTTAACATGCTGCCAATCAGTCTCCGGAGACCCTTCAAGCGTAAAAACCTTATTTGTCCTTATGGCTTCTTTAGCAGTCTCATCAAACCCCATTTGATCATAGTGCTCATATGCGTGCCATTCCCAGAGGATATTTCCCTCCCAGTCTACTTCATAGACTACGTCATC
Source organism: Candidatus Scalindua japonica (assembly GCF_002443295.1). Classification (NCBI taxonomy): domain Bacteria; kingdom Pseudomonadati; phylum Planctomycetota; class Candidatus Brocadiia; order Candidatus Brocadiales; family Candidatus Scalinduaceae; genus Candidatus Scalindua; species Candidatus Scalindua japonica. The sequence continues at coordinate 192,511 of NZ_BAOS01000001.1, read as the reverse complement.
TAACAAAGGCATTTCACTTATACAATTGTCCCTGTTGTTAACCGGGTCTGGACATGTTTCCTCTAAAGGAGGAAAATCATTGGAAAGGATCAGGGTCTTTCCATCCTGTAATAGTGGTAATTGATAAGGCGAAAAATAACCTACAGGGTTTCCTTCTCTCTGATAATCATGATGCCATCTGGCCCCTCCTTCACCCCCAGAACCTGTCCACGACCATATCTGATTACCACACCAATCCATTTGTACCAGTTCTGCCATATCCAGACCCCCTGACCCCGCACTCATAACACCACCCATAACGTGACCACCTGGAAGTAATTTGGCTGGACGCCCCATGAGTGGCCATTCTTTTATAACGTTACCCTGCATATCGATCAGGGTAGAATTGTTTATTGGCCCCTCAGGACCAAAACGAGTTCCGCCCAAAAGCGTATAGCCAGACCAACTCTCCTCAGGGAAATAGATCGTCACACCCACATCACCGTTTCTGTTATTAAAATTTTCTATTGTATTCTGGAGTCCAGTAAGCCATCCAGGCCATCCGGTTGACACATGGCCTGCCAGAAAATTATGTAATAACTGTGCCAACGGTATCTCACCATTATTTGGAGGTAATTCGGTTACTGCCGGGATTTCGTCTCCGGACCAAAATGATTCACTTCCGGAACTTCCTCTTGTAATAAGGCTATTTAACCCTGTTACCAGGGAAAATAAAAAAAGTGTAATTAACAGTCTTTTCATTTTTTTACCTCCTGATTCAATGTATATAAAATTTTGAGAATTGAGATGATCATCTGACTTGTCTTACAAAAGGAAAGCTCGTCAGATAGTCTCAGCCTGTCAATTACTCAGTAGTACGCAGACCCGATAATGAGCCTTGATAAACAAAGGCCATTCCCTCTTCAGCCTCTCCGTTATTATATCTATAAGCACCAATAATTATATCACTGAAGGTATCACCATTTACATCGCCTGCTGACGACACGGTAATACCAAAGTAAGAAGCACTCATGCCGGATTTAGCTGTCCAGTCAGCGTTTGTATTAAGGCCAGATGACGATCCGTGATAGACAAAGGCCATTCCCTCATAAATAACACCGTTGTCTGCAAGAGGAGATCCTACAATGACATCACCATACCCGTCGCCATTGACATCTCCTGCTGTAGACACAGAATAACCAAAGAAAGCACCTGTCTGACCACCATCGGCATTCCAGTCTGACGTGAGGCTGAGCCCTGACAGTGACCCATGATATACAAAAGCCATTCCATCATCAGTCACAACGTTGTCATGTCCAGGACCTCCTACTATAACATCACCGTATCCATCACCATTCACATCTCCTGCTGTATCTACTTCCCAGCCATAATATTCATTTAACTGCGTTCCCTCAGTCATCCAGTTCTCACTGGCACTGAGACCAGATAATGAGCCTTGATACACAAAAGCTCTCCCAACATTATTATTACCACTTACGTAATTGTCATATCCCGGCGAACCAACAACCACATCACCATACCCATCTCCGTTGATATCTCCGGCCGCGGCTACTGAACGTCCAAAAACAGCTCCTCCCTGATTTCCTTCGCCTGTCCAGTCCGCTGTAGTGTTAAGTCCTGCAGAAGAGCCAAGGTAAACAAATGCCATTCCCTCAGAGGCCTCACCATTAGTATAAAATGGTGACCCCACGATCACATCACTGTATCCATCATTATTCACGTCTCCGGCATTGGATACTGACCAGCCAAAATATGCATTGTCCATGTTCCCCTCGGCCGTCCAGTCCGGAGGCACATTAAGGCCCATTGCAGAACCATAGTACACATTGGCCATGCCCTCATTAACATTTCCATTGTCAAATTCATTCGCACCCACAATCACGTCACTATACCCATCACCATTCACATCTCCTGCTGTAGATACAGAGATACCAAAAGAGGCAGATCCCTGATTACCTTCGGCTGTCCAGTCAGCGTTCGTTCCGAATCCAGAGGAAGAGCCGTGGTACACAAAAGCTGCTCCTTCATTAACCTCACCACTATCATACCCATACGCTCCAATGATTATATCACTGTAGCCATCTCCATTTACATCTCCGGCCGTTGATACTGACCAGCCGAAGTACGCACTGTGCTGGTTTCCCTCTCCTGTCCAATCCCCGGTACTGGTAGTATTAAGACCGGAGGATGAACCAAGATACAAAAACGCCATTCCCTCATCAGCTTCTCCGTTATTATAGAGCGGGGCCCCAACAATAACATCACTGTAGCCATCTCCATTCACATCACCCGCTGTAGATACTGACCAGCCAAAGTACGCACTGATCTGGTTTCCCTCGGCTGTCCAGAATGCAGTAGGGCTAATACCCCAGGAAGAACCGAGGTATACAACGGCCATACCCTCATCTGTCTCGCCATTATCATAAAAGCGTGATCCGACAATGACATCATCATATCCATCACCATTCACATCTCCTGCTGTGGACACCGAAATACCAAACAGGGCTAATGCCTGGTCACTCTCCACTGTCCAGTCTGCAAGAGTGTTCAGCCCTGAAAAAGAGCCATGGTACACAGAAGCCATCCCTTCATAGCTTTCACCGTTACCATAAAGAGGCGCGCCTACAATTACATCACCATACCCATCAGCGTTAACATCACCTGCCGCGGATACTGAAATACCAAAGTAAGCATTAGCCTGACTGCCTTCTGCTGTCCAGTCCGCCGCGCTACTAAGGCCCGATGAAGATCCATTGTACACAGAGGCCATTCCCTCATTTGTCTCTCCGTTCTCGTAGAGCGGCGCCCCTACAATTACCTCACTGTAACCATCGTTATTCACATCTCCGGCTGTTGATACTGACCAGCCATAGTTTGCGCTGCCCTGATTACCCTCTGCCGTCCAGTCTGTAGTGATACTAAGACCTGATGCCGATCCGTGGTATACAAAGGCCTTCCCCTCATCAATTTCACCGTTATCATATGTGCATGACCCTATAATGATATCACTGTACCCATCACCATTCACATCTCCGGCGGTAGATACTGATACACCAAATGAAGCATATGCCTGATCACCTTCGGCTGTCCATACCGCGGAAGCACCCAGCCCCGATGATGAACCATTATACACAAATACCCTTCCCTCATCAGTCTCGCCGTTATCATATTTATTCGCTCCGACTATTATATCGCTGTAGCCATCCCCATTCACATCCCCGGCCGTGGAAACGGATACACCGAAAGAGGCATTTGCCTGATCGCCTTCAGCCTCCCAGTCTGCTGTAGTGCTCGGACCAAGAAGAGAACCCAGGTACATAAAAACCTTACCCTCATTAACCTCACCACTATCGAATTCATAGGCCCCGACTATAACGTCCCCAAATCCATCTCCATTCACATCTCCTGCTGTTGTCGCGGAAATGCCAAAATAAGCAGATGTCTGGCCACCCTCAGCCTTCCAGTCTGCAGTTGTCCCAAGCCCGGCAGGTGAGCCCATGTATACAAAGACTTTCCCCTCCTGACTCTCACCATTGTCATAAAAAGGCGCGCTTACAATGATGTCGCTGTATCCATCTCCATTTACATCCCCTGCGGTTGATACTGAACGGCCAAAAATAGCACGGTTCTGGTTTCCCTCGGCTGACCAGTCCCCGGTCATACTAAGGCCTGTAGATGAGCCCAGGTACACGATGGCCAACCCTTCATCAATCTCACCATTGTCATATTCATGAACCCCGACAATGACGTCGCTGTATCCATCTCCGTTCACGTCACCGGCTGTAGATACCAGACGTCCCATCAAAGCAGCTTCCTGATCACTTTCGGCAGTCCAGTCTGCATTGATACTGAGGCCGGAAGATGAGCCCAGGTACATAAAGACCATACCCTCGTTCTTTTCACCATTGTCGTAGAAAGGCGCCCCGACAATAACGTCGCTATATCCATCGCCATTGACATCACCTGCAGAGGATACTGCCCAGCCATAAACAGAATTGACCTGATTGCTTTCAACCTCCCAGTCTGCTATCGTGCTAATACCTGATGATGAACCGTAGTATACAAAGGCCTTTCCCTCATTTACCTCACCATTGTCATAACCATTTGCTCCAATAATAACATCGTCGTACCCATCACCATTGACATCACCTGCTGTAGAGACCGAAAAACCAAAGTAAGCACTGACCTGGTCACCCTCGTCTGTCCAGTCAGCGGTAGTACTAAGACCTGATGATGAGCCGTGGTACAGAAAAGCCATTCCTTCTTCAAATTCACCATTGTTGTAACTATCTGCTCCTACGATGATGTCGCTGAATCCGTCGCCATTCACATCACCCGCAGTGGCTAATCCCACACCAAAAAAAGCTAATACCTTATTGCTCTCGTCCATCCAGTCCGCAGCGGCACTCAGGCCCAGAGCGGAACCATGGTACACAAAGGCCCTCCCTTCATAAAGCTCACCGTTACTGTATAGAGGTGCACCAATGATAACATCGTCGTACCCATCACCATTCACATCGCCTGCTGTAGACACCAAAAATCCAAAGTAGGCATTTTCCTTATTTCCTTCTACCGTCCAGTCCGCAGTAGCACTTAAACCAAAGGACGAGCCATGGTACACAAAGGCCTTACCCTCATTTGTCTCACCATTATCGTACAATTCTGCCCCTATTATGACGTCGCTATATCCGTCGCCATTGACATCGCCTGCCGTCGAGACTGACCAGCCAAAAACAGCATCGACCTGGTTGCCCTCGGCTGACCAGTTTGGTTTGGGAGCCGTAATGAGAGGATCAATAGTGACGGGGTAAGACGCCTGGTCTGTGTCAACGAGAATTTCAATTCCTGAATCAGAAAGGGCAAGTTCGGATGGCAGTTCCTTTCCGGAGGAATCAAACGCATGGAGTTTATGGTAAAATAACACTACTTCCCCATCTGTATTTATAAATTCTACGATACCAGCCATACTGTTCAGGCTGGCTTTCAGGTCACCATAAAGATCCATTTCAATGATAATCCATGTTCCCGGGTCAGGTTCATTTGATCGGGGAGGAGAATCGAGAGTAAATCCCTGTTCAAGACCGTGTTCGTCATTTATGTACCATTCGATCAAGCCTTCCCGCTGGTAATAAATACCATTTCCTGAATATGAGGGTATTGCTTGTCCAGCCGCCTTGATATCACCTTTAAAACCATAACTACTCATGGACATACCCCAGATCCAATCATCTCCTTTTGAAGATCGTGGAATTACCCGGATACCATCACGAATGAAATAGGTGCGCAGGTTTTGTGCTCTGTTGGGGGCCTGATAGGCTGATTTAACATACGGAAGAAAAGAGTGGTCCTGCCAGCCCACATGATACTCGGACTGACGGATTTGTTTCTGCACTTTAGACCACCAGCCTGCTGAAGCCTCAGCAGGCAGCTTGACCGCTGTATCTTTTTTCACAGAAGCCATGGAGGAGACTGAAATCAAGCATGTACTAAGGACCGGTGCTACACCGATAAGCATAAAGAGAAGTGAGGTTGTCGCAAGTGTACGGAAACGAGACTTGGAAAAACTTGTATATGAACCTTTAATCCTGGGAAAATCCATTCTTTCTTACCTCCAGTACTTTCTTTTATAATATCTAAATAAATGACCAAATGTATTCAGATCTATGGAATTCCCTCCTGGAAGACACATACATGAATGAGACTATTTTAAAATAATCTCAGGACTGAAAATATCTTTAAAGATTTTAATAAATTCGTCTTTATCCCATTCAGTGGCCTGCTCAGGGTTTTTTCCTTTTAAAGAGAGAAAACCATTTTTGAAAGCGTCTGCAGTAACTATGTCACTATTGCTCGGCAAATTATTTGGTGCAAAATCATTAGGATCTCCGGATATTCCCAGAAAAGGCGCTAAAGTTTCTAAAAGTCCCGCACCAAATCTGCCGGTAACTCTTCCGTCATTGTCTTTATCTACAAACGGGTCAGTAATAAGAATTTGCAGGAGGTCATTATTACTGATAAGAGGTATGTTCGCGTTGAAACTGCTGTTGATTGTCTGAATAAAAGCATTGGCTATAACCGCATGCGCAAAATTTGATGGATGGACACCGTCCAGGCTGAAAATACCACCAAGGAAACGGGTTGTAAGGGTGAGGCCGAAAGGTGAAGGAGGATTCGCGGCAATCTGATTAAATAAAGCGTTAATATTAACAACAGGCATGCCAAGCCCTGCAGCGGTCTCTTGAATTATCTGGTTAAATACATCTGTTCTTTGTTCAATAAGTTGTATCTCTCCCGAATCGAGAACATAATCCGGATTGTTGAGTAAACTGCCGTCATCTATCCCCAGCATTATAAGAAACATAACAACGATACTCGTTAAATCTCCTTCTGGCAGGCCAAAATCTGAGCCAAGAAATTTAATCAGATCTTGACGGTCAATAAGAAAAGCAATATCTGAGACATAAGGAATATTAGCAAAAACAACTGCTTTACCTGGCGTAACTAATCTCTGAGCAATTTCTTGAAAGTCGGATTGAAACTCTGGAACAGGGGTTAATTGAGACCCATCCAGCTGATCGAAAGAGGTGGCTGCTGAAAGAGCATCGTTATTACCTATCCAACAAACGGTAAGCAATGAGTTAAGGGACTCGGCAATTTCCAGTTGACTTCCTAACTGGGGAAATAAGACTAAATCGGTTTCTGAATCGATTTCTCCGATACTCAGCGCGTCCGCCTTATCATTAATCATTGAATTTACATCTGCACCCGATACAGAAAGATTTGTAGCTTGATCGAACGGCATAAGGCGAGACCGGTTTGAAGTGTCCCCAACCACTCCAGTAGGACTTGATTGAATCAGTGGAACATGTAATTCAAAGCCAATCTGCCTGGTCAGTAAGTTGAGATAACTGGAGGGCTGTGTTGCAAAATTAGCATCACCAGATTGAACTCCTTCACCGATACTATCTCCCATCCCTGTCATAACCGGGTTTGGAGTCAGCGCAAAACATACCATAGGAAGAAAAATAGATGTTGAAAGAATAGTAATATCAATCATACTTCTCATAACCAAAGTTCTTAAAAAATTGAATTTTTTTCTCATTTTAAGACTCCTTTCTCTATAATATGAAGTTGTATTATTCTTTTCCTCAGCAAGTGAGAGGTTATCAATGTTCCTCAGCCCATTATTTTACCGGACATGAGGTGAATATGCTCAGGAATCTATATAGCTTTTCCTTTATCTTATTAAAAATGTACGCCTTAATCATAGATCTGTGTCCCCAGAGGAAGTCAAATAAGTCAAACCATCTGCGATTACGCCAGTAAAAGATCAAATACGCATTCCTGTCTAAATTCCTCAGGGTTTCAGCCGGAATTGAAGAAAACCCCAGTGGTGCAGCAAGATGTTTTCTATAATCATCCCAATTTCGAGATACATAGTTATAGCCTGCCTCTTTCATACTGGCAAGCCTCCAGACCTCAGTACCCGGATAAGGCACCATAACTGCAAATGATATAAAATCCGTATTTAATTTTGCGGCAAAGTTAATAGTGTCTTTTATCGTTTCAATAGTTTCGTAAGGATGTCCCAGTATAAAGAATGACCTAGTCTTTACCCCTACTTTTTTTGCAAAGGAAACTGCCCTTTCCGCGTCTTCCAGCTTTATATTCTTGTTAGTTTTTTTCAGTATTTCCTGGTTTCCAGATTCAACGCCAAAAGCCAACCCATCGCACCCGGCTTGTTTCATCCTGGTTAATAAATCCTCTGTAATTAAGTCCGCCCTTGTCTGAGCATGCCAGGTAGCCCTGGAAGGTATGCCTGCTTCTATCATGTGGTCTAAGAGTTGGTGTGTCCATTTACGATTCGCGCCGAATGTCTCATCGGCAAACCAAAAACCTTTTGTTTTAAACGTATCCAGGACCCATGTTACTTCTCTCACAATTTTTTCAATATTCCTCCTCCTTACTTTATTGCCCAACACACGCTGACAGAATTTACAAGCAAAAGGACAGCCACGAGTTGCATATACAGGATATGATTTATTATGAGAAAATGGGAAAAGGTCCCATGCGGGAGGAGGAAGTATATCAAGATCATGGATATAATCCCTAGGAGGGTTCAGAATGATTTTTTCAACATCACGGTAAGCTATACCCTTAATTTCCGGGAGAGCAGAAGGCAAATTTCCTTTTTCAAGTTTATTGGCGAGTTCTAACATGGTAAACTCCCCTTCTCCCTCTACCGCCAGATCAAAAGAAGGAAATTCTTCAAGTGTTTCTTCAGGTAAGGCATTTACGTGAGGCCCCCCTATTACGGTAAATACTCGGGGCAAAGCGGCTTTAATACCCCCGGCGATAATGGCTGCACAGGTTATATCAGGGGTCATTGCTGTAATACCCACAAGATCCGGCTTACTTTTAACCGCCTCGGTTATCACAACATGAGTTTTCATAAAACGTTGTTTGGCATCTATAGCTTCTACTTTAAAGCCATTATCCCTCAAATTAGACGCAATATATGCCAGACCATGAGGAGGCTCTTTCATATCTGTCAGTCCACTATCAGGATAAGGGCTGATTAAAAGTATTTTAATTTTTTTCTTGTCCATATTTAAAGGGTCGGGAATGGTACCTGAACATACTATTTTATTAAAATCATGAATGTATGTTACGGAATTACATCATATGTTACCGTTTCATGTCTGAAGTCAGTAAAATTATTTATAATCATTATTGATGCGGCCTGGTATGTGCCCGGGGTTAAGGGGGCAGCTTCCGTCCAGCTTGATGTAAATCGTATAAGTTCTTCCTGGGTAAAAACAGTCTTAGGATTACGATCTTTATCTGCCGTATAATACAGGAACTTGCCACCACCTAAAAGTCCACGGTTGTCTACCTGTTGCGCAAAGATATTAGTGTATGTCCCTGATCTGTCATCGGACCATATATTTATGAATCCTCCTGAACCATCTGGAATAATTAAGGGATTATTCTGTGTTTCATCAGCAATTGAAACGGCGATCCCATCTACTATCCACATTGGCAGCCCGCTTCCATCTACGTGCTGAGAATAGACATTCCACATCGTGCCTCCCCTGAAAAAATCCTGCCAGGTTATAAACGCTCCACCTAAACCATCAGAGATTAATACAGGATTACTCTGCAAATCATCAGTAGTTGCGACAGGCATTCCTCCAATATCCCATATCAGCGCACCTTGAGCAGACACTCTCTGCGCATAGATGTCCGTATCTCCGTTTTGTTTTCTGGTATCTGACCAGACTAAAATCGCCCCACCACCACCATCACTTACCATCGCGTTTACGAACTGGTTTTCTTGAATGGTTACTATGGGAACCCCCTGGACCTGCCAATGTAAATTTCCGCCGACGTCTACTCTCTGGGCATAAATATCAAGATCATTATTACCAAGACGGCCATCTGTCCATGTAAATATAGCACCACCAAACCCATCACTGGCGACATATGCATCAAACTGTGCCTCGAGTTCGGTACAGATGGCAAGTCCTTCTATACCCCATAGCTTATTCCCATCATGGTCCAGTTTCTGGGCAAAAATATTGGTAAGGCTCACTGGTTGATAATCAGTCCAGACTATGAAAACTCCTCCTAAGCCATCAGATACAATATCCGGTTTTACCTGATGAAAAGATGTAGAGGGCGGGACATCACGCATTATCAGCCCATTCTCCTGCCAGATAGTCTGGCCATTCTGGTCTACCCTCTGAGCATAGACATGATTGCCATCGCGATAATCGTCCCATGCAATGTATGCACCACCCAATCCATCTGGAGCAATAACCTGGTTAGTCTGCCATCCGGAAGCTGTAGATACGGGAATACCGTCAGTTGCCCACTGAACCTGTCCATTACCATTAATTCGTTGAGCATAGATATCCAACTCATCAGGAGAACCATTTGCCACTTCTCTTCTATCTCCCCAAATAATAATGGCGCCGCCAAATTCATCGCCGATCATCGCGGGAGAACCTTGATCAAATGATGCTGTACAAACTGCTACCGGTGACGGCCATAACGGTTTTCCTTTGGAATCTAACCTTTGCGCATAAATATCAAACTCTCCGGTACCGCCAGCCGCTTGCTCAGACCATGATATTATTGTACCCCCGTTACCATCAACAATAGCGGTTTGTTCCACCTGAATATTAGTATTCGGTGCTACAGATGTATTGAGAAGAGGATCATTGAACCACGAAAATGATACCCCTGGAAAAACCATCATTACAACAAATGGAAATATAATTACATTGAATATATTGAGTTTCATTACATATACCTCCTTATTTTTTTAAGAATATCTTATTGATACTATGGACTTACCTCATAGGTAGTAGTATCACCCTGAAATTTAGCGCCTGAATTAATGACTGTTCCGGATAAACCAAGATATGTACCTGATATTAATGGAGCCGGTACAGTCCATGAAGATTTAAACAGAATCAATTCACCCGGCGCAAATGCGGTTTTCGGGTTACCATCCTTATCAGCTGTAAAAAAATTATATTTACCGCCATCGAGCAGACCACGGGAATCTACCTGTTGTGCAAATATATTAAAATAAGTGCCAGCCCTGTTGTCATACCACAAAATAATTACCCCCCCAGTCCCATCTGAAATAATAAGTGGATCGGTTTGTATTTCATCTGCAATGGAAACAGGGATCCCATCATTTTTCCACTTTGCCTGCCCGCTTTCGTCAATATGTTGAGCGTATATGTTCCACCAGGTACCTCCCCTGAAAAAATCCTGCCATGATATAAACGCTCCTCCTGAACCATCTGACAATATTGAGGGACGTATTTGAGCTTCATCGGTAGCAGCTACTACAACCCCTCCAGCGTCCCAGACAGTAAGTCCCTGAGAATTAACCTTCTGAACGTATAAGTCTGTATGAGTAATGTTATTTACCGAGTCACTTCTTCTTCCATCTTCCCATGTAACAAGCGCCCCTCCCAGACCATCGCTGATTATCTCATTTTTTATCTGACTTCCCGTTATATTACAGACGGGTATCCCTTCAGGAGACCAGGCAATAGTGCCTCCCGCATCTACTCTCTGAGCATATATATCAAACTCTTCACTTCCATCACGCGAGTCTGTCCATGAAAATATACCCCCGCCAACACCATCACTCGCTACTCTAACCAAGAGCTGGTCTCCAACAACTGAAGCCAACGGAACGCCGCCTATCCCCCATAACCTGTTTCCATTTCCATCAACCCTTTGTCCGTAGGCGTCAGTATTAATGCCTGATCGCAAGTCAGTCCAGGCAACGATTGCACCTCCAAATCCGTCAGCAACAATTCTGGGGTCTGACTGACCATCTTCCGGAGGTATCACCGCAATCAGTAAACCGTCCTGTCCCCAGAGAATATTTCCATTCTGGTCAACTCTTTGAACATAAACCTGAGAATTAAAAGACCGCCCGTCATCCCAGGCAATAATTGCACCGCCAAGTCCGTCCGTGTCAATAACGGGATATACCTGCCATTTGGCAGATTCAGAAACGGGAACACCATTTTCTGCCCACAGTATCTGTCCATCACCGTTTATTCGTTGTGCATAAATATCAAAATTATCAAATTCGTCACCTTCCTGCCCTCCCTGGCCAAATCCACTTCTCGTATCATGCCAGACGATAATCGCACCTCCTACACCATCACGCGTAATCTTTGGTATTCCCTGAAAGCTCGGAGCAGTGCATATTTCTATTGGGAAAGGCCATACTCTATTTCCCTGAGAATCTATCTTTTGCGCGTAAATATCAAACTCTTGAGGGTTACCACCTACATTCTCTGCCCAGGTTATTATAGCCCCACCTGTACCATCAGACAAAGCAGAATGATCTATCTGACTGACTGTCACAGGTTGAATGGGTGTATTGATTTTAGGGTCACTGAACCATGCTGATGATATCTTCGAAAACACCAGCAGGAAAAAAAATATCAAAACCGTGTAACATATCATACTTCGAATCTTCATAACGTTACCTCCATACGGCCATACATGTTAAAAAAATATTTTTTTATGTTTAAAGATTTTCGATAACTCTATTATCTATCAAGTTATATTCTTGACTAAAAAAACAAGACTGACACTTCAAAGTGTTATTCTGAGAGAAGAACGACAGAAGCGCCTTGTCTTTGATTTTTTTATACATTTAACCAAACAATAAAAATCGTATTCCATTTTACACTATTTAACAATAAAAACAATAACAAACCATTCCAGATGTTACATGTCCAACATCAATCTAAAAGAACATTGGAAACCAGAAAAGAACTGGCACACACATTCATTATTTACATAACTTCTCATATTTTCAAAAATAATTGATTTCTTTAAACACGATTAATATTCTAAAATGTAAATCTTTTATTGATAGACTTTATTTTATGCAGCATTTTTTTACCCCACCCTGTTTGACCAAAAACTTCTCTTACCTTCAAACGGAGAAAGTAGCCGGTGTCAATATGATCTGCTATGCCTATTACGCTTAATAGCGCCAAATCATCGTTGCAATTCATACCTGTATATTCTCTTCCCCTGAGTGGGCAATTCCTGCACTTACCAGTGGGGTTTGAATTAACGGTCTTTCTCAGTCTCTGATACCTTCGGTTATTCCAGATCTCTTCAAAACCTTCTTCCTGCAGATTACCCATCGGTGTATCAAAAACACAGCATGGCATAACAACACCATTTTCATCTACACTGATAGATGTCCATGGATGATGACACAATTTATTTGCCCATTGACTGGTTGTCTCTTCCATAGACCCATTCTCGCCCTTCATTTTCCTGATGGGAAATGGCGGAGGCAGTTTAAGTGAAATTCCCAATTCTTGAGCCAGGGTCCTTGCTTCGTTAAAAATAGAGTTAGACAACCCTTTATGATACACGAGGGATTGATTTCTTTGACATTCTTTTGTAGGTATAAGGTGTGATACTAAAATTTCATCCACTCCCAGGTCAGCACCAGTTCTTATAAGTAATAATAATTCGCTGATATTGTCATAAAAAGCGGTAAAACCAATCCTTACTTTAGCGTTAGTTGATCCATGAGATTTCTTCTGGTTACAACATTCTTGAATAACAGCAATAAATTTGTCAAAATTACCACCTCTTATGCTTCGATAGGTCTCTTTTGTAGCACCTTCAGTAGAAAAATCGATACTCCAGCCATTTCTTACTAATTGAGTAATCTTTTCAGAATCTAAAAGTAACCCATTTGTTACTAAATAACGCTCAAAAGGATATTTACCAATACAATCTGAAAAACGTTCCCAATGTTCAGCTAAAAGCTGTTCGCCAAGGTTATTGCCTCCAATCTTGCATTTTTCCAGTAATGGAAAAAGGATTTTAAGTTTTTCAAATAGTTCCAGTGACATGTCATTGGAACTCAAATCCGACTCATTATAGCTTGCTCGGGGACAGTGGGCACACTTAAGGTTACATTTACCTGCAAATGAAATCCACGCGCGAGTTGGTCTTGACTCAAGAACAATAGACTGCTTTTTAAACTCTTGACCGTTTAACCCTTGATTATCAGTTCTTACATCCATTGATAGAAAACATTCCCTTGTTAATTCCCACGCCTTGCTGTCTTCACCTTCATCCTATATGCTTTCCAGGCCATTCTAAGAGTCACTTTTATACCGTCAATACCCAGAAATGGAAAAGCTATAGGAATAGAGATTATATAAATAACAAGAGCCAGCTTTGTACATTCTCTGGCCATGAGCCATTTTATTAAAGGCCTGAACATTGATGGAGTTTTGTTATAAACAGGTATAAGCTTAGATAGTGTCACGGCTAATTTTTTGTAAGGATGTTTAAGAATACTGCCATGATGATAACCACCTTCACCCCTTTTGATCCTCTCGATTTCTTCATTACCAAGATACCCCTTTTTGATAGAGTATTCATATAGTTCTGTTTTTGGAAAGGGATAGAATATATAGCCTGATGCGATATCAGGATTTACCTTTTCCGCAAGGTGTAAGGTTTTCCACATTGACTCCGGGGTCTCTTCCGGAAATCCAAATATAGTTGACAATTGCAGTTTTATACCTGAATCTTTTATGATTTTAGCTGACATCTCTATTCGCTCGTCAGACATAGGCCTTTTGAGAAGATTCTTTCTAATATCCGGATCGCCTGAATCCATACCCATAAATATCTGCATACAGTTTGCGTTCTTAAGTTGTGATACTATTTCTTTATTAACTGTTGTAGGATACGCAAAACAATAAAAAGGAAGATTAATCTCTTTCTTGTAAAGTTCTGCAAATTCCTCTATCCAATCGATACTCGTAGTGAAATTGTCGTCGTGGAATGATATATATTTTATATCATATCGATTCAAATGTTCATTAAGTTCCTGTATGATATTTGGAATACTTCTTCTGCGTATAAAACTACCTTTGTCCTTTGCCAAACTGCGCTGGAAATGGATATTACAAAATGTGCATTTGAATGGGCACCCTCTTCCGGTTACCATTTCGAGATTATCATAAAAACATCCATATTCATAAAACAGGCTTTTATCAGGAAAAGGCAACTGGTCCAAGTCTGCAATCAAGTTCCTGGTACCGTTTTTGATAATTCTTCCCTCTTTTTTAAACCACATATTTTTTGTATCATAGATGTTTAATTTTTTCTCCATTTTGTCCAAAAGCTCTGCAAACGCCTCTTCCCCTTCTCCAATGCATATCATGTCAATATTTTCGTTCTCCAGAACATATTCAGGAAGGCTTGATACATGCGGACCGCCCGCTATTATGGGGACGGGTAATTCCTTTTTCAAGAGAGGTATTATTCTATTAACAAAAGGATATAAATTAGTCGGAATGGAAACCGCGATAATGTCTGGATCAAAACTTTTAGCCTTTTCCAGGAGGGATTCATACTGATTAAATTTTTTCATGAACTTAAGTTTCAGGAAATGGTTATCATCCAACCCGGGGTCGAAAATCAGTTCTACATTATGTCCCTTCATTTTCAGATAGGACATAAGATATTCCACTCCGATAGATTCAATTCCCCTGTAGTAAAAAAGTACCTTCATATTACCCCTTATTTCCTAACATATATTTTTACTGTCTATATAAACGCAACTGATGATCCCTCTAGCCAGCTTTCACCTTTACCCGTATTTTCTTTTCTGCATAATGAAAAATCGCCTCAAATGCCACAAGATGTCGTTTTAAAACACCTGATCCTCTTGAGCTAACGGCTTGCGCCTCAAATGATATGCACGCCAGGCCATCTTGAGAGTTACTTTTATCCCTTCTATACCCAGAAAAGGTAAGGCGACAGGAATTGATACTAAATAAATCAAAAGGGCCAGCCTGGCCTTCTTTCTGACCATGATTTTCTTAATTAGTGGCTTGAATAGAGATGGCGATTTAATGTATATCGGGATGAGCCTGGCAAGCGTAGAGGCCAATTTCTTCTCAGGATGCCTGAGGATACTTTCATGATGGATTGCACCTTCGCCTCTTTTTACCATTTCAACTTCCTCCTCACCAAGATATCCGCTCTTGACTGCGTAATTAAATAATTCAGTCTTCGGGAAAGGATAAAATACATAGCCGGTTATCAGGTCTGGAGCTATGGTTTCTGCCAGCTCAACTGTTTTCCACATGGACTCAGGTTTTTCCTCAGGAAATCCGAATATACCTGAAATTTGCAGCCTAATACCGGAATCCTTTATGATATTTGCAGAACTTATTATCCGCTCATTAGACATGGGCCTCTTTAGAATATCCCTGCGAATATTCGGGTCCCCAGACTCTAGTCCCATAAAAATCTGCATACAGTTTGCGCGTTTCAGGTGAGATATAATCTCCCTGTTAACCGAAGTTGGATAGGCAAAACAGTAAAAAGGCAGGTTCACCTCTTTTCTATAAAGTTCTGTAAATTCCTCTATCCACTGCGGATGCGAAGTGAAGTTGTCATCATGGAATGTTATGCACTTTACATCATATAGTTCCAGATGCTTTTTTATTTCCTGTATAACGTTGGCGCCGCTTCTTTGCCGTAAAAAATTTCCTTTCCCTTTTGTCTGACTACGCTGAAAATGGATATTACAAAATGTGCAATTGTAGGGGCACCCCCTCCCCGTCACTACCTCCAGGTTGTCATGAAAACATCCGTATTCATAAAATGGACCTTTCTCCGGGAACGGCAATTGGTCAAGATCCTCTACCAGGCCCCTGAGATCATTTTTAATTATCTCGCCGTCTTTTTTGAACCATATATTTTTAGTATCATATATTTCTACGCCCCTCTCCATTTTATCCAGTAACTCCGCAAAAGCTAATTCCCCTTCTCCTATGCAAGCCATATCAATATGCTCATTCTGAAGCACATACTCAGGGAGAGCTGATACATGTGGACCTCCAGCAATAACCGGGACAGATAACTCTTTTTTTAATGTGGGGAGTATCGCATTAATAAAAGGATATATATTAGTAACAATAGAAAAAGCAAGGATATCAGGTTTAAAGTCCCTGGCCTTCTCGAGGAGGTATTCATACTGATTGAACCTTTTCATAAATTTGAGTTTTAGAAAGAGATTGTCATCAAGGCCAGGGTCAAACAGCAGCCCTACCTGATGACCTTTCATCTTGAGGTACGACATAAGATATTCAACCCCGGGCGCTTCAATCCCTCTGTAATAGAACAGTACCCTCATTTTTGCCTCACTTTCCTGACATACAATTTTTATAAACTCTTTTGCTTTACTATTTTTGTCTTCTAATAATATTCTTTAACAATAGTTTCCATGGCAGCAGCGTAGATTCAATAATCAAATTGAACGACATTTTGGAAACACCAAAATTTCTTTCGACAAATACGATAGGTATCTCTTTTATAGTGTATTTATTTTTATGCGCGATATATACCATTTCTACGAGAAAAGCATAACCGTTTGAAGACATATGGTTCATGCATATATTGCTTAATGCCCGTGCGTCCCAGCATCTGAACCCACTGGTACAGTCTTCGAAAGGGAGACTAAGCACATATTTAATATACCTGTTTGCGAAAAGACTCATTGCAAGTCTTTTTATTGACCAGTTGATAACGCGAATTCCTTTTATATACCTTGAACCAATTATCAGATCATTTCCTGCAATATTTTTTAAAAAGTCAGGGATAAACTTTGAAGGGTGTGAAAGATCTGCATCCATCTGAAATATATATTTCGGCCTCATACTTTGTGCGTATTCAAATCCATCTTGATAAGATGCTGCAAAGCTTTTCTGCCTGTTCCTGCGAATTAGATGAATTCTCTGATTGCTCATTTTTAACTGTTCAACAATATCAGCTGTTTTATCAGGTGAGGAGTCATCAACTACTACCACATCAATATCCATGTTTAAAGAAAATATTTCAGCAAGTAATTTTTTTATATTTTCTTCCTCGTTATAAGTTGGTATGACAATAACAGTTTCCATTTAGCCTAGTTTTATACTTTACCAAAAAAAGCCTTCTTTAAGACCACTTTTGACTGTTTTAACCTTGGAAGACTATATTGGATAAACCTTATAATCTTGAAAGTTCTTAGATAAAAGGAAACGTATGCCTTTACCTGCAACACTTCCAGTCTTTTTCTGGGAAGATTTGTCAATTCCAGACAACCACCTCCAAACCTTGTATACTCTTCCCAGTTATGTGATAACAACCGGTAATTGCCTTCTCCCACTCTCGCCATGTCCCATATCTTCGTTCCCGGATACGGCGACATTATGCCAAATGACACAAAATCAGGTTTTAACTTTACGGCAAAGTTAATAGTATCCTTTATTGTTTCTTCGGTCTCATAAGGATGACCAATGATAAAAGTACAGGCGATAAACAACCCTGTCTTCCTGGCAAGCTTTACCGTCTCTTCTACTTGTGTCAAAGTTATACTTTTATCAACATTATTTAGTATTTGCTGATTTCCGCTTTCGACCCCAAATTCTATCTGTTCGCAGCCTGCTTCCTTCATCCTTGCAAATACTTCAGGATCTCTTTTATCAACTCGTGTCTGGGCAACCCATTTTATTTTTTTATTTAAACCTTTCTTCAAAAGAAGACTCGTTAGTTCCAGCACTTTTGCCTTTCTTAAAGTAAATGTTTCATCTATAAATATTATTTTTTTTGGATTAAACTTCTCTACCAGCCATTCAATTTCCTTAACAACATTCTCTGGCGTACGATCTCTGACAACATTACCCGATGATCTCATACAGAAAGAGCATTGGTATGGACATCCCCTTGATGAAAGTACAAAATAGGTATTGCTGTTATTTTTAAATTTGTCCCATGCGGGAAATGGCAACGAGTCAGGATTACGAATATAACCTCTTGATGGATTTATTACAATCTCTTTGCCTTTTCGGAAACCCAGGCCTGATATTTCACGATAATTCCTTGCGCCGGAAATCGAATTTACCAGTTCAACAAGTGTCTCTTCTCCTTCACCGGTAACGACAAAATCAATTTCTGGAAATTCATTAAGACTTTCCCGGGGCATAGCGATAGCATGTGCCCCTCCTAAAACGATAAAAATGTCCGGCATAACCTCTTTTATCCTTTTTGCAATATTACTTGCAGCAAAAATATCAGGTGTCATCGCAGAAAACCCAACTATTTCAGGTTTAGTGGCAGAAACTTTATTACAGATATCTTCTACAGATAACCATTCAAACTTTCCATCGATTACATCACAATGTATGCTGTTTTTCTCCAGATAAGAAGCCAGATATCCAAGTCCTGCCCTGGGTATACAAGACTGGTTTGATTTGTATCTTTCGGCACCTACTGGTGGATTTATTAAAACAACTTTCATGTTAACTCCCTTTATACTAATTCGTTATTACCGGTATTATGAGATTCGTATGTAAACTAACTATATGATATACCGAACAACCATTCAGCTGCTTACCTTAATTTTTTTATAGAAAAAATTAATCAAACTATTGCCTTTAATGATTTGCATTAATCACCAGAATTAAAAATTTACCTGCTACAGAAAAAAGCGTATTTTGAATAAATTTTATTCAGGTTTTGCACCATATCGTTTGTTACTTAAACGTTTTTTATAGATTTTAATTTTTTCGGTGACTCCTGGATCCTCCATACTCTTTCTTTCTCTATGTTAAACCAGATGAAAGCCTTAACACGTGGTGCTTTTTTTTCTAACGTATCAAAATATCTATTAATCCATTTTTCCGGACTATCAGCATATCTGTTCCCCGGATTATATTTTTTTGGATTATTATCTGCATCCCCGGCAGCACTTTCAGCAATCATTATCGGTTTGCGTTGTGCGTAGTCATTATATATACCCATAATCTGTGATTCCGGATCACCGTTGCCCAGAAAAGAGTACACCGAGATTCCCACCCAATCTACATATTCATCACCAGGATAGTATTCTGTCCAGTGAACACTACCTATATCTACACCTAAAGGGGCCCAGACAAATATAAGGTTGTCCGCTCCATACTTCCTGAATGTATTAACCACATGCCGCCATGCTTGAATAAACATCTGAGGAGTCTCTGATGGGTTTAATGCCGCACTGAAATTATTCCAGTTGCCATTCATTTCTGAGAAAAATCTGAAAAATATAGGCTTTCTAAATTCTTTCGCTCCTTTAGCCCAATTTTTAATTGTTTTGTCCAGATTCCCTTTAATTACCTCTGAAGGTTTTGTTTTGCTGGCAATGGCACCCAGGTGAGGAACCTTGCCCATCTGATCTATTTTTTTACACATTTGCATAGGAAATTCCTTAGTGAACGGCCAGCCAAAAGATAAAATTGTTGACGTTCTTCCTGCAAGGTTTTCGTATTCTGAAATCTCATTTTCGTCTAATTGCTTTTCCCATGGAACGGTACCTCCTTTATCAACAATCTTCTTCAAACCTGGAAAAAACCACACTCCATGATAGACATTACCATCCTCTGGCTCAAATTTTCCTAATTCTTCAGGCCTGGTTATCCGCGTGCCGGGTAGTTGCGTTGCTGTCCTCTGGCTACCAGTATGTACTGCGCGTATATTATTTACATAAATAATAAATTTTTTATCTTTAAATTTTTTTGGCTGATAAATCCCTATGCCGATTTTTCTAATCTGATCAAGATCTAATCTATCATTTTCATCTTTATTCTTACCTCCGGATAAAAAGAATTTTGAAAATGGGACGGTTATTTCCTTCCAACCAGTCGTTTTCAACCCTCTGGCATGCTGTGCTATATACGCGCTTCCATCTTCTTCGTATAACATGACAGATAAATCAATAAGGCCTTTTGCCCCTTGAGGAATATGGGACCAGAAGGTGATCGAATCTGAACCTTTCCAATTTCTGGTTGAGCCTAAATCTTTTTCAACAAATCCCAGAAAGGGTTTCTTCTTTTTAAATTTATATTGTAATTTGAGAGAAGGGTTCCCTTCTTTTCTTATAGAATCATCTATGGAATAATTAAGTTTTAATGTTTTCGTCTGATTAGTTGACCAGCCAGAAAGGCCTGAATCAAAATTATCTACTAAAAAATCAGTTCCCTGTAATGGAGTTCCTTTGGGGAGCTTGCTGACAGTGGAAATGCCTTGCCCGTCATCTCTCTGCACAGGAGTTTCTTTAGTAATTTCAGTACCACTGGGGTCCTGTTTCTGGTCGTCTCCTTTCCTGATAAGTCGTATATCATCAATATAAATGGAGAATTTTTTGTCCTTGAAACTGGATGGCTGATATATACCGACTGCTATCTTTCTTATCTGTTCCAGGTCTAAGGGCTTATCGCTGGATGGACCGCTTGAGTAAACAAATTGTGAAAAAGATACTGTTGATCTTTCCCAGCCAGCTTCCTTGAGATTTCTAACATGCTGTGCTATATAAGCGTTCCCATCGTCATCATATGCCATTATGGATAAATTGCTCAAGCCCTTAGCTTTCTCAGGTATAAAAGTCCATAATCCAATTGAATCATATTCTGACCAATCCCGGGTTGTGCCAAGGTCTTTAATAAGAAAAGCAATGAAGGGATTTTTCTTCTTGAAGGAATAATCTATCTTCATAGCCATTCTTCCGTCCTTCACCTTATTTGAATCAAGAGTATATTTAATATTAACCGTTGGATGTTTAAATACACTCCATCCTTTAAGTTTATTCTCAAAACTATCAACTATTGTATTGCTGCTAATATCGCTTCCAATCCCCTTATGTGTTGAACAAGAAACAACTGCTGCAAATATTACGATGAAAGAAAATACAAAAACCAACATATTTTTTAAGTTTTTCATATTAGTTCTCCTGTAAAACATCTGTATTATTGGTAAATAATCCGTGTTTTTTAAAAAAGTAAATTGCGCTTTTCAAATGAATTAACTTATGCTTCAAATTTCCAATTCTTCTACTATTGCTTTGATACCCATGTATCATCTGGACGTCCGGTAGATAATACACCTTCCAATTTTTATTTATCCTGCGGCAAATATCGACATCTTCAAAATACATAAAAAAGTTTTTATCAAATGTACCAACCTCTTTTATTGTTTCGTGTCTGACCATTAAACAACAACCTGTAAGCCATTCAACAGGCATGACTTTATCATGTTCCGAATCCATCATGAGGTATTTTTTTATAATCTTATTATTTGGAAAAATTGAATCAATCAATAATCCTCTACTAATTGACATGATAAAAGAGGGATACCTTCTACAAGAATACTGTAACGATCTATCTGGATTTAAAACTTTACATCCTACCGCGCCGGCATCCTTATTCGCATCCATAAATTTCACCAACTCCTGAAGGGTACCAGAAAGAATAATTATATCAGGATTTGTTATTAAACAGTATCTTGAATTAAACCGTTTAAGTACCTGGTTATTAGCATCTCCAAATCCTCTGTTTTCATTATTCATAATTAATTTAACATCAGGATAATTCTTTTTTATATCATCAACACTGCCGTCAGTGGAATTATTATCAACTACATAAACATCAATATCAATACCTTCCCCATGAGCATATATTGACTCTATACATTTCAAAATATGTTCCTTCGAATTATAATTTACAATGGAAATTGTTAAATCTTTCATCATTATCTCTATTTTTTTTCCTGCCAATAATCCAGTATCTTAAACAGAAATCTTCAGAATAAACCGTGTAAACATACAGCTCATATATCAGCGAAAGGACCTTGATCTTTTATCCTGTTGCACATAAGTGATTTATTGCTTAATACAAAATAATACAAAGCAAGTTTTTTTGAAATAACCGTCATTACATACTGGCGACTCGATATTTATGTAACAGGTATTTGGTTTCTCTTCTCACCTTTTTGATTCTTCATAGGGAATCTTATAAATCTTAATCGTTGGACCTAATCTTTTACCAACTTCTGATGGAAACTCATTTATCAGGATACACTCTTCATTAATAGACTGATAAAATTCAGTATAATATTCAGCAGCCTCAGGATGATTACTTTTGTAAGTATCAGACAAATAACCTTCATAGGCATAACTACTTACCACGACATATCTGACTCCGTTATCCATGAAACGCTGAAGGCTTATATTTTTATCAATTTCACCATAAGAGCTAAGAACAATCCTGGTTAATGGATAACTTATCTTAACAGGTATTTTATTCAAAAGCTGAAAATATTTGTTAAACATTTCCTCTCCAGATTTAAGATATTTGTTGTCTCCACTCTTAGCCTTTACAATAAATGTATTATAATAATTTTCTGGTGTATCGTTTATTGGTGGGCTGAATTTTGCGATGTCAACTCTCCCTGAATCAATGGCAATCTTCGTACCTCCAGGTATATTATTTTCAATCCATTCCTTCGCAAGGCTTCTTGTGTCACTATTAGTTAAAGCAATATCAATTATAATAGAGCGTTTTAATGGGTAAGCTATAATGATAAAAATTCCAATTACAAAAAATATACGGCCGTATTTAACGTTAGAAGCGTACTTATTATATATGAAAGTCAAGAACATTGCCCCATTGATAATTATGAAAGGAATAATCGGCAATAAATATTTATCAATTGATACTTTCCAACTGCTGATGTACGCAAAATAAAATATTATAAAACTGAGTGATAAAATGTTTGCTGAATTTCTGCGATAGATTGCATAAACAACCCCAATAAAACATATTACTGTAATGGCAATTCCAATACCCTTTGCCAATGCCACTTTTATATAAAACATAAAAGGTGATGTATATTCGGCATTGATGTTACCCATTTCAGTCACACGAGAAATATCGAAAAGTATGTCATGATAGAATGCAGAATAATCAATGATAGAAAAAGGACAACCAACTATAAATCCCTGAACTACTGAAAAAAATAGAAGTAAGATACCTTTGTGAAAAACAATCTTCAGAAATCCCGGATTGTTATGTATTACATTTAATATATGTGCGGTAAGTATTGGTACAATCAAGGCAGCAGCATTATATTTTATTGACATACCCAAACCCATTAGTAGACCTGAAAAAAAATAATACTTTGATTTACCTGCCTTTACAATTTGATAAATGTATATAAAAGAGAGGACTGGTATTAATGTAAGATGAGTATCTGTTAATGTAAAATGGGCTATGCCGGTTACAAGAGGAGAAACAGCAAGAAAAAGTGCTGCGATCAGCCCTGTAGTCCTACTATTATAGATTTTTTTACCTATATAATAGGTAACATACACCGTCAGTGTACTGATTAGAACGGTAAAGCAGCGTGATATAAGATAAAAATTTGTAGGGTCGGATATAAATGAAATTGCAAAATCTTCGGTAGAAATAAAATTGCCTGTAAAGTATCCCGCTAAAAAATAAAACACAAAGATAACAAACAATACATACATAAGAAGAGTTCCTGGCCAATCAAAAACATGAGGGTTCAGATCACCTGTTCCAAAAGCAAGCGAATGATTGACTAAAAACTTTTCATCCAGGTTGTATGGATACGGCATACCGTATGATATACCCCATACCCTTAATACAAATGCCAGCAACAGTATGCCTGCCAGGAGAAATGTTCCATATTTAAATGAATTATCCTTAATATAGTCCATGCTGTTTCTCCTTTGTCGCTCTGGGAATTCCTCTACAGTGCGAACATATTGTTTTCAATCCATTATTTCCTTTCTGATGTTTTGTGAACACGCTTCTTGATTGTCGATAACTTTCATTATTCCATAACTTTTCAAATTTACTGTCCGCTAAAGACCCGAACACACTCTTATCTCCTTCATAGACACAGCATGGAGATACAGTACCATCCCAATTGATTACTGTGCTCCGCCACAGCCATTCACATTTTTTTCTAACAGAATATATTTGATCTTTCTTTTCACTATAGGAATAACGGCTTAGTTTTTCATCTTCAGGAAGCCAATCCAAATCTTCTTCATTTCTCATATTAACGGTTACTGGACCAAACCTCAATCTATCAACCCCAAGCTCTTTTGCCAACAACTTCATATTCGGAATTTGCAATTCGTTATGTCTCATAACAAGAAATTGTATTTCAATAAAAGGGTTTTTCACCCCCGTCTTTTTTTTCTCTTTTACTATAGCTCTGATATTATTGATTACACGAGAAAAGTCTCCTCCTACCCTGTAATGGGAATAAACCTTTTCGTCTGCTCCGTCAAGAGAAACTATTAATACTTCCAGACCGGACTCGATTAGTGATTTGGCATCCGACTCTTTAAATACATTCAAATTTGTGCTGATTTCAGTACCTATATTCTTATCTGTTGCGTATGCTATCATCTTATAAATATCCTTATGCATGAGCGGCTCACCCCAACTATAAAAACGTACCTTGTAAAGCCAGTTGGAAAGCTCGTCAATTATTTTTTGATACTTTTCAAAGGCCATACTTCCCAATGGTCTTGTATTCACCCTCTGGCCTGTGGGACACAGGGGACATTTCAAGTCACATACATTTATAGGATCAATTATTATTTCAATTGGATACGCACTTAATACAGACCTGTTTGTCCATCTATGAAAATATAAAGAACAGAGGTTTGCAAATTTTACAGGTGTGTTATGTCTATAAAAAGACCTTATATGTCGTCTGAAAAGTTGTATATTCCTGATTACTTTATTCATAAGTATTTATTAAACCGGATATTCCTCACTAAGTATCTTTTTTAACCGTTTGATGATAACACTTCAGGGTCCTGCTTGCCGTATTTTCCCAGGTAAATTGAGATGCGACTTGTTTTCCCTTTATTCGCAACTTCTCTCTGAGGTCATTATCTAAAAGCAGTTGACATATACCCCTTGAAATATCATCAACATCATATGGATCAATATACGTTCCCGCTTCTCCGGCTACTTCTCGCATTACAGGTATATCTGACACTAAAACAGGTGTCCCGCAAGCCATTGCTTCTATGACGGGAAGCCCAAAACCTTCATAAAATGAGGGAAATGCAAAAAACTCCGCTCCTGTTATTAAGTCCTGCAAATCATCAGTTTCCAGATAGTTGGTAAACTTTATATATTTTCTAAACTTTAGTTCATCGATTGTCCTTAAAATGTTAGGATAGTCTGATTCTATTTTTGTCTCAATATCACCACATATAATCAAATCATAAGGTTCGTGAAGTTCTTTACAGGCATTCGCAAATCCCTTCAGTAATCCTGTCAGGTTCTTCCTGTACTGTGGGAAACCCACAAAAAGGATATATTTTCTTGTTATTCCCAGGTCTCGTTTAATTCTTTCCGGGTCAACATGTCTGCCATTAGTTCTGCTGTAATCCTGCCCAAGGTGTGTAACAAAAACAGTAGTATCGTTGTCACCAAGATAATGTAAAATTTCTTCTTTCATGCTGTTTGATATCGTCATGATGATATCAGCTTTTTTTAATGTCTTGCGCATGAAAAGATTATGAAAAAGTTTTCTTAAAAATGTATTTGTCGATGATTCATGAAAGTACTGACAATCCAGAAAAGTAACAACATTCCTGCATCTGGAAAAGATTGGCACAACGTTTACAGGGCAGTGTAGAATGTCCAACTTCTGCTCACTGACAATAAATGGAAATATTATCTGTTCCCATGCCCTTCTGAGGATGGGCCTTTCAGCTTTAACTGAGCACAATATTTCATGCTGATTATGCTGCGATAGATCAAAATAACCTCTATTTGAATCGGTAACAAAAATATAGTATTCATTGTACCGGTCAATTTTCGCTAAATACTTAACCAGGTTAATGATGTAGTTTGCAGCACCTGTAGGTTTACCACGAAATAACGCGTTGATGCCGATCCTTAATGGCTTCATTTTTATTCCTCTGTGACTGTACTACTATTTAAAATGGTGTGTTTCACCTTTCTTGCAAATTCTTCAAGCCTTTTATTCTTTGACAAGAACCTCACAAAGGAATTCATAGTTGGAAAAACAGTCAGCGCGATAATGCGGGAAGAGAACAGCCCATCAGATATTTTAATAATTATTTTTGATAAACTTTCTGGTAATTTAAAGTAGAATTTATAATTTCTCACCAATAAATTAAAGTAATACGCCGTAAAGATAATCTGATTCCTTTGAATTCGATTGAAAGATAACGATGTGTCTTTGAATGGGTCAGTCACTTCTTTTTTTCTGATAAGACCCTGCTCCATACAGATATCAAACAGCTTTGTCTTCTCATAAGGGTAAAAGATCGAAACCTGTTCTTCATCTGAATTAATTCTAGCGTTTAGTTTTATAGTATCCAGCCTTGCTGGCATATCTTCAAATGGCATACCCACCATATTAAATGTGTAAAGCCTTATGCCCGCATCTTTACAAATAATAGAGGCCCTGACGATTTCATCTTCGGAAAGGTGTCGGTTTAATATCTTGTTTCTGATGAAAGAATTTCCACTCTCAAGGCCTATCCTGAGTGTTCTGCATCCCGAATGGCTGAGAAGTTTTATCGTATTCTCATCTATGAGGTTTGGACGTATGTTACATTCAAATGGTAACGAAATCTCTTTTGAATATTTATCTGAGAATTCTTTAAACCAATCTTTGTTCATCGGAAGGATATCATCATCGAAGTGCATATATTTAATAAATGGATAATCTTGAACTACCTGCTTCATCTCTTTTATTACATTATCAACACTCCTGAATCTCAGGTATCCCTTCGAAGCGCCTATACTTTTCATAATAGCGTGGTTGCAACAGTAAGAGCAGTTAAATGGGCACCCACGCGATGCCATAAAGACACCAATTCCCTCTCTCTCACGGTCCAGATTCTTATAATCAAAGATCGCTCTATCAGGAAATGGTAAAGTATCGAGATCTTTTATTTTTTCCCTGCCAGGATTTTTACAGACCTTACCATTGACTTTGGTCCATATATTCTGTATGCCTGTTATGTCCCGCCCATTTTCTAATGCATCCATAAATTCAACCAGAGGAGCCTCTCCCTCCCCTATACATATGGCATCTATAGCTTCTACACTGATTGTTTCTTCCTGGTTTAGGGTAGGATGTACGCCTCCAACAATAATAATATTTTTATATTCTTTTTTTATCCATGACGCCCAGAGTTTTACAAAGCCAAACATGTTTGTTGTAGCAGAAAATGCTATAAGAGCTTCATTGCCAGGGGAGATGATATTGTTGAGCATATTCATGAATTCATGCTGGTCCGGGGTGCAGGTAATATGCATTAAAGATACATTATGACCGGCTTTTTTCGCAGCAGCAGAAATGTATCCAACACCCGTGTAATAGTAACCGGACCAGTTCGCGCCTTTTAATATGTCAGGATATATGATAATAAGCTTCATAATATTTTTTAAAAAAACTTTACTGTAAAATTAACATTTTTAATTGATAGAGAAACGTGTACCAGTGCCAGGCTATTTTTCTTCGCTGTTCCAACTTTCTATCCTTATTACAGAATACATACATAAGAGACAGGAAAGGGGTTTTTATTATTGCGCTGATCATGATTGCCATCTTGAATAATTTTATATTTTTTAATGAATAGTTTTTTATAAAATAATATTCCTGGCTATTTTGATAGTACATAACCGCTTTGGAAATATTTTTATTACTACTCCCACCCGCATGGTGGATGACTTTAGTATCGGGTGTATACATCACTTTTCCCCCTGCCTTCCTTATCCTGTAAAAAAGGTCACACTCCTCAAAATACAGAAACATATTTTCGTCAAAAAGCCCAACCTGTTCCAATACCTCTCTCCTTATCATAACACATGCTCCAAGGAGAGTCTCTACTTCTTGAATAGAGTTCAGGGCCTCAGGGGTAATTCCACACGCACCAAGAAAATTACTATTGGGAAAAATTTTCCTGTACAGCATATTAATTGATTGACCTCCCAGACAAGCAGATGAAAATGACGGAAAATAACCACAGGAAATCTGGATCCTGCCGTCAGGATATAAGACCATACATCCACATGCACTTACACTGGTATCTTTTTCCATAAATCCAACAAGTTTTTCGATAGTCGAGTCAGTGAGTTCCGTGTCCGGATTCAAAAGTAATATATATTCCCCTATGGCATGCTTGATTGCTATATTATTTGCCTTAGCAAAACCAACATTTTCTTTATTTTTTATAAGATGTACTGTTGGGTAATCTTCTTCAACCATTTCCGCACTTCCATCAGTTGAATTGTTGTCAACGACTATAATCTGATTTCTTTTATAATCCTCCCTGAAAATGCTCTTCAAACAATCACTTAACAACTCCTTTGTCATATAATTGACAATGACTATGGAAATTATTGTGTTCTCTGTCGTAATGACTTCATTAACCGGCTTTCTGCATTTTTCTTTCTTCTGTTGTATACTCATAAATGTCTTCCAACTTTAATACCAATTTGTCCCAACCATAATTTTCCTTTACCAATTTATAGGCATTCTCTGTCAATGTATTATACAATTGTTTATTTGAGAAAACTTCCTGAACCTTTATAGCAAAATCATCTGGTTTATCAGCCAGTAAGATATGTTGTCCATCCTCAACTGAAAAGCCTTCGCATCCAACAGAGGTAGAGACAACAGGGACCTTCAACGCCATAGCCTCTACAATTTTCAGCCTTGTGCCGCCACCAATTCGTATTGGTGTTATTAAAACAGTTGAATCGTTGATATACTGCCGTATATCTTTAACAAAACCAGTAAACTCTATTGATGCATCGTGGGGTAGTTGATCAGAGTATCTATTCCAACAATCACCAATAACTACCACAGAGAACTTTTTTATCCGTTTCTTGATCTCTGGGAATATTTCCTTTAAAAAATAAAAAAGCGCATCAACATTGGGAAAGTGTCCTGCACCTCCCAAAAACAATAACCTGTTATCTCCTTCTTCCTTTGGAAAAGGCCTGAAACTGGCAAGATCCACACCGTTCGGTATCACATGTACAGAGAGCTCCGGCAATATATCATTTACTTTCCTTCTATCAACCTCTGACATGACGACAAGTCTATCAAACTGATTCCAGGTTTTTAAGGCAAAAAATCTATGCATTCTGTAATCAATATATTTTTTTAATTTCAAAAACTTTTTCTTCTCACAGTGATAATTTCTTAAATAGGGGATGAAAGAAATGTCGTAATCAACAAGAATCTTAAGTGAACGATTTTCTTTATAAAATGATTTATCAAAATTCTGTGCCATTTTAGGCAACTCAACCTGTACAATATTATAGTTGTTATTTTTCAAAAGATTAATTAATTTTTTCTGCATTTCGAGATAATAAAAACCTGATATTTCCATCGGAACACCTTTAAAGAAACAATATATTCTGTTAAATAATCGGAGGTAGTTATTAATCCTGAAAAAATAACCTTTCTCTCTAACATAGAGATTATCAATATTAATCGTTACTATATTTCTGCAAAACCCGGAAAGCTCCTGTACATGATTCTTCTCCTTTTCTGTGATAGGAGAAATTAAATCCACAACATGGCGATACGAGAGGTGTTTGATGATATTAAATAATCTTGTATGTCCACCCGATGAAAGGGGAAGAGGAAAAAATGGAGAAACAATTAAGATATTCATGAATTTATTTCTTGATTGATAAATTTATTAAGTATGTCCGTGCATACGAAACCAGGTGTAAAAAGCACGTAACTTATGTATTACAATCCTTATATCCAAATTATAATAGATAAACCCAAACACAAAATGCATTATATCCGAAACAAGATATCGCGGACTGGAAGGTATGGAATTGAGCGTGTTTAAAAGTTCGTCTAAATTATAACCCATCACATTAAGCCGTTCCGCACCAATCCATCGTAAATATCGTCTGCACCAGGCCTTTCGAAAGGGATTTCTCAGAACATTCTTCCATTTATCCAAAGGCTCTGTACTAACATCCTGGTATACTGCATGAGAAACATGAGGATCACCCATTCTTCCTCTAAGCTGAACATCGCTGAATCTAGACAATAAGTCAGGATCAAATGGAAGGTCTAAATAATTTAATATCCTCTCCCATTCATCCCGTGGATTAATAAGCAGATCTTCATAACGCACACTAATAGCTAAATTGGAATGTGCATCATAAGCTGCAATCAAATTTGCCAGACCCTTAAAAAGATCAATTTGAAAATGAAAATTCCACTTTCCATCAGACCAATTAAGGACAGATGCGGCTACCGCCAGAGGATTACGCCAAAGAAATATAAATTTCCCTTCCGGAAAAAGAGTAATGATATCCTCCACAACTAAATGGTAACGAGGACTTTTATCTAAGAAATACTTTACCTCAATTTTTGCTGCCTTACGGTAAAGACCGAGCGTAAACTCTCTTATGCTATGTAAATAATCGTCTTTGCCATTTGGTAAATAGTGGAAAAAGTCTTCAAGTGCTTCTGATAATATCTTATGGCTATACTCCGCGTAAACACCTTTTTTCTTCAATGTATAAAGATAGGGAATCAATAACCACGGCTCAGCAACGGTAACAACATCCTTATGTGACGCAAGAATTCGTTGTGCAAGAGTAGAACCAGAGCGGGGTATGCTTAAAAGATATAATGGTAACATATAAAATAATTCCAGATGTTATTGAAACGTCTTGAATCCAAATTAATTTTTAAAAAAATCCGAAAAGTTGTGTTCGAGCTAAATTAATTCTGTTATAAATTGATACGAGCCCTCAATTTCACCATTACCTTACTTAATTCACTTCTAAACATCACATATCCAATCAGTGACATTATGAAAAAGGCCAATACATTATCCAAAATCAAATTCGGTGAATAATAAACTAAAATACTTACACCTGAGATCGTTGCTAATACAAGAAAATAATTATAGCTGAAGGGAGAAACGGTACCTTTATAAATAAATTTTAAAATAATGAATCCGTTTAAGTGACCACATAAAACAGCAGTTGCAGTCGCAATGGCTGCCCCAAGCATTCCATATTCTGGAATCAAGAAATAATTTAATACAAAATTTAAAGAACCTATTAAAAAAGTATTTATAGTAGAAAGATACGTTTTCCCGGACATTCTTATTAACTGAGAAAAGCAGCCAGGTAAAATTGTTAAAAAAAGACTTAAACTTAAAATTGTTGTTACTACTACCGCTTCATTATTAACAAATTGTTCACCAAAAACCCCTAATATTAATTTGATATTTATCCATAAAAAAATCACAACCGAACCTGCTATAAATAAAAATAGATAGGAAGAATATTTGTATATTTCATTAAGTTGTTTAATCTGGTTTTTGGACCAATATTCAGAAAAAAGTGGTGCCAACACCTGTGCTCCTGCCCAAAAAGGTATAACCACAATGAAAGCAATTTTGCTTGCTACATTATATATTCCAACAGATTCAGTGGTAGCCATATAACCCAGAAAAACCTTATCCATCTTATCAATTGACAACATTAACAGCTCAGTTCCTATCAAGGGAGCAGAAAATTTATAAAGCAATTTAGTATGCTTAAAAGATGGTAACGTGAAACCAAAATCCTTGTTATTAATTAGTATCTCGGATATAAGATAAGCAAGTACCAGAGGAACAATTTGTACATATATCAACCCTGTAATAGTTGGCAAGATAGCCAATATTGATAAGATGCATATTATTCTAAAAACTGGCTGAAGAAAGAAACCCGTAATTGAGCTTAACGCGCTTAATCTTAAGCCCATAAAACCATTCTGGTTTAAAATCAGAAGCGGATTAAGAAAAACACATGGAATAAAACAAATTAAAAATAATGGATAACTTATGTGACTTATTATCTTATGAGGTAATAAGAGTTTATAAATAAATGGAGAAACGACAGTTAGTACTATTGCGACAAAGATAACGAACCACTTAGAATCATTAAATATTTTTTTTGCAGTACCTTTATCCCCTTTTCCAACATATTCTGAAATATACTTAGTTACCGCCACATGCATTCCCTGCCGGGAAATTGCCGCGATCACCTCCATAATGGTAATCAGAAAAATTATTGTACCGTATAGAGAAACTTCAACAAACCCCAGAACCAACACAGTATTTACATAGCCAATAACCATGTTAAATACCATTCCGGCAAATAAAAAAAAGCTTCCTTTTGCAAGGTAAGATTTTGACATTTATTATTAATCAGTCCTTAATGCTTATAAAATTCACAGCACCTGTGGCATACCGGAAAATATTTTTTCTCTCTTAGTTCGGTTCGAAAGTGTCTGAATTTTTGATTATTCCATATTTTTTTAAAGCTTTCATTCTTTATATTTCCTGCTACAAAACTTGAACACGGGCTGATATCGCCATTTGGAAGAACATAAACAGAAGTCCATGGCGCTATGCATGTATTACTATATGATTTTGATAAAAAAACCGGTTCACGATAATATCTTATAATTTCTTCTCTGGTAAAATCAGGATGAATAACTATAGGCATTTTATATTTGCGGGATTTAATCTCCTCAATTTTTTTTACCAGAATTTCGACATCAATTCCGTCAGGTTTGTATCTATAGCCTGCCCAATGAATTGACTCTGTCTGAAATAGTTCGCGGAAAACAGCGATCTGTCTATTTAATTCATCTTCTTTTACAAATATAAGATGAAGAAAAATAAGACAATTGACATTCAAAGACTCTGCAATATCTATAACATCATCAAGATACTTATAGTTCTGCTCGGAAATAGTACATCCTATTTCAATGTCTGGCTTCTTTTTGTTTTTTTATTTTTATACCTGTTAATTGATTCGATGCCACGTATAGCCTTTTTAAAGACATTATCACCGACTCCCCTTGCAATATTATGTATTTTTTCCGGTCCGTCAAGAGAAAGGCTTATTTTATCTAAACATAAATCCACTATCTTCTCCGCATTCTCTTCGAGCATAGTACCATTTGTTGTCAAAAAACACTCAAGATGTTTTGATTTAACAAAACTGAGAAACTTAAACCAGTCTTTGTACAGCAAAACCTCTCCCCCACACAAATTTATCCTGGGTTTGTATGGGGATATTTCAGCAATCACTCTTTTCAATGTGCTTATCTCTACTTCGTCCTTCATCTGACTAGCTGAGAAATCCTTGACATAGCCAGTGTCACCCCACTGACCACATACGTTACATCTCAAATTACATCTATATGTTAAAAAAAAAGTCAGGTTCTGAGGAAACGGACTGTATCCCTTTAAATACGATGCCGCAACCTGGGTAATAATCTTACTCTTTCCTTTAGCAATGGCATTACGAGGATTACGTATTATTTTCTTCAAGTTATTTTTTGAAATTAATTTCAGCATTTCTCAATCAAGCTTCTAAACAAAGATTCTTTTCTTCTTGAATGGATATTTTATAAGAAACAAAGATTAACCCCACAAGGACCCAGTATACGGTAATGAGCAGATCAGCATTGTAAATGCTGAATAGCATCTGTATTGACGCCCCAGTCAAAGCGGCTATCATACCAGCACCTATCCCCCAGTATAATTTATCTCTACTCTTCAACAATTTAAAGGCATATAGAAATATAATAAAATGGGTCCAGATAAAAAAAATGAGACCAACTATTCCTGTCTCTGATGCTACAAGTAAATATTTATTGTGTACTACTGTCCCAAAAAATTCTCCTCCAAAATACCCTTTCTGTGTATTGGAAATCCCTTCCGGTGAATAATTTCTATCTCCCATTACAATCGAATAATTGTTCAAACCTACACCGGCAAAAGGGTTTTGCTGAATCATATTAAGCGAAATGTAAATACCTTCCATTCGAGGATCAATAGCCGCCTTTGATTTAATTCGTTCAATAATACTTTCTCCTCCAAACATGTAATATACAAAAAAAGCTGAAAAAAGTATCAGCCATGCACCTGCGATAAGATGCTTAATATTAATATATTTTTTTCGCCAGCCAAAAAATAAAACAATTGTCAATGCAGAAACAAGGCTCAAATATCCATTTCTTGAATAGCTCAATAACACTGATAAAAGGCCGCCTGATATAACTAAAAACAATACTAATTTCAGTTTTATGTTTTGAGTGATAAAATATATCCCGGTAGTCAGCGAAATCAACAGGACATAGTATGCTGCCTGAACATTGTGTACACCAATAGTTCCACCCGCACGGAATACTTCCGGTTTTGTTGTAGATTGTAGTGTAGTATGTTCTACATTACCTGTAAATGTGAACCAGGTTTTAAAATACGCCTGAATAAATGTAACAAGCTCCTGTACGAAAAGACCCGCGATAAGAACAGAAAGCACAAGGATTAAATCACTTTTATCCTTAACAAGGTTTACCAAAACGATTAAGATTACTGCCATCCTGCAAAACCACACAAATTCAATAATTGTTAATACCGGCTCCGCAGATTTAACCATTGAAATTCCACACCATATAATATAGAGAACAAACGGTAAAAAAACCGGCGGTAAATATATCGAAGTATCCCTTTGAAAAACTCTCTCTTTAAATAAATATAAAATAAGGAAAACAAGTGGTATATCGTATAGGAATATTCCGATAGCCGATGGCCCACCGGAAATCAGTGGATATCCGGAGGAAAATAACTGTTTTCCCACAAAGAACGGTATGAAAAAAACAAATAACCCAAGTGCCAATCTCCTTTGTTGTCTATACAAAGCAAAAAGCAGTAACATTAAAATACCAAGTAGATAAACAACAAACCACTTGAGATTCATCCCTGTTACTAAACAGGTTATCAGCCCGGTTGTACACCCCCCCGCAATAATTAAAAAATAATAAACACCTATTCTTTTTAAATTCAGATTTTTCTGGTAAGGTGATTGTATCAAACTACATCGCTCCCTTTTGACTCAAGACAATATAAATAGTTTGTAGAATAATCTTTAAATCCATACCAAGAGACCAATTATCGATATATTCTAAATCGAGCTCTATCCACTCTTCAAATGGTAATGTATTTCTGCCACTTACCTGCCATAATCCTGTTATTCCAGGTTTGACACTTAATCTTCTCCTCTGCTTCCATGAATATTTCTCTACCTCATCTTGTAAAGGTGGACGGGGACCAACCAGACTCATTTCACCCTTTAAAACATTATAAAGTTGTGGTGTTTCATCTAAACTGAATCTTCTTAAAAATTTTCCTACTTTGGTAATCCTGGGATCGTTTTTTATCTTGAAAACAGGACCGCTCATTTCATTCATTTTGATCAGTTCAGATTTAATATCTTCCGCGTTAGATATCATTGTTCTAAATTTCAGCAATTTAAATCGTCTGTTATTGCAACTTATCCTTTCTTGTATAAATAACACAGGGCCTTTTGAATCAATCTTAATCAGAATGAAAATAACAACGAACACTGGTAACATGAGTATCAACAACAAACATGATAATGAAATATCTATATATCTTTTTATGAATAATTTGAATGTATCTTCCGGCCCTAAGCTGATATTAATCAAGGGAATATTGCCAAGCAGGTCGATAGAGTTTTTTGTGTGGTTTAAAAGAAACACATCTGATACTATCCTTACAACAATCCCTCTTTCAGAACAGATCACTATAATATCTTCGATTTTATCATAAAATGATTTTACTGGTAGCGCAATAAACACCTCGTCAATTATGTTATTATTTAAGATTGACTTTAAGCTGCTTAATTTACCAAGATATTTTACTGATGAAGGAAAATTAATATTATCTCCAGACTCATACGGTTCATCCACATAACCGATAGTTTTTATCCCATATTCTTCCTCTTCTCTTAACTTATTAACAAGTAGTGCTGAGCGACTATTCTTGCCAATAATTATCATATTTTTAAAATCATAGCCTTTTGAACGGACATATCGTAATGTGGTCCGCAAAAACAACCTGAAGGAAATAAGAAAAATTGAACTAACTACGAAGAATAATACGAGATGGGCAATTTGAGTTTTTTGTGATTTCAGGACCAGGCTGCTAAGAAGTATCGATACAAAACAGATAAAAGAAGCCTTCATTATGATTAAAAATTCGTCATAAATATTTGCAATTCTTTTTGAATAATAAACCTTCCATTCTGAAGAAATGTATAGCCAAACGACCATGTAAATAAACAACTCTAACAAATTTGATTTTAAAATCGCAGTTGTATGAGTAAAGGGTATATGTTCTAAGAAATCATGAAGCCATTTACTTAAAATAAATGCAGTTATAACGATAGTTATATCAAATACTTTGAAAATCTTAGAAAGGTGTTGTGCCTGGACTTGCAGCATGTTTATACAAGAGTTTTAAAGATATGCATATATTGATTTGGGAATATAATGTTTTTTTCTGTTCAAAACAATACCCAGTATATTTGCATTAACAGCAGAAAGTTTCTTTTTTGTATCTAATACAATTTGCTTTCTCACCTCTTCTGCCTGGATGACTAATAATACACCGTCAACTTTTGAAGCAAGTACTATTGATTCAGGATAATATTGAAGTGGGGCAGAATCAATTATTATATATGTATATTTATTCTTCAACTCATCTATGAGATCTGAAAACCCCTTTGATTTGATAATCTGGGCAAGATCACATTTTTTGTTACCAGACGTCAGTACAAAAAGATTTTCAACCTCAGTTTGACTGATTGTTGTTTCCAGTGGAACGCCTTCCAACAAATATTCAGACACTCCTTTTGTTTTGCTATTGCCATAGTGTCTTGACTTTGATCGGAAATTCAGATCTATTAGCAGCACTTTAGAATTGGATTCTTCAGCAATTACACGAGAAAGATAAATTGTAGTAATACTATTCCCTTCTCCGTGTGTTGAACTGGCAACCATAATAGATTTACAAGACGATTTATTGTTTAATGACTGTAAAATATTATTTTTTAACTTCCTGAATTCTATAGTTACTTCTTGAGGTAACTTGCCAATTTTAATAATACTATTTTCCATAAAATACTTGAGTAAAATCGTTTTTTTAAATTAGAAGCATCCGGTTAGGTTTTTGCGTATACCGCTTTTGTCATACCCGAATTCCTTTATCGGGTATCTATGTGACTCTTCAATCTGGATTCCCGCTCAAAGCATCCGGAATGACAGTTTTGGAGCATTAATTTGCAATACGCAAAAACCTAACCGGATGACGCTGAATTTTATTCAGACTATTGTTACAAAAATTATGATGGGGAGTAATTTGTATTATTTACCTATATGAAATTCATAATTTATTGAGGTGCTTATTTTCTGAAATTGTCCCTAAAACCTTCAAATTAAGATATTCTTCAACATCTTCTACAGACTTAAAAGATTGATCAAATACTTCCATAAGTGAGATAATGGAAACACTAAGTAGAATGCCGATAAAAAATGACATTATTAAAATAAAAATCTTTTGAGGAATAAAAGAAATCAGTCTTTTTGGCAAAATAGGAGGATACGCAGGTTCTATTATTTTGACATCTGTTATATTAGCAGTATCCATAGCGAGTAGAATACGAGCATCCTCAGCTTTTTTTAAATAAGTGTTATAGAAATCTTCATTTTCACTAACTTTTCTCGTTAAAACTCGTAATTCATAATCCAACTGGTTAATTTTTCTCAACTCTTCATCTGATCGACTTAAAATGTTATTTATCTTTTCCTTTTTCGCTTTCAACGAATCAATATCAATTAAATATGCAGACCTCGCTTCCTCTTTTCTTAGTTCTCTCTCAAGATCTTTAATACTATCATCAATTGACGTTATATACAAATTATCATCAAAATACTTAAGAGACATATCAATTTTCTTCAGTTTTAAATCCATAAGCTTTAGTTTGATGGTATCAACGACCTGGTCTGGCTTACTGATATCAAACGTGGAAAACCCTAATGATCTTTCATGCAAGAGGTTTTTCATGCCTTCAACCTTACTATTAAGCCTCGTAAGCTCAATTTCTGTATTATCTTTCTCGCTCCGTAGATCACTATTTAAGTGCAATAGATGACTTTTTTGTTCCTCTATGGATGAAATATTCCAATGTTCCTGAAATTCTTTTAAGCTTTTTTCAGATACTTCAAGATTTTTCTTAAACTTGTTAGTCTGATTCACAAAGAAATTTAAGGCATTTGTTGTCATGTGAATATTCATTTGATGTTTAATATAAACAGAGACAGCGGAATTAACTATCCGTGCAGCTATAACAGGATCTGGATAATTGAAACCTACTTTTACCGTATTAGAACTATTTACTAATTCTGCGGTCAAACCATGTTGTATTCCTAATATGACTTTTTCTTTAAGAGATAATTTCTTTTTAAGACCTAATTTACAAATTAATGTATCTAAATAGTCGAGAATATCTGAAATTTGTTTTTTAAAGTAGTTTTTTATTTTTTTCCAAAAAGATTGAGGTATTTCTTTTGGTGGGTTTAGTATCTCATCACCTAGCTCATTAAATATTTCTTCAGCAACGTATCTACCCCTCATTAGCTCTAATTCTGAATTAAGAATATCAGAAGTAGTTGTAGTTGTAATCATTCCTGGTGAACTGATGAATCCCGCCTCCCGTGAAATACTTTGCTTTCCAATTTTTATAAGGATTTTTGAGGAAGCCTGGTATGGTGTATGATGAGTATATACATAGATAGTAGCGATGAGGAGTGTTGATAATGTAAATACTACTATGGTAATTTTGTATTTAAAGAATATATATAAACAATCTCTTAAGGTAACTCTATTGTCGTTTTTTAGCATATTGATAAGTTAATTACTAGGCAAATTCAAAATTCCTTTTATTTCTCATCTGCAACCAAATTACATAAGACATAGATGATAATAATATTGCTTTAAAATAAATACTGAAAATTCATCTCTCTATTATTACTAAGGCGCAACAAAAGAGCCTCCTCCACTGTTTTTTGTTCTCGTTTTACCCCGAAAATAAGAAAATCCTGTAGATAGTGTAACAGGGATCATGTTTTTGATATATTGCTCGACACTTTTATTCGCTTTGGCAATAAAAGTCTTAGGTACAAATACAATATCGAAAGGCTGGAGATAAATATCCTTTTCAGGTGCTTTTCCAGAAATAACTTCTTTTAAATTTACCTTTCTCGTCACTGGCATATTTTCTGGTCCTCTTCTAACAATGATCACACTACCAGGATCTGATGTTTCTTTAAACCCCCCAGCCTTAAAAATAGACTGGAGAACAGTAGTATTTCCAATATTTATGGAGAAATCTCCCGGTCTATCAACCTCTCCTCCCACATATACCTTCTCCTCTTCAAACTCTTTTAAGAATATGGTAACTTCTGGTTTTCTCAAAATCCCCTTATATTTTTCAATAATTGTTGCTTGAAGTTCAGAGGGTGTCAGTCCCGCAGCAACCAATTCACCAATCAATTGAAGAGATATTTTCCCGTCCAATCTTATAACAACATTTACATTAAGTTCGCTATTGTAAAAATATTTTACGTCAAGAGAATCTCCTTGTTTCAGGACATAATCACCAATTGGTTCACTAGCAGAAGAATTTTCCGCTTCAAACGTTAATACCTCTAAATCTGTTGGAGAGTTCATATATGCACAACTAATTAAGCTTAAACAAACAGTTAATGATGAAAAAAGAATTATATGTTTAATCATTTGTCAATTTAAAAAAATTGGGAACAATATGGTTACTTCCCATTATTTATATCGGTTTATCATCAGGTTATGTAAAAACACATTGCAATTTTAACAAATTTAAATCGTAATACTGTTTGATAGATATTTATCTGTTCTGCTCATCTGCTAAAAAGAACCGCAGAATGATGCGAACAATATTCTCCTTTCAAGGAAGAGATCAAAGTAGATGAATCTCCACCCCCCCCCCTTGGGTGATAAACAATTCAAATGAAAACATGGACGTATCGCCCGTGAAAAAAGCACCTGTTTTCATTATTCTCCAACGCAATGGAAAATGGTGTACAGAAAATGTACAAAACTGCGCTAAAACCATGATAAAGACCACTATACACGGTAAGGCACTTTACGGGAGCACAGTTTCCTCTTATCATCAGAGAGGCTATAATGTTAAAATTTGTAAAAAATATAGCTGTACCAACCTAAACCCTATGATAAATATTCAGTTTATACACTTTAAAATTGAGTTAGTCAACAAAACACTTAATTAATTATACCGTTTTCTACACTCAGGTGTATTTGGCAAGATATTATTATTTTCGCAGGCAAGTTGTTTGACTACTGATGTTTTTTCCTGAAAACTCTTATATTAACAGAAAACAAATCACCCAATGTACATACCAATGCCCTCTCAGTTACATGTAAAAAAATGTATCAAAATTATAAGTCACTATAAAAAAGTATCTTAAAAATCTTTTATACGATTTTTATACGGTTAACATTTATTTTGTTAATTTCTTTAAGACTTTTATTAACATTTTCAGCTTTTTTGCAGTTTTGAATCGTAACTTGGAGATTCATAAACAAGATTAAAAGCTAAATCACCTCTATTACAAAACCCGCAAACAGTGCACCAAAAAAACAACAAATAAAAAGAACAATTTTCTAACAAAACTTTACATAACGTAATTATAATAATTATGCCTAAATCCTGGTTTTTGGGGAAAAAAACCATTTTGTTAGTTTATTTTTTGTGCTAATTTATCTTTGCAACTTTTAATAAAACAGTGATAACACATTAATTATAAAGACCTTAAGAACGAATTGTTTCTTCTATCAATTCAAAATGCAGTTGTCACAAAAACTATGGTATCTATACTCTTCATAAAATCTTTTCTATAGATCATCTCTTTAAGCAAAGTAAACAGACAGGCAATTACAAATAAATTTAATCCTCAGCTCAGAGAATCAATGTACAATTCATAGAAATAATGTACAATAACTAACTATTAAACGAAAATTTAAACCTGTTTCTTTAATACCACCAAACTAATAACGAAATTCTTGCGCTTGCTTAAACTTCCCATAATTTCACAACTTCTGGCCCTATTGTTTTATAATGAGCCATAATCTGTAATAGTGTTTCTGGTGCGTAAAACGCACCCTACGATTTTTGTTTCCGGATGCAGAATATTTCTGGAGAGTATTGAAAAAATTAGAATTTCTGATTTGTTTTGCATTTAAATATTCAGACAAGTAGGGTGCATTCCATGCACCGCTAACAACGTTGGATACGGCAATGGTGTTATCTGTTAAACAAATACTTGATTACGCTGGCGTGTTTCTGGTGCGTAAAACGCACCCTACAATTTTCGTTTCCGGTGGAATGTGATTAATGTCGAATTACCGGCGTGCTAATGCAAAAGGAGGCACATATTTTTTTACTGTTGTGACGTATCGGCGACAAGAATTCTTATGCGATGAAAATGTTCGAACGGCGTTGCGTGACGGTATTCGTGATGTGCAAACAAAACATCCACTGATCATTGACGGTTGGGTTTTGTTGCCGGATCACCTTCATTGTATATGGACGCTGCCGGAGGACGATTCAAACTTTGGTGTTCGCTGGGCTATGATAAAACGTTTCATAACAAAACAATGTGGTCCGGACTTACGCCGTGATGATTGGATGAATGCATCAAAACGGAAACGAAATGAATCCACAATTTGGCAAAGGAGATTCTGGGAGCATATGATCCGTGATGAAGATGATTATAATAGACATATGAATTATATACATTATAACCCGGTGAAGCATGGTTTGGTAACCAGTGTTAAGGATTGGCCATATTCCACGTTTCACAAGTGTGTGAAGAAAGGACTATATCCACCGGATTGGGGTGGAGACGGAACAGATACAAACGATGCGAGTTATGGTGAATGAGTGGATTGCCATTCATTTTGGATTTGTATAAATAACGGCAGGCAATGCCTGCCCTACGTAATTGTGGTTCTTTGAAAAATTAAATTATGGTGTATTATCTGACTTTTAATCTTTCCAGACAAGTAGGGTGCATTCCATGCACCGCTAACAACGTTGGTTATGGTAATGGAGTTATCTATTAAACAAATACTTGATTATGCTGGCATGTTTCTGGTGCGTAAAACGCACCCTACGATTTTTGTTACCGGATGCAGAATGTTTCTGGTGGGCAGACAAGTAGGGTGCATTCCATGCACCGCTAACAACGTTGGATATGGCAATGGTGTTATCTATTAAACAAATTCTTGATTATGCTGGCATGTTTCTGGTGTGTAAAACGCACCCTACGATTTTTCCTCCTTCTGGTTTATATCGCAAATCTTCTTACATTCCAACATGCAATATACAGGAGGTTTTTTATTTAACTGCTCTGTACTGAAAGTCCTTTATTCCAACAGGAAATTTTCGGCACCTTCATATAATACTACAGATCATTGTTGGGTAAGTCAAAAATATCTTTCGTATGTTCCCTCTATCCACTAATTGGTAATTTATATCTTAAGAAACCTGATAACATTATAGTAGTAAGAGAATGACGGTTTTATTTATATGCCAGGCAATGTATATATGGTGAACAAGCAAAATGAGAAACATGGAAGCAAAAAGAAATGTCTATATCTCAAGCACATTCCTTTTCAGATGATGAAGGCAAAACAACCTTTAGCAAATAATTACCTGCCTTTATTAACTGTTCAACAGTTTTTCCTCCATTTACGTCTTGCCCCTGCAACTGTAAGTCCCATTAGGCCTATGCTTAGTAAAGCTATAGTTGTCGGTTCAGGTATTGGTTGCTGGCTACCCTGCTGGTTACCATTCTCTAAGGATACGCTAATTACATATGTACTTAAGCTCGGAAGTGTTGTTCCAGCCAGATCCCATCCACCTTGTACTGCTGTACTCGGGGACCCAGCTACGCCGACTATGTACAGGCCGGGGTTTTGGAATACATAGGGAAGAAACGGATCTAAATCGGAAACGGAACCGGCTGCTCCTAACGCTGCATTTGAATCGTCATTGAAACCAAAAGGCAGGACGTTACCAAGTGAGTCCCATAAAGCTATCGTAGTGTCGATACTTCCTACTCCTCCGACTCCGAAGTCTACATCAAATATACCAACGTCTCCTCCGTTGTTTACGGAGAAACTATAGT
The DNA here is from genome assembly GCF_002443295.1 of Candidatus Scalindua japonica. Taxonomy (NCBI): domain Bacteria; kingdom Pseudomonadati; phylum Planctomycetota; class Candidatus Brocadiia; order Candidatus Brocadiales; family Candidatus Scalinduaceae; genus Candidatus Scalindua; species Candidatus Scalindua japonica. The sequence continues at coordinate 148,921 of NZ_BAOS01000001.1, read as the reverse complement.
AATCAAATGTATCGTTGTTTGCTGGTGCTACGATACTAACCCATGGAACAACATCAGAAAAAATTACATTGGGATTTGGCCCTATTGAGAAGTGTGGATCGATGTTCTGTGCTGCAGCCAAGGTGTCGTTAGGCTCTACCTCAAAGATTACAGAAGCGTTGACCTGCTTACTTGTCACTGCTACCAGCGCCAACATACCCATGAAAAGCATAATGTTTTTTAATTTCATCCTAATTACCCTCCCTTCCCCAACAATAAATTAAGCCAAAATTATTTCCATATTCAATCCCTTTTAATCTCAATCAAGTGAAATTATACAATCCAGGAATCGCTATGACACACATAAACTAAATAAAATATTACCGTAATTAAACATTAAGATTTCTCTATTGTCAAGAGACAAAAACCACACATCTTTTCCCTGGTTTTTTTATTTTGTATAAGTACCAATAAATAAGCAGCTTACACTGTTTATAATTTCTTATATAAAAATATTTTTTTGCATTATCCCCATTTACTACCCACATTGGTGAAAGATTCTAATTTCTACTGTAAAAATTGTGGACGTACTACTCACTATCCTGAAACCCTGTGTAATCATTCAAAATTTCAAACACTTCAAGAAGCAGGAGAAAAGCTTTCTGATCCAGCAGCACAAGTTGGGCATATCCAGTCATCTGGAATATCTTCAAAAGTGGTTCCTGGACTAACACCATTGTCCGGATCTCCTATTTCCGGGTCGTATACATATCCGCATACATCACATACGTACTTATTCATGAAATTACTCCTATTGGTTTTTAATAAATTCTTTTACTTTATTAGCGACTGCCTGCCCAAGTAAAAAGCATTCTTCTTTTACTTTATCATCTGGAACGTATTTTGATTTTATCTCATCGACTATTTCTACGCCAATGGAGACCAGATACTCCCTGAGAAGATTGTTCCCTTCACCGCTCCAACCATAAGAGCCAAAAACTGCTCCGTATGGTGTTTTAAACTTAAGCCCCTTGATATATGTCAGGACATCTGCCAGCGATGGAAAGATGTTGTTGTTCAAAGTCGGTGCTCCTACAATAACAGCAGACGCATCAAGCATTTCCAATGCTATCATGCTCCTTTCAAAGGAGTAAAGCGGCATCATTTCAACAGAGACATCTGAAGACCTGGCCCCGTCTTCAATATGGTTTGCCATTTTCTCTGTGCTTCCCCACATAGTATCGTATACGATTACTATTTTCTCATCAAGTTTCCTTGCAGACCACTTCTTGTAGAGAGAGAGTACTTTTCTGAAATTGTCCATATTTCTCCAGACTGGCCCATGGTCTGGTGCGACTATACTTACCTCTAGTCCAGATGTATCTATTTTTTCAAATAGTTTTGCTACATGACTTGAATATGGCGTGATAATATTTGCATAGTATCCTGATACATGTGTTTTCAGAACTCCCCACGGGAGCTCTTCCCCGAATCTTTCAGATGAGGCAAGGTGCATTCCAAATGCATCTTGTGTAAGTAATACTTTGTCTTCGACAAGGTAGCTGAACATGCTGTCTGGCCAGTGGAGCATTCTTGTTTCCATGAATTTCACCGTTTTGCTACCAAGGCCCAACTCTTCACCATCCTTTACTGCGGTTATTTCCATGTTGAGGTCATGGTAAATGGCGTTTAAGGCCTTTTTGCCCATTACTGATGCAAATACCTTTTCCGGTTTTACCGCTTTTATGATCTCCGGAAGCACTTCACTGTGATCAGGTTCTGAGTGATTAGATATGATATAGTCTATTTTTTCCGGATTCACTATTGATGCAATTCTTGATAGAAATTCATCCTCAAACTCTTTCTTTACTGTGTCAAAGAGAGTTATCTTGTCGTCCATAACCAGATATGCATTATATGTTGTTCCCCTGTCAGTAGTGTAGCCGTGGATGTTTCTAACGCCCCAGTCAATTGCGCCTACCCAATATACTTTATCTGCTATTTGTATTGCATTCAGATTTTTTGACATTTCAAATTCCTGTTTTCAGTTTTTATAATCATAATCTGCCTCGGTTCTTCAAATGGATCGATACCACTATTTAATAACTTTGTATCTGGCAATCAAAGTAATATTTTTTATCGATTTACCACAAATTATCCGGTGCTTCCGTAAGATTAACTAAGTTTTTCAGTATAACACAATGATTTTTTTCTTCGTTTGCTAACGTTAAAAATAGTTCCTTTCTATAAGTGTCTTTCTCAGCGTCTGCCCTTTCCTGATAAAATTTTTCGCTATTTATCTCAACGTCCAAAGCCTTTTTATAAATTTCTACTTGTGAATTATCAATATCAATTTTCTTTTCTTCTTTCATTGTCATGAAAATATTTTTTACCTTTGTTAATACTTCAGTATCCGCCGAATATTGTGTTTTATCATTTTTTTGCATACTCAAGATTACATTATAGTGTTTGGCCTCAGATTCGGCCATCATAGTCAGTATACTCTTAATACCCGTATTATTTGTTTTCTTAGACAAATCATGGTAAAAATGTTTACCATCTAACTCCATTTGCATTGCGTATTTATATATATCCATTAATACACTCCTCTTAGATTTTCTCAGTCTTTCGAAAGGCTGCCTGAGAATACTTGTTCCTCAGACAGCCTGCAATAATATACAATTCAAAATAAATGTTTTACGATTTCCAATTCATTACGTAACTTGTAGCACCCTCTACATAAAGATTAACTGAAAGCGAACCTTTGAGCTTTCCTTGTTCCGCTATTTCATCATCAAATCTTACAGTCAGTGACACTATCTCTGCTTTTTCATCTTTTCCAGCAGGTTCTCCCCATCTAGCGTAAATATCTTTTACACCTGGTAAGCCGTCATTATTATTAAGTGTTACAAGAGGTTCACCTTTAATATGCATCCCTTCGACTAGTATATCTGCCGTAAATTCCTTTGATGAAATATCACCATGAAAATCATTCTGTTTAAAAACAATTTTAGATACCATTTTTTCTCCTCACACAAAAGGTTATAATTTTATTCCAGTAAAGCCTTAACGCTTATTATACAGGATTTTTTGAGCTTATATATAAATATTTATACTTGCAAAACCAACTTGACCCAGACATGCAAATTATTTATTTATATGTCTTGACTAATTAAATAAAAACTGAGTAAACTTAAATTATGTAAAAAAAATAATTGATTAGATGTAGAGGATTAATATGGACTTGTCTTATTTATTTTATAAACTCCCAATTCGAAAACGAGGACAATTCCATGACTACGAATAATACCTTGTGGGATACTACCACGGGTGATTATTTCGTACAGAGAGGAGAAGTGGCTGTGCTGATTGACCTGAGCACCGCCTCCCTGAATGTATTTGAACAAGGAAAGCAGGAGCTCTTAGGAGAAGGTAAACTTATCTATTTTGTAGCTGACAATTTGTTCACCAGTTGTGATGAAAGACGATGGTCCAGATGGAAGATATACGACCACTTAATACGACGCTCGGAAAACATAAAACAGTCAAACGAGGCTCTACTATGCGCGCAAAACGCGCTTGATGGAAAAGCTGAGGAACCAGTTCTTGAGGGTCGTCTGGTTTTTGATTCCAAGTTAGCCTTGGAAATTATAACTAAGACTTTGAGTGAAAAATAAATATCAAGAACTTTTTCAGACCACAACTGAGTTAAAAGATTACTGACATATTAGATAAATTTATAGTAACGGAAAAGAGTCAGGACATACACTGTTAAACAATGAAATTTATCCACTGGCAAATGAGAATATCTGTCTCTCAAAAAATATCATAAGTTATAGATTTGGTGGAGTACCATGGCCTACAGACAATTATTGTTACAGTGACTACGTATTGACTTCATTGATAGAGAAGACATACTTATAAGCGAACACTACATTACCTTCTTAAGTATGTTAAATGCATACATTCCCCCCATTTCTTTTGTTATATACAAAACAGGTATTATTATTGATTATAAAAAGGAGATTCAAATATGAAAAAAAGTTCTAATGTTTATACCATTTTGATAGTTTTTTTGCTTCTTACTCAGCAGATTATTTCAGGCTGTACAACAACGGTAACAAAGGATATCCAAAAGGAGGAGTTGGTGAATGAGAAGTTAGCAAAAGAAGAGTTGGAGAAAGAGACGTTAGCGAAGGAGAAACTGGCGAAGGAGAAGTTGGCGAAGGAGAAGCTGACGAAAGAGAAACTGGCGAAGGAGAAGCTGACGAAAGAGAAACTGGCGAAGGAGAAGCTGGCGAAAGAGAAGCTGGCGAAAGAGAAGCTGGCAAAGGAGAAACTGGCAAAGGAGAAGCTGACGAAAGAGAAACTGGCAAAGGAGAAACTGGCAAAGGAGAAACTGGCAAAGGAGATGCTGGCAAAGGAGATGCTGGCGAAGGAGAAGCTGGCGAAAGAGAAGCTGGCAAAGGAGAAACTGGCAAAGGAGAAACTGGCAAAGGAGATGCTGGTGAAAGAGGAGTTATATAAGGAAGAAGAGGACCTGTTCGGTCAGTACCTTTACAGGTTTATATGTACTACCTGCCACCCGCTGCCGGACACAGATGACTACGACTATACCCCTGAAGAGTGGTCAGAGATAGCCGAATCTATGTATGATACTATGGAACACAGAAAGTTGATAACGTTAAAAGAGATTGAAAAGATAAAAGACCATCTGAAAAAGGAATTAACCAAAGAGGAGCTAAAAAATAAAGATGAGTACCTGTTCGGTCATTACCTTTACAGATTTATATGCACTGCCTGCCATCCACTACCTGACACTGACGACTACGACTATACCCCTGAAGAGTGGTCAGAGATAGCCGACTCTATGTACGATACCATGGAACACAGAAAGTTGATAACGTTAAAAGAGATTGAAAAGATAAAAGACCATCTGAAAAATAAGAGTCAACAACAACAATAGCGATAGGATGATCAAAAATTACAGTTGAAATAATTCGTGACGTTTTTGGTTAGAGTACTGTAACTAATTACCTGATACTTCTACTGTTATATTCACCCAGACTATGTCCAGCAACAAAATCAGAAAGGCACCTTGATTGTTCTATTTTACTCAAAATATGTCAATGCACTTCTCCCTTTAAAAAAAGGTAGGCGATCGGCCATGTATTGATGTTTTGTATTTGAATTAATTTTAGTCATTCGTTAATATTACCATAAATTTACACAGCGTTGATTTAGGACATGCACAGAATATCAATAATTTAGTCAACATTTTTTATAAACACATTAATAGCTAAATAAATGGGTAGGGTTGTTATAACCGGTTATGGCGTAATAAATAGTGTTGGCCATAATGTTGAAGATTTTACTGAAAGTTTAAGATCAGGCAAGAGCGGTATCAGTACTCTGCTTACTATTCCTACCGATACATGTCCTGTAAAGATAGGCGCAGAAATAAAAGATTTTTCTTATATTGACTATTTGAACAGCCTGGAAGAGATTTCGCAAAGCATATATACTATATCGCGAAAAGTCTGTAACAATTCTAACCTTTCTACTCAAATCAGTAGTTGTGCAGCTATTCAAGCTTATTTAGATGCTGAATTAATCCATTCTCTATTAGATAGTAGTTCCATTGGCATCATTGTCTCCGGCAATAATATATCACAGAAGTATATTATTGATAACTACGATAAATTCTTAAAAGAACCTGAATATATAAATCCAAAATATGCCATCTCTTTCTTGGATACAAATATAATTGGAGCTATCAGTGAGATTCTGAATATTAAGGGCATAGGATATTCGGTTGGAGGAGCTTCAGCAAGTGGTAATCTGGGTTTATACAATGCATATCAACTAATCCAAGCAGGAACGGTAAAGGCATGTCTCTGTGTAGGAGCTTTAGCTGATTTCTCAGAGTTAGAGCTGAAGGCATTTTCTATTTTAGGAGCCATGACCGGTCAAACTTTTAACGACCAACCGGAAAAAGCCTCACGTCCATTTGACAAGAAGCATGATGGTTTTGTATTTGGACAGGGAAGTGGGTGTGTTGTTTTAGAATCCATGGAAAGTGCCTTGAGTAGAGATGTTCAAATAAGGGGAGAGATTGTAAGTGCTGCTTCCGGTTTGGACGGTAATCATCTTACAAACCCAAGTATAGAAGGAGAAATAAAAGTTATGCAGTCTGTATTGCAGGAAACAGGCATTACAACCAAAGAGATTGATTATATTAATACCCATGGAACTTCATCTCCATTAGGAGACATAACCGAATTGGATGCAATAAAGCATGTTTTTAAGGAGTGTGTGAAATCTATCCATATTAATTCTACCAAATCCCTGATTGGGCATTGTATCTATTCTGCAGGTGTTGTTGAATTAATTGCCACACTTATACAGATGAAGGAAGGATTTTACCATCCTGATATAAATTTAGACGACCCTATTGACCGCCAGGTTAATTTTGTGGGGAAAAAGGTGCTGACTGATGTAAAGATTAATTACGCACTTTCAAATTCATTTGGATTTGGTGGTATTAATAGCAGCATATTGGTAAAAAATCAAAAGTGTTTAAATCGCTAATATTTTCATATTGTTAACATGAGTGGATATCATTTTAAAACTTTAGGGATTGAAGAAACTGCAGGATGTGTTACCGTTACTATTGACAGGTCTGAACATAATAACAGTATAAATATACTGCTCCTGAATGAGATAAATTTACTGTTTGATAATGTTGAACTCAATCCCGATGTTCGCCTGGTTATCCTGAAGGGCAATAATCAGGTTTTCTGTACGGGAATGGATTTTGATGAGGTTGTAAAGATAGACCACAACAATAGAGATGAAGTAGAAAAGTATGCCAGTTCTTATTTTAGTCTTCTAGAGAGATTTACCCGAACTTGTAAAATTATTGTTTCAATAATAGACGGAAAGGCTACCGCAGGAGGCATTGGTTTCGTAGCAGCAAGTGATTATGCCATTGCAACCGAAAGAGCTTCTTTCAGTTTATCAGAGACCCTGTTCGGACTTTTGCCTGCCTGCGTTATCCCTTTTCTCATCCGCCGAACTGGTTTCCAGAAGGCATATTTAATGACATTAACCACACAAAATATTAATGCGGAAAAGGCCTATTCATCAGGCTTAATCGATGAATTAACCAATACGCCTGATGAATCTGTACGATTGTTTTTACTGAGAGTTAACAGGATAAAGGCAGAAACAGTTGTTGATCTGAAAGAATATTTCAAAAGGATGTGGATAATAAATGAGCAGGTGAAGAAGGACGCGGTCAATCAAATCACAGAATTATTATGCAAGCATGATAACATGGAGAAAATCAAAGCCTTTGTTGAAAAAGGTCAGTTTCCATGGGAATAAGAACAGATTATAACACTATTTCTTTCATGACCATAAAAGCCAAAAGGCTATATTATTTTCATTAGTAAAGTCTACCAACTTCTTAAAACCCTCAATATTGCCTCCATCATTACCTGTTATAAAGGAGATCATCAGATAAAATGATAGAAAATTAACACAAAATATGATTGCATTTAACGTCTTCTTTTGTACTATACACCTATGTATCAATTTATGCCTATTTACTTTACCGAAGCAAAGCAGGTACAAAGTTTAATCAATTTAACCTTAGAGTAATAAAGTGTTACTATTTTATTAATAACATTATATTGTTTTAGTATAAAGGCCGTTCTAAATCATTCTCCGACAGAAAACAGCATTAAACAAATAAATACATTCCATCTGGAATGATAATTTAACACTAGTATAATTTTAATTTTTTCAGGAGAAAAGTCATGGTTGATGAAAAAGATACAAAACAGAAAAGTCAGAAATGTGAAGAAGAACATTCTAAGAAAGACATACTGGAGAAAATACCTGAAGAAGCGAGAAAGCTTTCCCATGGATTTATTTTTGCAGGACTTGAATCATTATCAGTAACTGCTGACATGGCCCGTACCTTTGTTGACGAAATGTCCAAAAAAGACGACTCAAGCAAGTCAGATAAACTGCAAGACAGACTGAAGGATTTACCGAAGAACATGGTCGATGCCTTTTTTGAAACGTTAGACAAGTCTATTGATAAAACAGAAAAGGTTGTTGATAAATTCAATGAAAAATATAAGGAGGCATAACCCATTTACCGTAGAATTCTTTAGTCTGGGCGGAATGCATGTTCTGATTCTACCAGGACATGATATTTGCAGTAAACACATTTAGCAAATGCAATTAAAACAATATTTCAAAAAAAAAAGGGGCAAACTTCAGCAGAATGTTCCTGAGGAATTCAGTTCACCGGAACCTGACAGTGGCAGTGGAGAAGCTATTGAAATAGTAGTAAAGAGTTTAGACATCTTTCAACGGCTGAATAAAAAACAGATAAAGGTGTTATCGTCCCTTCTTATTCGCCGCACCTGCTCAAAAGGTGAAATTATCATCAAAAAAGGGAGTATCGGTCTTGGAATGTTTATAATTACTTCCGGCCAGATGGAGGTTTATGAAGAGCGACATACTGCAAATGTGCGGTTGGCTATTATAAAAGCAAATGAGTGTGTCGGCGAAATGTCTCTTGTAGATGAACAGCCCAGGTCTGCAAATGTCAAGGCTCTAGATGATTGCGAATATCTTCTTTTGACACGAGACAGTTTTAATGGCCTTGTAAAACGTGAACCGGAAATTCTATGGGGGATTGTTCCTATTATTGTAAAACGCTTACAAAAATCCTCCAGGATGGTTGTTGATTTATCACAGACCACAAATTCAGATCAAAGTTATACCATTAACAGTACATCATATGGTAACACCGGAAATAATAATGAGCCTGAAGTTGAAAATCATAAGCCTCATGAATTAACACAAAAAACAGAGGATTCATTTAAAGAAGGAAAGGAGACAGTCACAGAAGACGTTCCTGACGAAAAAGAAGATGATCTGTTTTCATCTATCATGCAATTATCTGCCGCATCCCTTATGTCATTTTCAACAATTCATTTACTGGGTGTTCAGGAAATGTTTCGTCTGGCGATAGGGAAAGGCCCGATGAAAGAGAGGATCAGTAAAAGTGAGGAAATAGTAAGTTCGGCAACTACGAGTTTAAAAGAAAACATGAGCGGAAAAAATCAGAAACTGTTCGATTCATTTTGGGATTTTATGGATTCTTTGACTTCTATTTTCAAACTGTAAGCCTACGTCCTGTTCGCGTTATTCAATACAACATTTTTATATTACAACCAACTCAATTAACCACCGCAAGTTCCCGGGTTATCACGAAAAACAGGTGAGTTTCTCAAAATGAGATCAAGTGTAAACATCAATAATACAACAAAGGAACAGGTTTTTAATGTTCTTTACGATTTCAATGGTTACGTCGAGTGGATGCCGGATATTCAAGATGCATCTGTTATCGCTCAGGAAGGAGATATTTTCGTTGCAGATTTTTGCTCTCCTGAGCTAATGGAGGAAAAGTATCAACTTGAATTTGTTTGTTCAAGACCAACTTCGATAACATTTAAACAGATTGGAATATTTGAAGAAACGGGCAAACACTTTAACGGTCTTTATGGTAGTTGGAATATTATTGATTCACCGGAAGGAAATGGAACAACAATATCAGGAGCAATGCATTATAAGCCTAACACAAAGATGTCAAACCTTATCTTTCAACGCAGGCTGGATATGCTATCGCAGATGTTTTCTCAACCCTCTACTTTTACACAGGATTTTCAACCACTATCAGGTCTGGACGCCGATATTAAAGAAGCTTTCCAAGCTGAAGGATTTGCTGTCTGGTTTCTTGGTTCGAAATATTTATACAAAAAAGTCGAATAAGTGAATATACACAAATACATAAAAATCAATGTATCAAAAGAAAATACACTCCAGGAATTACTCACTTTTGAAGAGTGGTCACAATGGTGGCCTGGGGTACAAAGCGTTAACGTAGTCAAAAAAGAGGGGAGTCTAAGTGTTTTAGATGTTGTATCCAGAGAATCACATATTACGATAAAATCGACGATTGAATTTGATTTAACCACTGAGAATAGTATTAAATTCAGGCAGATTAAGGGTTGGTTTAAACGTTATGAAGGCAATTGGACATTTATGCCAGCCACTGACGGAGCAGGAATAATCCTTAAGATTTCAGTAATGCTGGAAACAGGAAAGTTTGTTCCTAAAAGTATAATCTACTCTAAATTCCTGAATAACCTTACACAACTTGGTGAAGCACTGAATAAAAGATTAGCTTACAAAAGAAGTCCTGTTACTGGAGACTTAGAACAGCAAAAACCAATTGATCAGATACCGCATCCTACTGTTGGAAGCGAAGGTATTGATACCAGAACACGAGCAAAAAAGTCGATATGTATTTTTCAGACGAAAAAGGGTCTGGAAGTATGGCTTTCAGGAAAAAGATATTTAATGAGCACTGTTAAATAATACCAATTAGACCAAATTAGAATAGAAAGTTACCAGCATTCATGATTCTCAACATCCCCAGACAGATCAGGAAAATCAACCGTCTTAGAACAATAGCAACTATTCTTGTTAAATATCAGGTTATATCAATCTCTAAAAGCATATCAGTCATTAGCCCTGTTACGCTGGTATCCAGACTGCTCGATTCCTCAAACAGAATAACGAAACAGGAAGATTTTGCCGTTTTAATACGCAGAATTTTTGAAGAGTTAGGAACAACTTTTATTAAATTCGGGCAATGGTTAAGTGTCAGACCTGATTTTGTCTCACCTGAAATATTAAAAGAGCTGGAAAAACTGCAGGACAGACTTCCCGAAGTCCCTTTTAAAACGATAAAACAGACGATTGAACAGGAGACGGGGAAATCGATTAATGAAATTTTTTCTCAATTCAGTCAACAGCCAATATCATCCGCTTCAATAGCTCAAGTCCACTGCGGCGTACTCAAAACGGGAGAGATTGTTGCCGTCAAAGTTCAGCGCCCTGAACTTAAAAAGCTTATATCCGTTGATATAGATATTTTAAAAACCATGGCCAGATGGGCGGTGCGCAAAACACCTCATCTTGCCCTGCATCGTTTTGATGAGCTTCTGTCGTCATTCAAGAATACACTAATGGAGGAGCTCGATTTTATACACGAATCAAAACGTCAGGATCGTATGGAAAGAGTATTATCTAAAATGCCATGGGTACACATTCCAAAAATCTACTGGGAATATACAACAAAACATCTTATTGTCATGCAGTACATAGAGGGAGTAAAGCTTACACAAAAAGAATACATTCAAAACTACAAGGGTGATCGTAATCTGCTGGGAGAACGTCTGAACGATTGTGTGTTCAGGTCAATTTTCGAGTATGGTTTTTTTCAGTCTGATCCTCACCCTGGCAATGTACTCATTATGGAAGAGAGTGAGTTTGCAATCGTAGATTTTGGAATGACAGAAAGCCTCGACAAAGTAACAGTTAATGCTCTCTTGAAATGGTACTATGCTGCAATCTATCGTGACATAGATATGTTCGCTGAAACTTTTTTGAAAATGGGAACACCTTTGGCCCCGATTGATGAAATCGAATTCCGCAATGACTGCATTGACTTTATTGATGAAATTCACTATCAACCTTCATCAAATGACATATCAGTAGGAAATCTGCTGGAAATTATTAATCACATTCAATATCAACACAAGATAACGTTACCCACGTCATTTGTTCTGCTCTTTAGAACGATCTGCTTCTGGGATGGAACTTTTCGATATGTAGGTGTGGATTTTGACTGGAGGAAGGATTGGGGACCTAAGCTGAAAAAGCTGATTCAATCTCAATTTTTATCTGAATCTGTTGTCCAGGATATGCAAAAGTCATTACTTGACTATAAACAGCTCATTTCGAAATATCCTGCAAACTTTCAGGATATAGTAGACAAAATAAAAGAAGGAAAGCTTAAAGTTGAAATAGAGGAGACCAGTTTAATCAAGCAGCTTACCGGAATTCAAAAAGGACTTAATAAGCTGGCCGTCTCCATATTTGTCTCTACAATTATTTTTGGTCTGTTCTACCTGGGACGAGGACAAGGTAACGAGTTTTTATTACAGATAATCACGTCCGGAAAAGAACTCTGGTGGATTTTTCTTCTCATTATTTTAATGTTTTTCTATTTACGAAAAAAATAATTCTGTCTATGTACCACAAAAAAGATAAGAGAAATGGTGAATCAGTACCATATTTTGAAGGGCTGGAAATAGGTACTGTATCAGTAAAATGGGTCCGTAGAATTCATAATGGAAAAACGATCTCTATCGTAGAAAGACATGAAGGAAAACCCAGAGAAACCATACAAAGAATACTGGATCGGCATAAATGTTCACATAATTCCAGAATAGCTGCAACCGGACAGGCATCCAGGTCACTTACCAACCTTCCCTATTTTTCAGAAACAGAATGTATTGAAAAATCCATGTTGTTTCATAACCTCAATCCAGATATGGTACTTTCACTTGGAGGGGAAACGTTTAATGCGTATCCTATGAAGGATGGAAAAATAAAGGACATACTCTCAAGTTCAAAATGTGCTTCAGGTACCGGTGAATTTATTGTTCAGCAGTTTAAAAGAATAGGTCTCTCTCTTTCAGAGGGGCTTGAAGAGAGTAAAAAAGGTAATTGTGTACCTATTGCAACACGATGTTCTGTTCATTGTAAATCTGATGTAACGCATAAACTGAATCAGAAAGAGTGCAGTGTCGGAGATATAACCCATACCCTTATACACGATCTGGCCGCTAAAGTTTACCGAATGGTAGAATTATCTCAGTGGTCTACGGATTTGATCGTAATTTGCGGACAGGTTGCATTGAATGAACCATTTATTGAGAAACTACGCGGACTTTTTGTCAATTCAAATATAATTGTACTACCGGAAAGTCCCTATATAGAGGCTTTTGGAGCATCTCTTTTTGCGTCAGAACTTCCTGAAAATACAACCGGCCTGACGTTTGAAAAATGGTTCAAAGAATCTATGACTGAATTTGAAAAGATAACACCGCTTAGTGAAGCAGAACAATTTTTAGATTACCGGGTTCGGACTGAAAGTAATAAACAAACGATAATTGATAATGAATCGTACATCCTTGGAGTAGATGCAGGCTCAACAACAACGAAGGCAGTATTGTTACCTATTGACGATGGTGTTGTCGCGGCAAGCTGCTATTTAAGGACCCTTGGAAATCCCGTTCAGGCGACAAAAAACTGTCTTCTCGAACTTATTAAACAGCGCGGTAATAAATCTATCAGAATTATTCAGACAGCAGTAACAGGGTCCGGAAGAGAAATCGTATCTGTTTATCTTGACAATTGCTTCAGTTTTAACGAAATATTAGCCCATGCAAGAGCAGCATCCGAAGAGCTCCCTGATGTAGAAACCGTATTTGAAATTGGTGGACAGGATTCGAAGTTCATCTCCTTTTTAAACGGAAACCCGGTTGATTATGCAATGAACGAAGGCTGTTCGGCCGGTACGGGTAGTTTTATTGAAGAATCAGCATCTATAGATATGGGTATTGAGATGGAGAATATCAGTAACGTTGCCCGTAAGAGTACCCAACCCATATCATTTGGTGAAAGATGTGCCGCTTTTATCAATACTGATATACGAAATGCTCTTCAGCAGGAAGCAGACCAGGAAGATGTTATTGCCGGCCTTGTATACTCAATAGCTGACAATTATATCTCTCGAATTGTCGGACCCAGGCATATTGGAAACAACCTTATGTTTATGGGAGGAGTTGCCCTGAACAGATCTGTTGCATTGGCAATAGCCTCTCGTGTACAGCAAAAGGTGGTCGTACCACCTCATCCGGAACTCATGGGAAGTGTTGGAAGTGCCCTGATGGCAAGAGATCTATTAAGAGATGGAGATGCAAAAGAAGAACATTATAAACTTGAGGATATAATAAAAAACAAGATCAACGAAAAAGAATCTTTCCGATGCAAGTCCTGTGAAAACAATTGTGAAATCAAGAGAATAGAGACCGGTGGAAAAATATATCCCTTTGGGGGACTCTGTTCCAAATACGAGAAAGTGCGTCATAAAGATAATACAATTAAGGAAGGTCGTGACCTGGTTGCAGTCTGGAATGAGATGATGTTTAAGGAGTTCGGCCCGCACACCATAAAAAATGCACGTGGTACAATCGGCCTTCCCATGGCACTCACTGCTTATAATCTCTTTCCTTATTTTACAAAACTGATCAATGAACTGGGGTATAACATAATCTTATCAAACCCTTCAAAGGAAGGTAAAAAGAAAACCAGATCACCTATCTGTTATCCATGCGAGATATACCATGGAGCGGTCTATGATCTTATTGACCGCAACGTTGATTATATCCTTATGCCACGAGTGATTGAGCTGGGCAAGGATTCTTATTCCTATACATGCCCATCTACATCCGCAATTCCTGATATTATACGCAAAGCCTTTCCGGATCTAGATGACAAGGTTTTATCCCCCAGTATCTGGTTTTCAAATGATTATAACAGAATTACATCTATTGAATTGGAAAAATTGAGTCCTCTATTAGGTTTGGAAAAAGATATTATAAAGGACGCCGGGCAGAAAGCACTTTCTCACTATAACGAGTACATGAAGCAGTATCAAAAGCGAAGCAAGGCAGAGTTTGAAAAGTTGAAAAACAAACCTACAATTATCCTCGCGGGAAGACCTTATGTCACCTGCTCTTCTGAAGTTAACTTTGCCCTTCCACGCAAAATTGCCAGCATGGGTTATCATGTTGTACCCGCCGATATGGTCCCACAATTTGATGGTGAATATCCTGAAAGAGATGTATGGCATCATACAAGACAGATTGACAATGCAATAGCTTATGCTAAAAATAATGCTGATTTTTACTTATGTTTTATTTCCTGCTTTTCATGTGGCCCGGACGCATGTATGTATCATTATTTTCGAGATGAGCTTCAGGGACATACCTTCTGTTATTTAGAGATAGATTCACACACTGCTTATGCTGGTTTTGAAACTCGATTAAGCGCTTTTTTTGATATTATCAATGCTCAACGACGTAAGAAAAGAAGATTGAAATCAAGAGAACAGAACACAGACACAATTAATGATTTAGAATTTAAACAGGCCCGTTTTACAGAGAATTATCAGCACATTATTGATAGTGATAATAAACGGATTAAATTGAATGATCCTCGAATAACACATGTTATTACTTACGATTTCAACCATTACTCAAAACTTATGATGAAAGGTATCTTTAACAGGTATGGTGTTAATTGTAGAATCAATGACAAAACAAGTGCTGAAATTATACAGTATGGTAAAAAGATGTGTTCAGGTCGTGAATGCTTCCCCTTTATCGCGATCACCGGTTTCGTCTTGAAAGACTTATATGAAAACAGGCGTGAGGATGAAATAACGTTATGTGTCAATCTGAATATGGAGGGGCCCTGCCAGTACGGTTCATGGCCTGCAATAGGCGAAGTTTTTGTCAAGAAGCTCAATCTGAAAAACTTCATGTTTTCTACTCAATGGCTACCCGAGAATAAGAACCTTGGTCTTAAGAGAATGCATTCAATAGAAATAATCCGTGCAATTATTTTAGGACATTTTCTTGAAGAAGCAAAGAACGCACTTATATGTGTCGCACAAAATAAAGAGTCAGCACTAAGCGTGTTTGATAAAGAGACAGATCGTTTAGTTGAATATATAAAAAGCAATAAGCACTTTATCCCTGCCTTAAAAGAGTGGGCAATAAAGATGGCTGAAATACCGCGTAAAATTTCGTTGGAGGAAATGCCCAAAGTACTGATAATCGGTGGGCTCAACTTATTATTTGTTCACTACCCGGTAAGTGAATTTTTTCTGGAACAGGGAGTCATACCAAAAGTTGTTGATTTTACAGAGGGAATTCTCTGGCTCTTCTCGAAACCGGTCCTTAACTTCAGCTTACAGAGAGGTGTAAGCGATCTAAAGGAGCAGTTCAGTTTTACATCAATAGCGAAAGGAGCTCTGACTTCACTATTTAACGGAAATAGAAAAAACGCTTTTAATGCATTACAAAACAGAATAACAATGGCTTTCATTGAAAAAGAAATGAAACGGCTTCGTAAAATAATGTTAACATCAAATCTCATGTTTGATGTGCATATACCATTTCTTGATATTATACAGGAGGGCAATAAACATATTTCTTATAACGCATTCAGTGAAACTCCGGTTACAACAGGAAGATATATCTGCTCTATTAAAACCGGAGTATATGATGCTTTAATAAACCTTGGCTGCTTTAACTGTCAACCCGCCATGAACGCTCATGCAATAGTTCGTCCATTAGCAAACAAAAACGATATCCCCTATGCCGCTCTTGATGTTGAAGGACCAACGATATCAACAAATCAAAGAAGGCTTCTAGAGACAATAGCAATCCAGGCGAAGAGGAATAAGTCTGATGCATAACCGTCTGGATCAAAATGATGCAGGTCTCCAATATTAAAATCTTTTCCTACTTCTTTACAACGTTCGGATATCCACACTCCTAACCCAATACTTGATGGATCATCTCCAATTCTTGGTGGCCAGTGAGTAGTTAACCAATAATTCATTATCGAGTATCAATTATATTTAACTCTTACGCCGACATCAGCCGATTCAGGAGGAGCTTGCAACGAGTGAATTCGATCTGAATGTGTTTGTAAAATTATTTACTTGATTATAGAACCTATTAATAATATTATCGCACTATATAAAGTGCTAATAAATATACTTTTTAAGGAGTTATTATGAATACTATAACAGCGAATCAATTAAAAACAAAAGGCATATCCGCAATTGAAAGTAATCTTGATAGCGACAATGAATTAGTTATCACTGTTCGCGGTAAAGAAAAATTTGTAGTTATGGATATGCAACATTATAACTACCTTCGTGAATGCGAACTTGATGCTGCTTTGCATGAAACAGAAGCTGATTATCAAGCAGGTAAATTTGTTACTGAAACGGTTGAAAATCACATAAAACGAGTAACAAATGAAATATAAACTCATTTACACAGATAGTTATATAAAAAGAGCAAAAAAATATTTAAAGAAACATCCAGATATCGTTTCTCAATACGAAAAAACGCTAAAAATATTGGAAATTAATCCTGAACATCCTTCCTTAAGACTGCATCAATTAAAAGGAAAATTAAAGAAACTACATTCTGTTTCAATAAATATTTCCTACCGCATAACTTTAGAATTTTATATCAATGAAAAAGATATTATTTTAGTAAATGTTTGTAGCCAGCAACCAATTAGTTAATAACTATTCTCGTTACTGAACAAATTCGCCTAACCGAATATGCTTACGAACTACAGTGTCAATATCCTCAATATATTTGCCATCCGGTGGATAACACTGAGTACCATGGAGAACAACATCCAGGCCATCAAGTTCTTCTGTTTTAGACACCCTGATACCAATAGTATGTTTCAGTCCAAAGAAAATGCCAAAACCAAGTACACCTGCCCACACAATTGCGGTACCAAAGGCAATCAGCTGAGCAAGAAATTGCCCACCGGAACCCGTGATCAAACCACTTACTCCTGCATAGGAACCATCAGCAAAGATCCCTACGGCAAGAAGTCCCCATAACCCATTAGCACCATGAACAGATACTGCACCAAGGGGATCATCCACTTTAAATTTCTGTTCAACCAACCACACAGTAGCACACATTAATAGACCACCACTCAGTCCTATTATAACGGCTGCCCATGGTGCAACGTACGCGCATGATGCAGAAACAGCTACAAACCCTCCTAATGCGCCATTACAGGCTTCTGCTATATCCGCTTTTTTATTTTTTATGTATGTATACAAGACGACAATGATGGCTCCAGAAATACCAGCGAGAAATGTATTGGCTGCAATGATTGACGACCTTAACTCTGAGATAGCAAGGGTACTGCCTGCGTCATAAGCAAGCCATCCAAAAGCTAAAATAATCGTGCCAATAAGCACATAGGCGATGTTATGTCCTGGTATGTGATTGGAAGAACCGTCAGGATTAAATTTTCCGATTCTTGGGCCTAATGCCCATGCACCCATAAAAGCACAGATACCCCCAATTGCGTGAACTACTCCCGATCCTGCAAAGTCCTTGACTCCGACTCCCAATTCCAACTCTGCCAGCCAGCCTTCTCCCCAAATCCAGTGGCCATAAAATGAATAAACAAACGCATATACCAAAAAGCATGAAATTAAAAATGCAGAAAATTTAATCCTTTCTGCCACAGCACCAGCTATAATACTACCGATAAAAGTTGCAACAACCGCCATGAAAATAAAGAGCAGAATTGTTTTTACGTCATATGTTTCACCTAAAAGTAGAAAACCTCCGTAACCAATAAAGGAATTACCTTTTACAAGACCAGGTGCCAGATGAGAGCCTCCAAACATAAGTGCAAAACCGAAGAGCCAGAAAATAAAGGCACCTGCAGTTGTAGCCATGAAGCAATGGGTCATATAGCTGAGCATGTTCTTAGATCGAACAAGACCACCCAGCAACATAAATCCAGCCTGCATAAAAAGAATGAGAAAAGCCGCCATCAGTATCCATACAAAATTGCCTGAAGTAGTCAACCCTTCCAGACTTTTAGTAAATGTAAACGCTCCATTGGGATCGCCAGCCAGTGCGCAACTTGTCCAGAGAAAAAGCATTGACGTAACGCATAACATGAGTAAACCAAGAGATCCCGTTCTTATTCTAAATATTTTTTGCATTAAAACCTCCTTTTATAATTCTTATTTTGCTGAATGATTGACAATTATTGATTAGCTTTGATGAAAGTAACGCTTCAAAAAACACCTTCTGTCTCAGAATATTTAACCATTGCTGAAACTTCTTTTTGTTTTTTTGGCGGCATTTTGACAACCCGTTTTTTTGTAGCAGCATTAGCGGCATCTTCCCACTTCTCACCTGAACGTATTCTATAAGCAGACTCTATATGTGTTATAAATATTCTTCCATCCCCAGTTGCTCCTGTTTTTGCCTCTCTAAGAATTATGTTCACTACTGACTCAACATCTACTTCAGAGACGACAATCTCAATTTTTATCTTTTCATGCATATCAACCTTATATTCTCTTCCTCTCCACATCTGTAGCGCACCAATTTCATTTCCATGCCCTCTGATCTCACTAATATTCATACTAATTATTCCTATTTCATATAACATGGAACTGACAGCCATAAATCGTTGCGGGCGAATGACAGCTTCTATTTTTTCCATTTTCTTCTCTCCCAAATAATATTTGTTATTAAAAAAAATTAAACTCAGACATCCATAATTTCCAAAACTTCTTGTTGCTGTGCGACAGGTCCCTGCTCCTGAATAAGTTGTTCCTGTCTTTGTGGCAACGATACCCATCTACCATCTTTTGTTATAATATTATCTCTTACCATACTTGATTTTAATCGTAACGCATATTCATATTGACAATCATTACAATCTTCTTTATATAAATGCTTACTAATATTCTGCACTGCTTCTTCTACGACATTTTCATCTAAAATAACTTCTATCTTGACATTTTTTATCAAATCAACGAGGTACTCTTCGTCACGCCAAAAAAGAGTCCTATTAGCAACCTGAGTGTCATCATTTATGCACATCTTTAATACTGGATAACCTATCTTCCCAAAATAGTCTTCTAAAATTTCCAATGCCATTGGCTTTATAAATGCGGTTACTCTCTTCACGGTTTACTCCCTTCCTGAAATAAATTTAGAATTAGAAATGTTATGCTCTTTGATGTGCTGTAGTAGAGCAAGAGAGGTACCACTATCAAAATTAAAGAAAAAAGGCTGCTTAGGATCTTCCTAAGTAGCCTTCAACATTAGACTTAATTTGTATAAAAAAATGCCTTACCAACAAAATTCAAAAATGTGTAATTCGGGTAATAACGCCCTAAAGAGGAGACGGTTTAATGTAAATAAAATCTAAGCATACAAAGCATAACGCCTTATAAGAAATCTGGCAAGAGTGACAGTTTCAGGCATTTATGCACTAAATGCTGTAGTTCTGTTCTTTTGAAATATAAATATGTGCTGTGTTAAGGTGTTTCGATGCTACTTAAAAGAGTATTTTATCAGGTTCTTCATACCGTATCTCATTCTGAGGGAGGAACGACCACCTACCAGACTATTACATGTTTGCAGGCGGACGGGCGCGGGCGGAGCTTCGCTTTGAATCTTCTCATCAATCAGCAAAATAATTAATCTTTGAAGCTATCTTTGTTAATATCGTATTTCTTCATTTTGCGGTAAAGGGTTTTTGAGTCGATACCAGATATTTTCGCAGATGAGTCGATACGTCCTTTATATCGTTTTAAAAGTTTGGTTATATATGTTTCCTCGCAATGTGATAAGAACTCTTCTAAACTACTATCTGTGATTCTACCATCATAAAGTCCTTTTAATCCTTCTTCCTGTTGCTTATTTGTGGGAATTAATAGATCTACCTCATTTATTATATCACCTTTCATCATGATTACCGCTCGCTCAACCAGGTTTTCAAGTTCCCTGACATTACCTGGCCAGTAGTAAGACATTAAAATAGTAAGGGCATTCGGTGAAATAGATTTAATATCTTTCTTAAATGATTTATTATATTTTTCGATAAAATGTGATACGAGTAAAGGGATATCCTCTCTCCTCTCTCGTAATGGAGGCAATTGTATTGGAACAACATTTAAACGGTAATATAAATCATTTCTAAAACTCCCTTCTTCTGATAATTTTTTTAGATCTTTATTTGTAGCGGCAATGATCCTTACATCAACATTAATAGTATGGTTTCCACCAATTCTTTCGAACGACTTCTCCTGTAATAACCTGAGAAGTTTCGCTTGCATAGAAAGGGGCAGATTACTCATTTCATCAAAAAAAACAGTCCCTTTATCAGCATGTTCAAATTTACCTGTCCTTTGCTTTATCGCACCTGTAAAAGCCCCTTCTTCATGTCCAAAGAGCTCAGTCTCCAGTAATGTTTCTGGTAAGGCGCTACAATTCATAATAACAAAAGGCGAGTTCTTTCTGTTACTATTCTGATGAATTGCATGTGCTACAAGCTCTTTCCCTGTACCAGTTTCTCCAGTTATTAAGACGGTAGCATCTGTATCTGCCACCTGAGTGACTATATCATAAACTTGCTGAATTCTGTGTGACTTCCCAATTATATTGCCAAAACCAAACCTCTCTTCGAGTTCCTTGCGTAATAACTTGTTTTCTATAATTAATTTCTGTTTTTCAAATACACGTTTGACAACTAGCCTTAACTCTTCAGCAGAAACGGGTTTAGTGAGATAATCATATGCACCTATCTTCATCGCTTCAACGGCAGTTCTAACACTGCCATATGCCGTCATCATAATCAAAGATACATCCGGGTACTCATTCTTTAGTTGCTTTAATAATTCAAATCCATCCATTTGTGGCATTTTAAGGTCAGAAACAACCAAAGCATATGGTGCTTTTCTATAGAGATTGAGCGCATCCAAACCATTTGATGCCGTTTTGACCTTATACCCTTCACCATCCAGAACACTTTTAATACTACCAAGAACATATTCATCATCCTCAACTACCAATATCTGCTTTATATTATTCATCATTGGTTAGTTACCCCACATAAAATTAACAAAAAGGCTTATTTCTGCCATTTTCTTTGAAATTCCCCGCAAAATTGTCAAATTTAAACCATCATCAAAAAGTTATTTAAAATATATAATAACCATAACATCATATACGAAAATATGTTGTGTGAGCAATTGTCAACTGGCATGTTTATTGCTACTTAACATATACTTAGTTATCTTTTAGAATTCGTTTTAATTACATTTTAAAAAGGAGCTTGTCATGGAAAATATAAAGGAAAACATAAAAATTGTAGATTTTGAACAATCCGTTTATTCCGAACCTGATATTACAATAGACAAAATTATAGATAATAAGAGATATCAGTATTGCAGGTTTCCTGCTCAAGAGAATCTCTATAAGGAAATAAGTGTCATTGCCAGGCGTTGGAGAGACGGCGAAATATCACAAACTGTCGCCTCTGAACTGTTAGCGCTTGTATCTCTGCCATACGAAAGATGGCTTTTTGATACGATTGTTGATCTTGCCCAGGTTACTCAAAACCTTGAATATATTGCCGATGACAGTGAATATAAAGACGTAAAGGCAATTGCTTTCTTGCAACATGGTGATGACAGATCATTTAATATACAATACAAATAATAACGGGAACTCTGACTCATGGCACAAGCAATCAGCCTATTTTTTGTAAGGCAATGAAATCTGAAAAGTTGTCTTAACATTAAGTTTGCTTCTAACGCTGATCCTCCCAGAATGTTCAGTTATAATATTGTAGCATATCCATAAGCCCAGACCGGTACCAACCCCTTTTTTTGTGCTAAAAAATGGCTCAAAGATATTTGTTAAATCTTTTTCAGGTATTCCACAACCATTATCAGTAAATTCGATTAGTAGTTCATTATCATTAACTTGAGTTGTTATATTGATAATCCCGCCATTTTGCATTGAATCAGCAGCATTGAGTATAAGGTTTGTAAATACCTGTTCTAATCGGTTTGGATGGCATCTCATATTGGGTGCTTTTTTATCAAAAGACTGTTTTACCGTTATCTTATGTTGAGAAAGCTTACTTTGTAATAAAGTTAAGACATTTTGTATGTTAATATTAATATTGTGATCTCCTTCTTCTTCTAAAATATTCAGATTCGAGTCTAATAGACGCCTTACAATGCCTGCTATCCTGTAAATACCATCCATGACAAGCTGAACATATCTCCTTTTCTCATCTTTATCCTCCATTCTTTCCAGGAGCAATTGCAGGTAATTAACGATACCTTCCAGTGGGTTATTGATCTCGTGCGCAACACTCGCAACCACTCTTCCTGTCGATGCTAATTTTTCCGCTTCTAAAAGTTGTGATTCCAGACTTTTTTTTGCGGTTATATCCCGATAAGCTGACTGGATAGCTATTATCTTACCGCTATCGTCACAAACATGATTATCGTTCAAGCTGACATCAATAACGCTTCCATCCTTTTTTACCAGTTGCAGTTCTAATCCTTTTACGAGCTGTCCGTTTAAACGTTTGGGCAACAATTTCTCCATTACATTCCTGTTTTTCTCCGTTTGAAATTCGAAGATGTGCCTTCCAATTAATTCGTCTGTATTGTACATTAGAATCTCTGCGCCTGTTTTATTACAATTGTTAATAATTCCATTTTCGTCGTTTGTTATATATATGTCCGGAGCATTGTCATAAAGATCTTTATATCTTTTTTCTGATTCTATTGTTTTTGCGAATAATCTGGCATTTTCTATGGCAATAGCTAGTTGCATGGCAATCTGCTCTAATATTGTGAAATGATTTTCAGAGAAATTGTTTTCTTTTAAGCTTGCAAGGTTAATAGTTCCGATAATGACGCCTTTATATTCAAGTGGAAAACCAAGCCGGGATTTTACCCCTTCTTTCAGTAACAAATGATCTGACCAGAAAGTACTCCTTGAAGTATCCTTCACAATAAACGGGCTTCCGGTAAAAGTTACCTGATCTAATAAACTCCCTTCCCTAGGAAACCAATCACCTTCATTTATTGCTGTGGAGTCATACGATTTATCTACTGCCACAACTTCAAACTTTTCTGTTTTTTCATCGAGAAGGGAGATACTAATCCTATCAAACTCAATAATGCGTTTGAGTTCATTACTTATGGACGTAAACACATCTGACATAAGACCAGAAGTAATAATTCTATTGATGTTGTAAATAATCTCCTTCTGATGTTCCATCTGCCACATTTTGGTAATATCCTGAACCAACTCAAGTACATGTGTGATATTGCCTTGATCGTCTTTAATCGGTGAGCCGAGAAAATGATAATATTTCTTTTCATTATCTCGGTCAACTACCAATCTTTTTGTCTCTTCTATCTTACCACTTTTAAATACACGTTTTGTAGTGCAGTCCTCCGGAGGGACATTACCGCACCCAAAAATTTTATTACAGGCATCTTTTTGTAAATCATTTACTATTCCAAACTGCAGCTCGAATGGTTTGTTACCCCACGTTATCTTCATTTCTCTATCTATGAGGCACAAGTAAGCTCCAACCCCGGTTACTATCATATCCAGTTTTTTCTCTTCTTTTTCCAGCTCTATACGAGCTTTTTCAAGATCACCCAGCATGTACAAAGTTGCCTCTTTAAAGTCTGATAATTCACTTATGAGTTTTTTTGTCTGTCTCATGTCTCTGGCGACACCAACAATATTAGCCACTTCCCCATCACTATTACGCATTATACGCCCATAGAAGTTCATAGGTATCTCTTCGCTTTTCTGAGTACGATAGCTAATATCAGAATCCTTTAATACATCTCCCTTCCAAATATCACTCCAGCTCCGGTTCGCAATGGGATTGTCTTTATCATTCAGGATCATATTTATATCGTTACCAATTAAATCAGTTTGTTCATAACCTAAGAGATCCAGTGTTGATTTATTTACGGTTTTTATTTTACCATTTCGGTCTATTACTACAAGCGTATCTATCATACTTTCAATAATGCCATCCACATAGGCCTTAGACACGGTAGTCTTCTGTAGATCTTCTGTCATTTTATTTATTGAGGTAACTAACATTCCTATTTCGTCTCGTGAAGAGATGCTTATCCTTTTGTCAAGATCGCCATTAGCAATAGAAGCCATCACACGAGACATCTTTGATATAGGTTTTGTAATCAAAGCTTTGATCAATAGGTGAGTAATGAAAACAATTACAACTATTGAAACTGATGCAACACAGATAAGTATTATTGCGTTTGCTTTCAGGCTTGCATGAATGGGTTTTAAAGGTGCCATAACACTTATTATCCCCCACAAATCACCTGTCTTGTATATTGCCATTCTACGTTCGGTGCTGAATGCTCTACCCGATGGTTCTCCGTGACAACTGAGGCAGGCTTCCTCTACATATAGTGGAGCGATATAACGAAATAATTTCTCATCTCTTGAACTCAACGTTTCATCATAAAATGCGCCTCGTAATTTTTGATCTTGCATTTTTTTTAAGACAGCCGTTTCAAAACCATCTAGAGTTTTATCTGAGTTGTTGTGTTTCAGGGTTTTAAGTTTAACAGTATAAGGTGTGCTTTCACTGATACGATTATAAAATTCCATACCAGTTGCCGAATGGTGCAAATGGTTAAAATCAGCCTTAACTTTCATACTATCTGGACTGACATCACCCTGAGGCTCTGAAAAATAATTGTAGGTGATTTCTATTTGTTTAACGAGAATTTCTGCTTGGTTAATAATTCCTTCTTTTAATAGATAGTTACGTTTTTTTATGACCCATGTAAAGCTGGTACCCAGTACCAATATTACAAGAAGGCTGATTGACATGATACATTTTGTGCCTAGTTTCATAAATTATTTATCATTTGATTTTTTAAAGTTTTCAAATTCTTCTTCCATTTTTTTCATCTTTAATTCTCTTCCGATAGCAACTTTTTCAAAGTTCTCCAATTGCTCTACTTTTTGCTTAAAATCATCTCGTGACTCTTCTAATTCTGATGTTCGTTTCCTTACATCTTCTTCGAGATTTCTCTTTATATTTTCCAGTTCTTCTGTTCTTTCTTTTATTTTACCTTGTAACGCTACATTCATATCCTGGACTTTTGTAATTTTAACAAAATCAAGCCAGGAAGTAACATCAGTATATTCGCTGATATTTAATCCCTTTGTTTCTTCTTCTGTGCTGACCCTGATACCTACAAATTTCTTAAGGCACCAAAAGAACAAAAGGCCTAAAGAAAAAGCCCATGCGAATGCGCCGATAATTCCCAGGCATTGGACTCCTACTTGCAATAGACGGTTGGAATTTGTCAATGAGAATTCGGAAACAGGAGTAAACAGCCCAACGGCTAATGTGCCCCATGCCCCACAAAAGCCGTGGATGGGAATAGCCCCCACAGGGTCATCCACTTTTAATACCTTTTCAATAAAATCTTTAGCTAGCATTGCAATAATACCCGCGCATAATCCAACAATACATGCATATACGGAACTTACTCTACTGCAACCGGCGCCAATAGCAACTAGGCCCCCCATGATTCCTAAAAGAATCTCAGCGGCATCCAGTCCTTTATTCCTCAGTTTCCCAAAAATTGCTACAGCCACACCCGCAACCGCACCAGAAAGGGTTGTATTAATAATAACCAACCCAATACTTGTGTCTGCTCGTAAAAGAGAACCTCCATTAAATCCAAACCACCCAAACCACAAAAAAAATGTACCTAATGTCGCCAATGGCAGATTGTGTCCATGCATCCTGTTTACCGTGCCATCAGGATTAAACTTCCCTATTCTCGGGCCAAGTACAATCACGCCAGATAACGCAACCCAGCCACTAATGGAATGAACAACTGTAGAACCTGCAAAGTCTATGAATCCCAGTTTTCCAAGCCACCCATATTGATTTAAATGAAATAAATGCCCCCAAGCCCAGTGACCAAAGACCGGGTAAATCAGGCAGACTACAAAAATAGTTGTACATATGTGGGTCAAAAGCTTTGCTCTTTCTGCAAATGCTCCTGATATAATAGTGGCCGCAGTTCCAGCAAATACCAGTTGGAAAAACACAAAGGCATACCCCAATGTATTTGGATGGACATCAATTCCGTTCAAAAGAAAATTATTAATACCTATATAACCTTCATAGCTTAATCCGAACATGAGCCCAAAACCTACGATAAAAAATGCAATAGAACTTACAAGGAAATTCAATATATTCTTTATGGAAACGCTTATGGCGTTTTTTGCCTGTACTGATCCTGCCTCAAAAGCAGTAAACCCTACCTGCATAAAAAAAACCATACTGGCAGCAATAATAATCCAGATATAATCTATTTTTTTCTGTAATAATTGTGCAGAAGTTTCCGCATAATCTGCATATACAAGATAATAATACGGATTGATAACCAATGTGAGCACAATTATGCTTATAAAAATAATTAAAATTTGTCCCTTATACTTGTTGCAGCTCTTTATGTTGCTCATTTTTAGTCCCTTTATTTATTATAGTTGCGAGAAATCATAAATCTTGGTGAATCTTGGTGTCACGTCTTGAATAGTGAATAAGCCTTTTATTCTCTTATCTTTTTACTTTGCAACCTTAAGAACTACTTGCAGACAAGAAGAGACTTGACCCCCACCCTTTGAAACGCCACGGGGAAAAATATTATATACACAAATCAAAGAAATGGCAAAAAAGCTCCAGTGTCGTGCCATCCTGAAATAAAAATGTCTTTGATTATTAGAAAACAACATTGTCTTGATTAAACATTAAGAACAAAAAAAAATATATTATATAATTTTCAGATTTGTAATCTACACCAATAGTCTATTGTTCCTGAAATTTACTCTTTTTTTTAATTTTTTAAGGTCATCTGCGTTAAACACTATGCTTTTACCAACTCTTCTCGCTTTTATTTTTCCCGATTTGACCCACCTTCTTACGGTTATCTCAGCCACTTCAAGATAATCAGAGGCTTCCTTTATTGTAAATGGAGATTGCCGTATATCATCAAACACTTCTTCATGATTGTAATAATCCTTCTCAAATCCACGTCTTGCAATAACTGCAAAGAGCTTCTCCCTCTCCTTAATTGGCATTTCCAATATTTCTTTGTATACCTTTTGTGCGGTTTTCATTACTCTGCCTCCTTCAAGTGCCTTTTCAACTTAAGATAAAAATTTTCATGACTTCCTATCATATATAAAATAATGCAATGTTTTTCCAGATGATAAGCAATCAGAAATTGCTGACCTTTAAAGTTACATTTGTGAACTTTGAATTCTGACAGATCACCTTTCTTTGTTTCTCCAATATCAGTATTATTCAGGATTTTCTCCACTTCATCTTCAATAGCAAGCTGAAAAGACCTTGATTGTTTTTTTACAAACTTTCTAAATGGCGGCTTGAACAACATTTTCATGATAGGCGAAATGATAAATTATATTATCATTTGTGTCAACATGTAAATCTATTAAATAGGGAATACTGAATTTCAGATGAAAGACTGGAGTATAGTTTCTTCCATCAAATCTTACTAAACACAGAACTCACATAAAAGGAAAACTGAATAAAATGTTAAGGTTTAGTCATAGGGTAGCGCCGACAAAATCCATTTAGACCGGGCTGTCTGAGTATATTTTAAATAAGATTAAGAAAAAAAACGAACGGAATAAATATCCCTTATCAGTCTCTTGTTAAGCCTTACATCAAGAAATCGTTATACCAGAATTGTAAGTAAAAAAAAGGAGCATCCTTGCATCTTAATGGCACAATAATGCCACTTTTATTTTAAGAGTACAAATTATTAAAGTATTACAGTTAATTCTTATGAACTTTAATACTACCTCCTCCTATAGGTTGGTTAGATCCGTTGTCATAATGGACGTTTTCACCACCTCCATTTTCACACCAAATCTTGATTCGGAAGGTGTCATCAGGGTTATCATCCTGTTCCCAGACCATGAACTTGTAATTGTCTGTACCATTGATGGCACCTGAACACTTGAACCTGGCTGTGTCGTTACCCGTTACCACCAGCCAATCGTACTGAGAACTGTGGAAGTTCAAGTTTACTGAAGACAAACTCAG
Organism: Candidatus Scalindua japonica; assembly: GCF_002443295.1. NCBI lineage: Bacteria > Pseudomonadati > Planctomycetota > Candidatus Brocadiia > Candidatus Brocadiales > Candidatus Scalinduaceae > Candidatus Scalindua > Candidatus Scalindua japonica. The sequence continues at coordinate 120,172 of NZ_BAOS01000001.1, read as the reverse complement.
TCTGACCGGTCGGTACTGTTGCACCCTTTTTATACTTGGACACAAACGCGAAAATCTGAACCTTGGTGTCGCGGAACCTTGGTGTCGCGTCTTGAATAGTGAATTAGCCTTTTATTCTCTTATTTTTTTACTTTTAGGAATTTGCTTCCGCTTTTTCAATCTCTTCAGGTCCTGTTTTTCTGAAGTACTCCCTGGTCTCTTCATACACTTCATCAAATGAGTTAGAGTAGATTAATAAGAAGGAATTTGCTGATGGTAAAATCATTGTCCGGACAGAACCGAGAGAATGGCACCTGTCACTTCCAGAATAGACTCTATTTTTTCAAATGTTTCAGCTTCTTTACCTATTACTAAAAGAGGAACTGGATTATAGGTGTGACTCGCTACAGATATATCTTCAATATTTCCATGATCACTGGTGATTATCAAGGTAGTATCGTTATTCATATTTTTTACGATTCCTGAAAAGAAACGATCCAGGACTTGAAGGAAAGACAATATATCGTCTAATTTACCACTGTGTCCTAAGATATCTGTCATAAAACACTCATAAAGAACAAGATCATAATTTCCGGATAATCGGACGAGATTTTCTCCCGCGATCTCTGGCTGAACTATAGAAATGGCAGAGACTTCTTTTCTTAAAACCTCATGGGTTATATCCCAATATACCGCCGTACCTTCCTGTAAATCAGAAAGTGTTCTATACGACAATTGAGCACTTTTGACACAAAGAGTCGTTACCGCATGGGAAATGCGTCCGGATTGTATCAGCTGATTGTAGCGTTCCAGATGATACGCATTTGCAAATGTCGCTTTATAACCTAGTTCAACCGCATTTTTAAGAAGATTGTGTTCATTAATAATTTTTATTAATGTGTTATTCGGGTAAGCGACGAGATGGTATCCCAGCTCTTTTGCAGCATTTGTACCGGTAAAAAGAGATGTCTGTCCTGTAGCACTTTGCGGCAGGCCTTCTACTCCTAAACAGGCGTCTATTCCTTTCAGCAACAGTTTTTCTTTAAAAATAAAATTTCCATTGACTAATGGTTTTTGAATGATGTTATATAGATTAGGCATTGGTGCAATAGTGAATGGATTATTATCACTCGCTCGACCTAATCCAACACCATCCAGGAAAACAAAAATAACTCTTGAAGACATATTTTTAATTTTTCATCCTTTCAAGCTGTTCCTTATGTTAATATATTGTATGTTGCATTACGTTATGTCATTCATTAATATTACCATAACTTTTTATGAATAAAGAGAGAGTTTTATTATGACCAGAGAAGATATCTTTAACATTATTAAAGAAAACATTATAAAAGTATTAATAGATATTGATTCAGATTCTATTTCTATTGATCAAAGCCTGAAGGATCTGGGAGCAAATTCTATTGACAGGGTTGAAATTGCTCAAGATAGTATGGAGGATCTTAACCTGGTACTGCCCAGGGTTGATTTAGGACAAGCACAAAATATTAATGATTTAGTCAACATTTTTTATAAACACATAAATAGTTGATAAAATAATTCAAAATTATTGTTTCAATAATAGAAGGAAAGGCTAACGCAGGAGGCATTGAATTTCTGCGAATGTCTGATTATTCCATAGTAACATAGAAATCCTCTTTTTCAGCTTGCCAGAGGCGCTGTTCGGATTGCTAAGAGAGGGTGTCATCACTTTTATCATCCGCCAAACAGGTTTTCTGAAAGCCTGTTTTGAAAAAGGGCATATTATTTCCCTTTGGAACGATTGTCTTTTTCGTTCTTTATTTTCTCCCTGTATGCCTGAGGGTCTATTCCTTTTGGAAATGAGTATGCATAATCATGAGAGTTTATGACTAACAGGGTATAAAACAAATCAATTTTCTTCCTGAAAGAAAACAATATAATCTTTAAAACAAACTTTACCCTTGAAGCGTCCATACTGAAAATATAAGAAGCAAAGTACAGGAAAAACAGTACTTTTTGATAAAAGGGAACATTACCGGTAAAACTTTTAAATTGCGATTTACTCCATAATGCAGTTAATCTCTTATATATGGATTGGTATGAAAAGACCTGCTGGAGTGTCCAGTATAAACCATTCTGCAATTCGTCGGGAGTCATGTTCTTAGGTTTAAATACAACAGTCTGCCCGTCATATTTATTCCAATCTTTATGGAGAATTCTGCTTTCTTTGTCCAGATCTTTGCTGAGCTTTGTTCCGGGACATGGAGTTAAGACAGTAATCTGCACTTCAGTGATATTATTATCATTTATAAAGTCTACCAGTTTCTTGAAATCCTCGATACTGTCTCCATCATTTCCCGTTATAAAGGCACCGTAGACATAAATTCCCTGTGAATGTATTTTATCAATTGATTTTTTGTACTCTTCTACCCTGTTGATTTTTTTGTTCATGAGATCCAGGTTCTCAGGTTTTATTGATTCAAACCCGATTGTTGTCGATATGCATCCACTACGGCTCATCAAATCAAGCAACTCGTCATCACGGGCAAAATTCAATGAGGCCTGCCCCCACCATAATGTTTTCAGAGGTATCAAGGACCTGAACAGCTCTTTCGCGTATTTAAAATCACCGCAGATGCTATCATCCACAAATGCAATGGGTTTTTTCATATTTGAAAAGAAATAGCCCTTAAAACGTATTCCCTTACGAAGTTTTGCTATCTCTTCTATAACTCTTGTAATTTGCCTTCGGCGCATACCCTTTCCAAAAAAAGCGTGTACCGTGCAGAATTCGCAGTTATAGGGACAACCCCGGGTAGTATTAACAGGATACATAAGGTACCTGTCAAATTCCAGAAGATCATGTCTTGGTATAGGCTGAGTATCAATTGTCGGCTTATTATCATATCGATAAATTTTCTTCAGGCTGTTATTCCTGAAGTCATCTATAAGTTGCGGCCAGAGGTCTTCCGCTTCACCAATAACAACAATATCGACATGTTCAAGGGCCTCTTCCGGCAGCATAGTAGCATGAACACCGCCCATTACTACTTTGACTCCCCTTTGTCTGAACTTTGCAGCTATTTCATACGCCCGTTTAGCGGTAAAGGAGAGGCTGGTTAAACCAACTAAATCAACCTCCTTCTCAAAGTCGATCGGGCTGAGGTTTTCGTCTGTAATGGAAATTTCAACCCCGGAAGGCGTATAAGCGGCAATTGTAGTTAAAGCCAGACCATACATAAGAAAAACATCATCTCCAAAAACCCTGAGATTCCCGCCATAATCGAGTATCCTTGACTTTGTACTGGGAGATATTAATTCAATTTTCAATGTTTAATTCCTTATTCAAATCGACAGAAAAAAATAAATTGAATAAACCGGGTTAACTTATTCATCCTCTTTTATAAGGGAATCATAACGGTGGAAAAACTTACGATACCACAGATTCATCAACAGAGCCCCAATCCCTATGTACAATTTTTTTGAATAAATCAGGGACTTGAAAGCTCTGATAATTATCTGTCGATAGGAAAAAAGGTTATTGTAAAAAAGCAGTTTCAGGTCTATAATTTCTTTCTGAGATAAGGCATTTGGCTTTATTACCAGATGAAGCAGATCATAATATTTCCAATCTTTAGGAAAATTTTTGTTAACAATCCTGTTTTCAGCATCTAACCTTTCAAAAAATTTTGTTCCGGGAAGTGGAGTAACAAACACGTGTCCCGGAGCGTCAATGTTCACCTCTTTAAAAAATTGTATATTTTCCTCTATTACTTCTTTTGTATCATCATCATTTCCAACTAATATGTTTCCTAATACCAGTATCCCACTTTTATGTATTCTGTTAATCGTCTCTCGATAATCCAGTTTAAGATTAAGCTCCTTATTCATCCTTCTTAATACTTTTTCACTTATCGACTCAATTCCTAACAAAACACAGACACAACCGCTTTTCCTGGCATAATATAAAAGTTCCTCATTGTTTCCAAAACTCATTGTGGCCTGGCACCACCACATTTTGTTTATCTTTCTCTCTATCATACCTTTACATAAGGAAATGATTCTTTCCTCATCTTTTTTGTTATGACCAATCAGGTTATCATCAATAAAATAAGTCATTTTCTGAGGAATTGATTCAAGTTCATCCAGAATATCATTTACCGGTCTCTGCCTATACACCCTGCCATTAAATGCTACTGTAGAACAGAATTCACAGCTCATCGGACAGCCTCTGGATGTTTGTACTGTAGCAGCCTTGTAATCTCCGAAAATATCTCTTCTCGGTTTAACTAATCCTCCAAGCGGCAGGTATTCACCTGTATACTTTTTCTTGAGGTTACCATTTTCCGCATCCTTTATTAAGTCATTCCAGATTGAATCCGGTTCTCCAATCACCACGCAATCAGCAAAGTTCAACGCCTCATCAGGCATCATTGATACATGGATTCCGCCCATGACAACCGGGATTTTTCTTTTCTTGAAAAAAGCAGCAATTTCATAAGCCCTGGGTGCGGTAACAGTCAGGGCAGTAATGCCAACCAGATCAACATTACTGTATTCAGATAATCTATCAATGGAATTCTCAAAGTTAATTTCCTGTTCGTCTAATACTTCTATTTTCCAATGTGATGGTGTGAGTGCCGCAATATAGCCCAGAGCGAGGGGGGCATTAAAAATAAGTTTATTAAAACCACGCATATTTCGATTTACTTCTTCGGAAATAGGGTTTACCAGTAGTAATTTTTTCATAATATCAAAGCTAAATTTTCTGTTATAAAATTAAATTTTTGTTCTTCAATAATTCATTTTCACTTTTTTTAAGAGCATAGCACAGATATTGTATCTCACCTGATTTTATTTTATTATAAGCCCGTGAATCCGGAACTGCCGGGATATTATAGGCCAGAAAGCGAAAGAGTGGATGACATGAGGAATCAATAATTCGTTTCCGACGTATACTGTCTAAATCACATGCCTTAATAACATTATCGTTTATTACTTCCCGTTTAAGAAGCGTAAATCCTGCCTCAAGAATACTATTATCCAGAGATTCGACTTCGTTTCTGATCTCCACATCCGCATACAGAAAATATCCATCTTTCCTTAACACTCTCTTCACTTCTCTAAAGAAATCATCACGTGAAGGGTAATGGAATGCAGACTCAACATTTATCACAATGTCAAATGAGTTATCTAAAAAAGGAAGCGCTTCCGCATCACCATTGATAAAATCTAGTCCATCTGTCCCGTATTTTTCTTTGCATAGTTTTACAGCTCTTCCTGCCAGGTCCAGCCCAACCATACTTTTCGGGTTCAAATATTTCTTTATGAAATACGCTCCCCCTCCTCTACCACATCCTACCTCAAGTACTTCATGATCATGAAATTCTGCCGGACTTGCCACATGGTGATATAACTGAAAGCTGTATCTTTCATCACTTTCAGTATCTTCAAGATCAATATCTGATGAAGCGGCATAGCCTAAATTCATAAGACTGAATCCATCAGGGTTCACCGCTGCAAAACTCTGATAAACATATGTCCATAACTTCTTATTATTGAAACTGCCTTTTTTTTTAATAAATGAAATAAAAAAGCCTAAACTTACCAGAAAAACTGATACTAAAGATTCAAATTTAATCTCTTACTCCTTAATTTACAATAACGGTTATCTTCATCAGGAAAATCCTATTTTTTTATTAAACCCGCGAAGAACGATATTCAGTCTCAATGCCACAACTGCCAGAAAAAAACTTCTACAATAAATCAGTGTTTTTACAAACCTGATTGCAATCCTTGGAATCGAAAATATTCTGCCATAGATTCGCTTATTTGATCTGATCAAAAACTCTTCTGTAAAATATCTAGGTTTAATGGTTATACTGTTCCAATCATAATATTTCCAGTCCTCAGGAAAATTACTGTATTTGAGCCTGCCTTCGCCAATTAATCTTTTGAACAGTCGTGTTCCGGGCTGTGGAACAACATTAGACAGACTGGGTATATCTATATTGGCCTTAATAACAAATTCTGCATTTGCCTTATAGGTTTCTTCCGTGTCCTCATCATTTCCAATCATAATGTTTCCTGATACCAGAATTCCATATTTATGAATTCTTTTAATTGTTTCATAGTAATCAGTATTAATGTTCACCCCCTTTCTCATCCCTTTAAGAACATCTTTACTTACCGATTCAATCCCTAAAAAAATCCCCACACACCCACTCTTCCTGGCATAATATAATATTTCTTCATTATTCCCGAAATTTACCGTAGACTGGCTAAACCATCGTTTGTTAAGCTTTCTCTCTATCAATCCCTTAAACAAACGGATTGCTCTCTGTTCAGAATTTCTTCCATATCCTATTATGTTATCATCAATAAAGAAGACAATCTTTTGCGGAATAGTTTCTAATTCATCTAATACTTCATTGACTGGTCTCTGTCTATGTTTTCTGCCATTCAATTCTGTTACAGAGCAAAACTCACAACCCACCGAACACCCACGTGATGTTTGTATTATTCCAAAAAAGTAATCATCTGAGAAGATGTCTCTTCTCGGTTGTATCAATCCCTCAAGTGGCGGATACCCCCCCAGGTATTCTCTTTTGAGATTTCCACTCTCAAAATCCTTTATCAGATTACCCCATACGGTTTCGGCTTCTCCAACAACTACACTATCTACATAATTCAAAGCTTCTTCCGGCATCATTGAGGCATGTACACCACCCATCACCACTTGAATATTTTTGTTTCTATAGACAGACGCTATCTCATAAGCCCGCAGCGCGTTATGGGTAAAGGAGGTAATGCCAACAAGACTCGCGTCTTTATAGATAAACGATTCTACATTTTCATCAATAACCTCTACTTCCCAGTCTCCCGGTGTGAGGGCTGCAATATATCCCAGACGAATTGGTTGAATTACACCAAATAATTTTGATTTCTTCCAGTAACGCTTTGTGCGCTCCCATGATGGTTCAACCAATAGTAGTTTTTTTATATTTTTTTTCATACTATTATTTAATCATATTTACGATAGTACAATGAACTTCCTTCGATAAGTTGTCTGGTTTGATATCCCGTTTACCGACTACCCTTATCAAATAATATCCATTTGAATAGCAAAATATTGATAGAAACCTTCTTAATATATTATATATAAATAATTATTGCCGACATCCTTTAAGACACCTTTTTTATGATGCTGCTGCTACTCTCTGATATTATGTGCCTTGTCATATTTATCCAGTTGCGAACAAGGTGTTTTATCGTAGCAAGATTATGATAATTGCTGGAATATCTGACAATCACCACAAAATGATCTTTCTCCGTCCTTACTATCAGATCTATCATATAAAGACGTTCATGTTCCAGAGGTTCATAAATATGGGTACCAATTTTTTCAATATTTGGATCATGAAACTCAGGTTGATAATTCAAACGAACAGATCCAACTTTATACGCGTAGGGCAGTAATCCCCGGTTGGATAAAATCTCATATGTTACCCCTCCCATAGGTATTTCCAGAAATTTTCTTCTAAATCTCTGAATGTTTTCATGCACAGATGATTCAGATTCAACAGATAGAGACAGCGGTATGTCCCCTGCAAACCATCCGGCAACATCATAATATATCGTTTTCGAGTTAACATTTCGGCGATGGAGTCGATGTATTATCACGGGTTCTTTCTTGCCGATCCAATCTGCCATATAGTAGTAAAGCCCAACAGATAAATAATAAAAAGACATATTTTTCGGTTTTAATTTGTCGATACCCAGTTTCCTGAACGTATGCATAGAGGTAAATTCTTTCTCGGAAGAAATAATATTCGGCCCTTTATTAAAATCCAGAGGACACGACACTTGCTGATTATGCATCTGTTCCATCCAATATTTCTTATGAGAGTCAACATCTTTATCTATATTTTTTTCTAATTCCAATAAATCACCATAATAATTTCTGTATCTTTGATCTATTTCCTCAACACCTTTCTCAGGATTTTCATAAAACCCTAATAACTCTTTATAGATCAGTTTCAGAGTTTCACCATCCGCGATTAAATGATGAATAACCAACATAATCTGATATTGAAAAGAGCCAAGATCAACAACCGCACATGTCAACAGAGGCGCTCTATTGATATTTATCTTCCTGTTTAATTCACTTTCCAGCGTCAGCATTCTGGATTGCTTCATTTTCTCGTCCATACCAGATAAATCATCATAGCAAATTGTAAAATGATCATTTTCAGTCTCACTCTGGATCCATTCTCCAGTAATTATAGAGAATGAATATCTTAAAACCGCATGTTTTTGAATTACCTTCTGAAAACTGATTTCCAACCTCGTTCTGTCAAGGCCCTCTTTAAACTGAATGCTGACAATTTGTACTATATGACAAACCGGGTCTGTACCGAAACGGTTCATAAACGCTTTTTGTGCCGGTAAAAGTCCAATGGTCTGTGAAGAGGCAATGGAATAGCCCAGTTCCTGAGCTACCTTTATTGTTTGTGCACTCAGACCGGCCGGTATCTCAAGAAGTCCTTTACCAACATCAGCTAATCCCGGTTTTATCTTATCGTGTTTTAGAAAGTTTGGATCTCCAACCTGTAGAGAGTCACCATGCAGACCCTCTATAGCACGGTTGCCGCTATAAGGAAGTATCATAGACTCTTCATAATCTATATGCAAAAGCGTACATACCGCCTTCATAACATATTCAGGATTTCTGACCAGATCTTCAAAATGAATTCCAATCCACCGACTCCTGGGAACATTTGACAAAAATGTTCGGATATTTGTATTCATCTCTCTCCATAATTTCTCTGAATATAACCAGGGGTCATCTTTGACACCTAATAATTTATTAAATCTATTTCGGACAAATGATTCCATTACCGACAGAGGGTGTCGTATCAGATAAATGTAAAAAGAATTCTTACAAATTTCCAATGAACGATTTAAAACTTTTTTATCCATTGCATAAAAAGGTGATTTATCAACAAAGAAACGATCTCCTGCCAGAGTTCTCAGATATTGATAGATTTCATGAATTGATTTATTTTCGCCCTCCAACTCCTTCATTTTTTCTATAGCATCATCCGTAGATAATCCCTGCAGTTGTTTAATAGCTACGATCAATCCCTCTTTCAGATGCTTCTGGTTTCTTTCTGTCAGGACAATATTGCGTTCATTTAATGTATCAAAAGGCAATAGATTTAATTCCGGTGGAGCAAAAAGTTCAGTATGTCCCATTAACATTACCCGTAATAACGTAGACCCTGCTCTTGGAGTACTCAATACAAAGATAAGAGGTTTTGCTGTGTCAGGTTTATTTATATTCCATAATTTAGTTGATTCAGGTAATACCTGTTTTAACTCCTGTTCCAAATAGGCAGTTATCTTGTGAATGGTATTATATTGTTGTAATTCGTTTGGATAAAACTTTAATCCGAAACGCGTCTCGATTTCTTTCACAACTTTCATAATCATTATTGAATCGACACCATACTCACTTATATCCGTATCAACATCAATTTTCGATTCCTCTACCTTAAGCAGTTCTGAAAAAACCTTAATAATTTGTTGTTGAAAGCAGTCTTCCAGTTTGGAAGACGAAAAACCTGTCTGGGAATCACCATCAAATTCTTCAGGTTTTTTGTCTTCAGCAGCTCTTCCCCTTTCAGGAATCTGCATTAATGTATTCACAGTATCTTTTTCGCCATTAATAACCATAAATTGACGTTCGCCACTGATCAATGCATCTTCAAAAGCCTTAATCCCAGACTCCCTGCTCAAAGGTTTCAAGCCCGATATCCTGAACAACTGCTGCACATACTCCTCATGCATCTTCATACCACCATCTTGCCAGAAAGGCCAGTTGATAGAAAGACTGATTCCACTCCTCTTTCCATCACTCCTTAACTTATCCCTCAAATCCGCATAACTGTCCATAAACCTGTTTCCAGTCGCATAATCACACTGTCCGATATTACCCGTAACCGAAGTTAACGATGAAAACATCACAAAGAAATCCAGTCTCTCATCCTTTGTAGCACGATCAACGTTGATCAATCCATATATCTTTGGACTGATTACCTTCTCAAAAGAACTTTTATCTTTCTTCTGTATAAAAGCATTCTCTAACATACCTGCACTATGGATTACCCCATCTATTCTCTTATACCTCTTCTTAGCCTCCCTTACTACATTCTCCATATCTTCAAGTTTGCAGACATCAGCTTGTATATAAGCAATTTTTCCTCCTGATTCATCAATTTCTTTTATCTTCTGCTCAGTTTCCTTACTCAACGCGGATCTTCCGGTTAAAACCAGTCTCGCCATATACCTGGTTGCTAAATACCTCGCGAATATCAATCCAAGACCGCCGGCTCCACCCGTGATCAAATATATTCCATTTTTTTTCAACCTATCCGATTCAGAACTGAAACACGCCATTTCACCTGCCTTTTGTTCTAATGCTACTATACTCCTGACATATCGATTATTATTTCTATAGAGGATATCAACCTGCTCATTATTTTCTAAAGACCGTAATTCACGAATTGCTATATCCAAAATCGTGGTTTCAACTTCCGCAGGATCTATCTGTATAGTCTTGTAATCACACTTCGGGTTCTCCAGCCTGAGTGATCTGGCAAACCCTCCTATTGCAGCATCCTGCGGATCAACTCTCTCCTGTGAACCAGGGAATATATATAATAGCCTGACCTGGTCCGTGATGTCACGCTTGATCAGTGCCTTACTTATGTGAAATAGAGAATATACTCCCTTCTTCAGGCTATCATCCAAATTTTCTTTATTAATCAGCAGATCTTTATTTTCCCGCACATAATTCCATAAATGTATAATACCGGATGGCATTAACCCATGCACTTCCAAATCCTCCATTAATCGCTCATAATCCCCGGGAAGCTCAGGATCAATCTCGTATGATAGCTTTGAAAGTTTTCTATATTCAGAACCGGATGCCACATGTATCAATTCATTGTCGTTTCCCAAGTCATCAATCTTTGTACCCAGCTCAGTTAATAGCTTTTCACCATAGTCAAAAACCAGAACATTCCCTATGTTTTCCTTTTTTCGTGCATACGTCAAATCAGAATTTATCCACACAGGATGGTAATATAATTCCTTTTGCTTCTCCCAGCCCTTTGAAGTCAAACTACTATTCCTGGCTGAAGTTATCCAGTGCCTCTCACGGGCAAAAGGATAAGTAGGAAGTGACATTCGCCTGTATCCCTTATTACCGCATAATTCTTCCCAGTCAATTTGGGATCCCTCAACCCAGAACTCTGCTATCTTAGAGTACCTCTGAGCATTGAAAAGCTGTAAAACAAATGTCCTTTCTTCCTTTGATCCCTCCAATATCCCCTTCCTGGACTTACCGGGTCTAAAACTGCCCCTATACAAATCTTCTATGTGCTCAACACCATTCAAATAATCATCTAACTTCTTTTCCAACTCTTTATTGTTTTTTACCACTATAGCCAGTCTCTCATTAAAAGCATCCCTACCTGTCTGAAGCGTGTATGCGATATCAGCAAGAGTAGACTGATTTTCACCTTCTACCAGAGGATGCTTACTATCCGCACCGGGGTTCTGTATGTCATTTTGATAATTACCTTTGATAAAGTTACTCAAACTTCTTACATACTCGCTTAATTGATTCTCTCTTTTTGCCGACAATACTATTATAACTGACTCGTCTGAATTTTGATTTTTACGTAAGGAAACCTGTTCTCTCCTGTCGTCATATTCCTCAAGTACAATATGAGCATTTGAACCACCAAACCCGAATGAACTTACTCCTGCCCGTCTCGGTACAGGATTTACACTGTCATTACTCAGGCGTTTCCATTCATGTGTCTTTCCTGCAACATAGAAAGGGCTGTCAGCGATATCTATGTACGGATTCAGTTGTTTGAAATTAACGGTTGCGGGTATCTTCCTGTGCTTCATTGCAAGCAATATTTTTATTACGCCTGCTATTCCAGCAGCAGCTTCAAGATGGCCTATATTTGTCTTAACTGATCCAATGCCGCAATAGTTCTTATTACCCATATCCCTATTATGTCTTTTATTGATTTCTTTAAATGCCTTCTTTAACCCGTTAATTTCTAAAGGATCTCCCAAAGGTGTGCCTGTCCCGTGTGTCTCTATGTAACTTACTGTTTCAGGGTCAATACCCGCGTTCTCATAGGCATTTACTAAAAGCGCCGCCTGAATGTCAGGGTTTGGAGCGGTTAATGAACTTGCATGCCCACCGTGATTAACCGCACTTCCTTTTATTACTCCATAGATATGATCCCCGTCATCTATTGCACTTTTTAATGGTTTTAAAAGTAAGGCTCCACCACCTTCTCCCCTTACATATCCATCGGCACTTTTATCGAATGTTTTGCACTTGCCTTCAGGAGAGAGCATACCGGCTTTGCTGAACGACAAATACACCTTGGGTGATAGTATTATATTAATCCCGCCTGCAATAGCCATATCACAATCACTGCTCTGAATGGATCTTACCGCGCGATGGATTGCGACAAGGGAGCTGGAACAAGCGGTATCTACAGGTTCACTTGGCCCATGGATGTTTAAAAGATATGATATTCGATTGGGTAACATAGAATGCACAATCCCGGTAGAAGTATAAGCATCTATTTCCTCACCACCATTGCCTGACAGCTCACTATAATCAAAACTGGAAACTCCCGCAAATATTCCTGTTTTTGTTCCGCTTAATGCGGACGCTCTGTATCCGGCATCCTCTATTGCTCTCCATACCATTTCAAGATATATGCGGTGTTGTGGGTCCATAAGTTCAGCTTCTCTGGGAGATATCTTAAAGAAAGATGCATCAAATTTATCAATGTCTTCTATAAATCCTCCCCATTTTGAGTTAGTCTTGTTAGCCTCTTCCAGGGGATCTCCATAAAACTCTTTCCAATCCCACCTCTCATAAGGTACTTCAGTTATTAAATCATTCCCTGATTCAAGGTTTCTCCAATATTCCTCACAATCTGAAGATCCGGGAAAAACACAAGACATCCCAATAACTGCAATATCACATTCTCTATTCTTAAAATGAATATCAGGCCGGACTATTTTTTCACCGGCAACCTTCTTTTCAGTTAGCAATTCTTCGACTTTACCGCGTTGTTTATCATATATTTTCTCCTCAACAACTTCATAGTCCTCTGTTTCAATACCAAGATAGTCTTCAAATTCACTTCTATATTCTTCCGCAAAATATACAGATAACTCACTAATGTTAGGATGTTCAAAAAAAGTGGTAGGATATAACTCAATATTCAACTCATCTTCAATCTCTTTTGACATAATAATCAAGTTAGTAGAATCCAGTCCCATATCTAGATAATTTTCATCAACATCAACATCTTGTAAAGACACATTGAGCTTGCCGGACAGAGTTTTAACGATATAGTATTCTATTTTATCTGCCAGATTTTTAGTCCGCTTCTCCGGCGCTACTTTGTTCTTTATATATTCACGCATACTCGCAGAATCATCCAGCATTAATATCTCAGAATTTTTCCTCTGTCCCATTTGTTCATTACCGATCCAGTATCTTTTCTTATGGAACTGAGTAAGCGGCAGTGGATTTCTTTCCGGTTTATAACCCCTCTTCTCATTATCAAACTCCTCCACTATCATGTGACAGTTCGTTCCACCAAATCCAAACGACGAAATCCCAGACCTCCTCACTCCTTCCCTCTGCCTCCACTCCTCTAACTCTGTTACCGGATAAAATGGCGACTCATCAAACCTGAACCTGGGATGCGGATCCTCACAATGAAGCGTCGGCGGTATCTGTCTGTGCTTCAGCGCCAGTACCACCTTTATAAAACTCGCAACCCCCGCAGCCCGTAACAAATGACCTATATTTGACTTTACCGAACCCACCCCGCATACCTGTCTCCCCTGCGTATACTTCCTGTACACCTGCGTTGCCGCCTTGATCTCTATAGGATCTCCCAGCAACGTACCCGTACCATGCGCCTCAAGATAACTGATACTATCCGGACTCACCCCACTATTGCTGATCGCCTCCTCTATCACCTCTCTCTGTGCCTCAGATTAAGTGTCGTTAACCCCATCGTATGTCCGTCATTGATCACCGCGGACCCCAATATCACACCGTCTATCTGATCTCCATCCCGTATCGCATTCTCCAGCCTCTTTAACAGCACCAGCCCTGACCCCTCTCCCAGTACAAACCCGTTCGCCTTCTTATCAAACACATGCGACACACCATCATCTGATAACACCTTCGCCTGACTGAACGCTACATGTCCTGATGAATCTAACAGCAGTTCCACTCCTCCCGTTATCGCCATCTCTATCTCTCCGCCCCTGAGACACTGACACGCATTATGTATTGCAACCAGCGACGATGAGCACGCCGTATCCATCGTCAACGACGGCCCCCTCAAATCATAAAAATCTGATATCCTCGCTGCCATCATGTTCTGTATCAGGTTTACCACTATATTACCAGCCTGATCTCCTGAAAACTCACCCATCGAATTGTATTTACTGCTACCACCTCCAATATACACCCCCGTCCTGCTCCTGCTCATCTCATCTTTCGTGTATCCGCATCTGTCCAGTAACTCCTGTGTCCTCTCAAGCAGAATCCTGTGCTGCGGATCAATCCCTGCTGCATCTGATTCACTTATGCCGAAAAACCCGGCATCAAACATCTCTATATCTTCTATAAACCCTCCCCACCGCGAATACGCCTTGTTAAAAGCCGCCTTATCCAGACTGAAATATTCCTCAATATTCCACCTCTGCTCTGGCACATCCATTATCAGATCTTTACCATCCCTCAGATTCTCCCAGAATCTTTCTAAATCCTTTGAACCGGGAAAACAGCCCGACATACCGATTATCGCTATTTTTCCAGACTCAGGACCACCTTCAGGCCTGGCAATACCCTTAACACCCACTGACTTTGAATCCACAAACCTCGGCCTCTGAGTCCTCTTTATCGGCAAGATAACTGCTTCCTCTTTCAGTCTGTTAATATCTCCTTCTGCTACAACCTCGATCTTAGTATCTTCCGTAGTACCAAAAATCCTCTCCAGCGGGATAATCTTCTTTTCTATCAGATAATCAGACATACTGCTTACCGTCGGATGCTCCATGATCACTGACGCCTCCACAACCTTCCCATACCTCTGCTCCATCTCATTCATCATATTCATGATCATTATGGAGTCTACTCCGTATTCACTTATATCTGCATCGATATCAATTTCCGACTTCTCTACCTTCAGCTGCTCTGACAACAGACCAATCATCTCCTGCTGTACACGACCTTTCAGATCATCATCCTTTATCCCTGTTTCAGAAAATGCTCCGGAATCTTCAGTCGCTTCCTCCACCGCTATACCGGCACTCTCAGAAATCTGCAGCAACCTGTTTACCTTTTCTCTCTCTCCATCAATAACAATACACTGACTTTTACCGCTGGCCAACGCACACTCAAAGGCCCTGATACCTGCTTCACTCCCCAACGGCTTCATCCCGGATATCTTGAACAACATCCGCTCAGATTCTTCATGGAGCCTCATCCCTCCATCCTTCCATAACGGCCAGTTAATCGACAGGCTCACTCCACTTCTCTTACCTTCCCCTCTCAATCGCTCCCTTAACTCAGCGTAACTATCCATATACCTGTTGCCGCTCGCGTAATCACTCTGCCCAATATTGCCTATCACAGAAGCAAGTGATGAAAACATCACAAAAAAGTCAAGTTCCTCTTCCACTGTCACCCGATCAAGATTCAACAATCCATACACCTTGGGGCCAAGCACCCTCTCAAAACTCCCCTTATCCTTCTTCATGACAAAGACATCTTCTATCACCCCCGCACCATGGATCACTCCGTCTACACTCCCGTACCTCTGTTTCGCCTCCCTTACCACTTTCTCCATATCTGTATTACTGCATACATCCGCCTGTAGATAGACGACTTCTCCACCCAACTCCTCTATACCCTTCAGTTTCTCCCCTATCTCTTCATCCACCTCAGACCTGCCCGTTAACACCAGCTTTGCCCGGTATTTCTCTGATAAATACCTCGAAAAGATAAGCCCCAACCCTCCGGCACCACCTGTTATCACGTACACCCCGTTTTCTTTTAACGGAACACTTGCGGGTATGGTACTCTCCTTACCGCTCTTTTCTCTCTTTTCAATCTTTTCCGGTACGAACTCTTCCACCTTCCTCACATATCTCTCGTTATCCCGGTAAAGAACCTCAACATGGTCTTGGTTTTCTTCAGTTTGCAGTTCCCTGACTACCCAATCCAATACAACAGAATCAGCTTCCGCAGAGTCTATCTGTATGGTTCTGTAGTCAAACTTCGGATTCTCCTGTCTTATCGTCTTTGCAAAACCACCTAAAGCAGCATCCTGAGGCTGTACCCCGCCCTTTGTACTATCGAATAGATATAACAGCCTTACTCTCTCCTTAATCTTACACTTCATCATTGCATTGCTTATGTTAAACACTGCATATATCCCCATCTTCAGGCTGCTATCCAACGCTTCTTTACTATTCGGAAGACCGCCAGCTTCCTTCACATAATTCCATGTATGTAAAATAGAGGCAGGCATTAACCCTCTTACTCCCAGCTCTTTAAACAACTTCTCATAATCCTCTGAAGACTCCGGATCTATTTCGTATCTATTCGCTGCCAGCTTTTTATATGCAGTACCGGGTATGACATGGATTATTTTTCCACCTTTGACTATCTCCTCTCTATTTAACCACTGCCCACCCTTTTCTTTTTCACCACGGTCAAGCAGCAATATCGTACCGGTCTCTCGGCTCCCTCCTGTACCTGTCAGCTCAACCCTTTCCCATACAGGGTGATAATATCGTTCATTCCTCTCCACTACCTCCACAGATGTTCTCTTGTTCAGATCGCCGCCACGTAAGGCTCTTACTGAAAAACCCTTAAGCCGTACCAGCACATCGCCCGATTCATCCAGTATACTTATATCGTATCTCTTTACACCGGAACCTGCTTTCTTATCACCATCTCCTATTGTCACGTAAGCATAACAGCTTTCCGTCAACGGCCTTATTATCTCAACCCCGCCAAGGGCAAAAGGCAGATAGAATCCACTCTGAAACGCTTCATCATCCTCTGCCAATCCCATTACTGACTGTAACGCCCCATCCATGAGCGAAGGATGCAGTACGTAGTCACCAGCACCACTTTTCACAACCTCCGGAATCTTTATCCTCGAAAGCGCTTCTCTACCGTTACTACGTATCTCCTCCATACATTGAAATCCCGTACCGTAGCTGATGCCCGCTGCCTTGAACCTCCTATAGATATCCTCCCGCTTCTTTATAGCCGTACATCTGCCCTTTATCACCTCAATAGCAAATTCCTTCTCGCCTGTCTGAAGATCCACCTGCCTGTTATCACCCGGACCATAAGCAATCTTTCCCTGTGTGTGCACTATCTTACCGCCACCTTCCTGTTCCGTGCTCACCTCAAAACCGATAGTACTGTCACCCGGGTATATGCTGATGATTACCTCCCGTCCCTCTCTATTCTTTGAGTCAATTGTTATGGGACTTGCCCAGACTATGTTTCTTATACTCGTTACCGGAGATCCCTTAGCAATCTCTCCTGCAGCCCTCGCCATCTCAATATACGCAACTCCCGGCAAGGTCTCCTTACCCGCAACTACATGGTCCTTTAGATAAAATTCACTGCCCGTAAAACTCTTCCTGAACCGCTCTTCCTCTAATGTCGATTCGTTCACGTCTACCAGGGGATGAAGCCCCCTTACTATGCCGGTATCCATCTTGCCACTGGCATCAGATGTTGATATCCAATACCTCTCACGGGCAAAGGGATACGTGGGCAGTGATATACGCCTGAATCCCTTATTACGGTTGAATACTTCCCAGTCTATCTCAGCCCCCTCTACCCAGAATGCAGCAATCTTAGAGTATCTCCGGGCGTTAAAAAGCTGTAAAACAAAATCCTTTTCCTCCTTCGTACCACCCAGCCTGCCCTCACGACTTCCACCCGACTTTACACGTCCTCTATACACGCCCTCTATACCCTTTGCCCCATTCAAATAATCATCCAGCTTACGCACCAACTCATCACAACTCTCTGCCACTACCGCAAGCCTCTCATCAAATGCATCTCGCCCCGTCTGCAATGTATACGCAATGTCTCCAAGATACCGAGGACTTCCTGCTACTCCTGATCCATCTACCTTAGCAATATCTGATTTGACATAATCTCTTAAACTTTCTGCGTAATCTCTTAACTGTTCATCTCTTTTTGCCGAGAGTACTATAATGGCAGGCTCGTCTGAATTTATATTCCTGTTTGATTCTCTACTATCTACATATTCTTCAAGTACAATGTGAGCGTTTGCTCCCCCAAAACCGAAAGAACTCACTCCAGCGCGTCTCGGCACAGGATTTCCATTATCGTCATTCAGGCAATTCCATTCACGTGTTTCAGCTGCAATATAAAAAGGGCTTTCCGAAATCTCTATGTAAGGATTCAGTTCTTTGAAATTAACCGTTGCGGGGATTTTTCTGTGCTTCATGGCAAGAAGCACCTTTATAACACCTGCAATACCTGCTGCAGTTTCAAGATGACCAATATTTGTCTTCACAGACCCGACCCCACAATAGTTCTTACCACCAGTATCTCTGTTGAGTCTTTTGTTGAGTTCTTTAAAAGCTTTCTTCAGCCCATTAATCTCAACCGGATCACCCAGTGAAGTACCAGTTCCATGTGTTTCTATGTAGCTCACCGTCGAGGGGTCAATTCCGGCATTTCCATAGGCATTTACTAAAAGATTCGCCTGAATATCAGGATTAGGTACAGTTAAAGAACTGACGTGTCCCCCATGATTTACAGCATTTCCCTTTATTACTGCATATATGTGGTCACCATCTTCTACCGCCTTATTAAAGGGTTTTAATAGCACGGCTCCAGCACCTTCTCCCCGGACGTATCCATTGGCACTTTTATCAAAAGTTTTACACCTGCCATCAGGAGCGAGCATCCCCGCCTTACTGAACGTTATGTATACTGAAGGTGTCAAAATAACATTCACCCCTCCGGCTATAGCCATTTCACAATCACCGTTCTGGATCGCCCTGACCGCGTGGTGTATCGCCACCAGTGAGCTGGAACATGCGGTATCAACTGGCTCACTGGGGCCATGAAGGTTTAACAGATAAGAAATACGATTTGCTAAAACTGAATGAGCTATGCCCGTAGAAGTATAAGCTTCGATCTCATGGTGATTTCTTGTCTGTATTTCAAAATAATCACAATTTGCAACACCAACAAACAAGCCCGTATTTGTTCCGGAGAAAGCAGACACCTTGTATCCAGCATCTTCTATTGTTTTCCAGACAATCTCCAGAAATATCCTCTGTTGAGGGTCCATAAGTTCAGCTTCTCTCGGAGAGATATTAAAAAACCTTGCATTAAACTTATCAACATTTTCTATAAAACCACCCCATTTTGAGTTTGTTTTATTTACCTCTTTGTGAGGATCTCCAAAGAATTCCTGCCATTTCCACCTCTGCTCAGGTATTTCAGAAATAAGAGATTTCCCTGATTCCAGATTGTTCCAGAAAGTCTCAAGATTTTTCGATTCCGGGAAAACCCCGTTTATCCCTATTATGGCAATCAAATCATTACGGATCTCTTCACTTTGAAAACCGTTAAACCTGTTATTAAAATCAAGATTATATTCCAGGAATTCCTGGTCCCGTTTTATTGTTGATTCAATTTGAGGTCCTGGCGTTGTGATATTCTTATCTCTTACTATATCTTTGTAGTAATTACACAAAGCATCTTCATATTCTTTTATAAGATAGTCACAGAATTCCTTCATGGATTTATCTTCAAAGAAAAGTGTAGGAAGCAGCCCTATATTATATTTTTTATTAATTTTATTCGTCAAGTCGACAAGGACAATAGAATCAAACCCATATTTACTCATATCTGCTTCTATATCAAGATCATCAGCCTCAATCATCAGAAGTTCTGCTACTATAGTTATCAGATCCTGCTGAAGACTCTTATACAGCTCATCATAATTCGTATTGTCGACTTTATTCTGCCTTCTATTTATCTTGTTCCTGTCATCGAAAACGTTGATATTGAGCAATTTATCAACTTTGATTTTATCTCCCTCTGCAATAATCAATTGATTCTGTGATGGATTTGTAGATATAGATTTCATGCCGCTCTCAAATGCCCTGATACCTGTTTCACTACTCAATGGCTTCATCCCGGATATCTTGAACAATAACCGCTCTGATTCCTCATGAAGCCTCATACCGCCATCCTTCCATAACGGCCAGTTGATCGACAGACTCACTCCACTCCTCTTACCACTCCCTCTCAATTGCTCCCTTAATTCAGCGTAACTATCCATATACCTGTTGCCGCTTGCATAATCACTCTGACCCATATTACCAATCACAGATGTAAGAGATGAAAACATGACAAAAAAGTCAAGTTTCTCTTCCGCCGTCACCTGATCAAGATTCAGCAACCCATAGACCTTGGGATTGAGCACCCTTTCAAAACTCTCTTTATCCTTCTTCATTATAAAGGCATCTTCTATCACTCCTGCACCGTGGATCACCCCGTTTATACTCCCGTACCTCTTCCTCGCTTCTCTGACCACATTTTCCATATCCACGTAACTGCATACATCCGCCTGTAGATAGACGGCTTCACCACCAAACGCCTCTATACCCTTCAGTTTCTCTCGTATTTCTTCATCCACCTCAGACCTGCCCGCTAACACCAGCTTCGCCCTGTATTTTTCCGAAAAATACCGCGAAAATATAAGCCCCAAACCTCCGGCTCCACCTGTTATGAGGTAAACTCCGTTTTCTTTCAGTGGAACACTGTCCGGCGCAGCATTATCCTTATCTACACTCTTTTCCTGTACAGGCTCTGTCACCCTCCTGACATATCTTTCCTTGTCCCGGTAAAGAATCTCCACATGGTCGTTGTTTTCGTCAGATTGCAGTTCCCTGACAGCCCAAAACAATGCCACAGAATGAGCATTGTCTGCCTTAACCTGGATGGTCTTATAGTCAAAGTTCGGGTTCTCCAGCCTTATCGACCGTGCAAAACCACCTACCGCAACATCCTGAGGCTGCACCTTCTCTTTTGTTTCATGGAAGAGATATAACAGCCTCACGCTCTTCTTAATTTCCAGGTTCATCAGCACCCTGCTTATATTAAATACTGAATACACCCCTCTTTTGAGGCTATCTTCCAACTCCTCATTATTAACCGGCAAATCTCTATCTTCCTGTACATAATTCCATGTGTGTATAATCCCTGACGGTATCTGTCCATGCTCTTTCAAATCAACCATCAATCTCTCATAATCCTCAGTTGACTCAGAGTTTATTTCGTATATATCCTCTGCAAGCTTCTTATAAGCAGAACCTGGTCTAACATGTATTATTTCACCACTATCGCTCATTCCCTGCAGCATAGCCGACAGCTCATCTGCTGTTCCTTGACCACGGTCAAATAGCAATATCGTACCGGTCACCCGGTTTTCTCCCTTATCTATAAGTTCAATTTTCTCCCATACAGGACGATAATAAATATTATTGTGTAATGGTTGGTTAACATTTACAGTATCTCTTTCCTCCTGCTGGTTGTTCATATCATGATTGTCCTCTTCTTTTTGCATTTGATCAATCATTTCCACAGCTTTATCTTCATCCAGCTGATTATTCATGAACATTTCCAGGATTTCTTTCTGATTATATTTCATATTCTTATCTCAAATATTAAACTACTCTTTATTCGCCCCTGCCTGGCTAATCTTTGTATCTGCTTCTTCTAATGAAATATTTCCTGTCTTCAATTCTCTTAATACCTTTCTGAGATCATCATTACCAAAATCACTATTATGGTTTTTTTGTATAAAAGACTTGAATGATATGTTTTTAATTTTAACGACAGGATATCCTTCATCATCGATGACATCAATATCAAATGCACGTGAACCGTTATCAAGTCTGTTTTTTATAGATGAAGCCCTTACATAAACATAGCAATTATCAATTAATGGTCGTATTATGTCCACTTCACCGAGAAAAAATGGCAGATAGAGGCCTTTATAATTATTATTATGGGTATCATCAAATCCAACTATAGACTGCAAAGCTCCATCCATTAATGTTGGATGTAGTATGTATTCCCCCCTATTACCTTTAATCTCATCGGGTAATTTTAATTTTGCAAGAACTTCACTACCATTACTATAGAGTTCCTGAATAGATTGAAGTCTTGGTCCTATGGAAAGCCCACGTTTTTCAAGTATCCGGTAAAATTCTGAACTGTTTTTTCTTACTGAGCACTTTTTCCTTATTAAATCTATTTCAATCTTAGATATATTTTCCACTTTCTCAAAACTCTTTTCGGATATAAAACCTCTGTCATTACTATCCTTTAGTTCATATATAATCTGCCCTTGACAATGAACATATTTTTGATTATCACCATCACTGAATACTTCATAATCGACAAATTCACTTTTCGGGTTCAAGGTTATTGAAATATTCGCCGGTTTTCCATTAGTTGATATTGGTCTGATCCATACTGTATTTTTCATTTTTTTTACTCGAAACCGTTTGCTCGCAAGATCCGCCGCTGCTCTTGCCATTTCGAGATATGCAACACCAGGAAGTACTTCCCGACCCATAACGACATGGTCCTGCAGGTAGAACTCATTTCCATGAAAAGTTTTCCTGAAGGCCTCTTCCTCCAGGGTAGATTCATTAACATCTATTAACGGATGAAGATGAGAAGATCTGGTTTTTATTTCATCACCAGAGGTATTTGTTGTATCCATCCAATACCTCTCTCGCATAAAGGGGTAAGTAGGAAGCGAGATCCTTGTTTGTGTACCATTGACATATAATCCTTCCCAATTTATTTCCAATCCTGCTACCCATAAAGATGCAATTTTCAGATAATCCCCTGTCTTAAACAGCTTATGAATAAGAGTATTTACTTCATCCTCTCCCTGTATTAAGGAAATAGCACTATTATTCAATTCCAGCCTTCCTGTCAGTAAATTCTCAATATGTTTTTCTCCTTTAACATAATCATCCAGCTTCTCTATCAACTCTGTTTTCGTGTTAACAATTACTGCAAGGCGTTCCTCAAAAACCTCTCTTCCGGTTTGTAAACTATACGCAATATCTCTAAGAGTGGGGGTTTTCTCAACATTGTTCTGTTTACCTTTCTTTCCATCGACATCTCTCAGATCACTATCACCATCATCTTTATTCAGGAAATCCCTTAATTCACCAGCACTTGTATCGAGCTGCTTTCTGCTTTTTGCTGAAAGAACGATTATGCTCGTAGTGTCGTATCCTGATAACGTAGCAGAGCCTATGTCTTTATCATCAGTAAATTCCTCTAAAACAGCATGGGCATAGGCACCACCGAAACCAAAAGAACTTACGCCTGCCCTTCTTGGGTTACCGTTTTCCGTTTTCCAATTAATAAGTTCATTATTTATAAGGAGAGGGGTGTTATTCAATCTTATATATGGGTTTAGCTCTTTAAATTGAGGCATTGGCGGTATCTGTCTGTTCTTCATAGATAGCACAACCTTTATCACTCCCGCAAGTCCTGCAGCACCTTCAGTGTGACCAATATTTGCTTTCACTGAACCTATATGACAAAACTCATTACTTTTGGTAAATTGACTGAAAGCATTTCTGAGTCCCGTAATCTCTATTGGATCACCCAGCTTTGTACCGGTACCATGGGCTTCGATATAACTCACTGTTTCCGGATCAATCTCAGCATCTTTCCATGCATTAATAATTACTTCTGCCTCCAGCTTTGGGCTTGGAGCCGTTATGGTATTTGTATATCCTCCATGATTAATAGATGTTCCTTTTATTACTGCATGTATATTATCCCCATCCCGAACAGCGTCTTGTAAAGGCTTTAATAATACAGCTGCCACACCTTCACCGGGCACATATCCATCGGCAGCTTTATCGAATGTATGAGATCTACCGCTTGGTGATAATGCACCTATAGAACTGAAATATACATAATGATTCGGTGACAATATCAAGTTAGTCCCACCGGTAAACGCCATATCACATTCACCGTTTTGTATAGCCTTGCAGGCCAGATGCAATGCTACGAGTGAAGAGGAACAGGCAGTATCAACAGACAGGCTTGGCCCTTTAAGATCAAAAAAATATGAAGGACGATTGGCAAGCATTGTAGCGGCGGTACCAGTCCCATCATATGGATCTACAGGTTTATTCTGCCTTGCCATTTCTTCGGCGTAATCGTGAAAACACACACCAACATACATCCCCGTCCTTGATCCCTTAATTTTCTGACAATAACCGGCATCCTCTATGGTTTCATAGAGAACTTCCATTAAAATTCTTAACTGCGGATCCATTGTTTTTGCTTCTCTGGGAGAAATATTAAAAAAGAGAGGGTCAAATTTATCTATGTCTTCTATAAAGCTTCCCCATTTACAATATGTCTTATCAACCGCTTCAGGGTCAGGATCATACCATGGCCTATAATCCCAGTGGTCCCCAGGTACTTCCTTTATTAAGTCTCTTCCCTCCTTTAAATTCTGCCAGAGTTCGTCTAAATTTCCAGAACTGGCAAATCTGCCGGACATGCCGATAATTGCTATATCAATCCTTTCTTCTTTTTGTTTCTGAATACTCTTCATACTTGTTTTTTTCTGTTTCTTTTTATCAGTGAATTGATTCTGCTTTAAGTCACTCTGTACACTAGTACTGCTATTGGATAGAGTGTTTTTAAGATTAAAATATTCAGAAATTTTTCCCTTATGCTCTTGATAAAAATAATCTGTTAACTCCTTAATATTCTGGTATTCAAAAAACAGAGTCGGGTAAAGCTCAATCCTCAAATCTTTCTCCAGTTTACGGGTAGTTTCAATCAAGCTTGTGGAGTTAACACCCAGATCCATAAAATTTTTATCTAACTCAATTGTCATATTTGAATCATTAAGTATTTGCCTTATTTGTTTTACAATAAATTTTTCAATTAATTCCCTGATTCCTCCTGCATTATCAGAAACATCTTCATTTCCTGGCTGTACATATCCATTACTATCAGAATGAACAAATTCCTTTGCTGTCTTGTAATCAGCATCATCGACAGATTGTGCTCCAAATATTTCTCTGGAATTCACCCTCTTACAGGAGAAATCGTAAAACTTAAGCAATAACTCACCAATCTCATTATAAAATCCAACATCAATAACCAGAATTTCTGAATTTGTTTTTTTTACATTTGATAAGCAGTAACACCTGTCCGGTAATGCCCCGTAAACATCCACCTGCTTTATAAATAATGGAACAAATGTATTATTGTCACTATCCTGTAATGATAATGAACATAAAGAGCTGACTACCGATCCATCAAGGAGACCAGGATGGATATAATATGACTTGCCATCATTTAATATATCGTTTTTTAATACAAGCTCCCCCAACACCTTGTCTTCAAAGCAATATGCCTTACTTAATACCTGTAACGAAGGCCCATGAATAATATTGTTTTTTGCAAGCCTCCTGTATACATCAGCGCCTGAAATAGTCTTTTTTGCATTCTTCATAATTTCACTGATATTTATACTTTCAGCATCCTTAATACCAGCATCGTAAATTAATTCACCGTTTGCCGATTCATGCTGACGACTATCTGAGGCCTTAAAATATTTACTGTAAAAATGGATACTGCCATCATCTTCTTTAAAATCAATATTAACGGTAACTGTCTCACCAGGAAAAACCTTAACCGGGTCTAACAACAATAGTCTTTTTATCTGTATTAATCCTTTACCTGGTCTGTATAAACGTGCAGCATCTATTACCATGCTGCAATGGGTAACACCCAGAAGCACCTGCTCATCAAATACCGTATGATCTTTCAATAACAATTCATTATAGGTAAATTCTTGTGTATAGACTGTGTTGAGGCTATTCATTTGTTCATCAAAACCTATAGTATTGCTATCGTCATATTCATTACCGATCCAGTATCTTTTCTTATGGAACTGAGTAAGCGGCAGTGGATTTCTTTCCGGTTTATAACCCCTCTTCTCATTATCAAACTCCTCCACTATCATGTGACAGTTCGTTCCACCAAATCCAAACGACGAAATCCCAGACCTCCTCACTCCTTCCCTCTGCCTCCACTCCTCTAACTCTGTTACCGGATAAAATGGCGACTCATCAAACCTGAACCTGGGATGCGGATCCTCACAATGAAGCGTCGGCGGTATCTGTCTGTGCTTCAGCGCCAGTACCACCTTTATAAAACTCGCAACCCCCGCAGCCCGTAACAAATGACCTATATTTGACTTTACCGAACCCACCCCGCATACCTGTCTCCCCTGCGTATACTTCCTGTACACCTGCGTTGCCGCCTTGATCTCTATAGGATCTCCCAGCAACGTACCCGTACCATGCGCCTCAAGATAACTGATACTATCCGGACTCACCCCACTATTGCTGATCGCCTCCTCTATCACCTCTCTCTGTGCCTCAAGATTAGGTGTCGTTAACCCCATCGTATGTCCATCATTGTTCACCGCGGACCCCAATATCACACCGTCTATCTGATCTCCATCCCGTATCGCATTCTCCAGCCTCTTTAACAGCACCAGCCCTGACCCCTCTCCCAGTACAAACCCGTTCGCCTTCTTATCAAACACATGCGACACACCATCATCTGATAACACCTTCGCCTGACTGAACGCTACATGTCCTGATGAATCTAACAGCAGTTCCACTCCTCCCGTTATCGCCATCTCTATCTCTCCGCCCCTGAGACACTGACACGCATTATGTATTGCAACCAGCGACGATGAGCACGCCGTATCCATCGTCAACGACGGCCCCCTCAAATCATAAAAATCTGATATCCTCGCTGCCATCATGTTCTGTATCAGGTTTACCACTATATTACCAGCCTGATCTCCTGAAAACTCACCCATCGAATTGTATTTACTGCTACCACCTCCAATATACACCCCCGTCCTGCTCCTGCTCATCTCATCTTTCGTGTATCCGCATCTGTCCAGTAACTCCTGTGTCCTCTCAAGCAGAATCCTGTGCTGCGGATCAATCCCTGCTGCATCTGATTCACTTATGCCGAAAAACCCGGCATCAAACATCTCTATATCTTCTATAAACCCTCCCCACCGCGAATACGCCTTGTTAAAAGCCGCCTTATCCAGACTGAAATATTCCTCAATATTCCACCTCTGCTCTGGCACATCCATTATCAGATCTTTACCATCCCTCAGATTCTCCCAGAATCTTTCTAAATCCTTTGAACCGGGAAAACAGCCCGACATACCGATTATCGCTATTTTTCCAGACTCAGGACCACCTTCAGGCCTGGCAATACCCTTAACACCCACTGACTTTGAATCCACAAACCTCGGCCTCTGAGTCCTCTTTATCGGCAAGATAACTGCTTCCTCTTTCAGTCTGTTAATATCTCCTTCTGCTACAACCTCGATCTTAGTATCTTCCGTAGTACCAAAAATCCTCTCCAGCGGGATAATCTTCTTTTCTATCAGATAATCAGACATACTGCTTACCGTCGGATGCTCCATGATCACTGACGCCTCCACAACCTTCCCATACCTCTGCTCCATCTCATTCATCATATTCATGATCATTATGGAGTCTACTCCGTATTCACTTATATCTGCATCGATATCAATTTCCGACTTCTCTACCTTCAGCTGCTCTGACAACAGACCAATCATCTCCTGCTGTACACGACCTTTCAGATCATCATCCTTTATCCCTGTTTCAGAAAATGCTCCGGAATCTTCAGTCGCTTCCTCCACCGCTATACCGGCACTCTCAGAAATCTGCAGCAACCTGTTTACCTTTTCTCTCTCTCCATCAATAACAATACACTGACTTTTACCGCTGGCCAACGCACACTCAAAGGCCCTGATACCTGCTTCACTCCCCAACGGCTTCATCCCGGATATCTTGAACAACATCCGCTCAGATTCTTCATGGAGCCTCATCCCTCCATCCTTCCATAACGGCCAGTTAATCGACAGGCTCACTCCACTTCTCTTACCTTCCCCTCTCAATCGCTCCCTTAACTCAGCGTAACTATCCATATACCTGTTGCCGCTCGCGTAATCACTCTGCCCAATATTGCCTATCACAGAAGCAAGTGATGAAAACATCACAAAAAAGTCAAGTTCCTCTTCCACTGTCACCCGATCAAGATTCAACAATCCATACACCTTGGGGCCAAGCACCCTCTCAAAACTCCCCTTATCCTTCTTCATGACAAAGACATCTTCTATCACCCCCGCACCATGGATCACTCCGTCTACACTCCCGTACCTCTGTTTCGCCTCCCTTACCACTTTCTCCATATCTGTATTACTGCATACATCCGCCTGTAGATAGACGACTTCTCCACCCAACTCCTCTATACCCTTCAGTTTCTCCCCTATCTCTTCATCCACCTCAGACCTGCCCGTTAACACCAGCTTTGCCCGGTATTTCTCTGATAAATACCTCGAAAAGATAAGCCCCAACCCTCCGGCACCACCTGTTATCACGTACACCCCGTTTTCTTTTAACGGAACACTTGCGGGTATGGTACTCTCCTTACCGCTCTTTTCTCTCTTTTCAATCTTTTCCGGTACGAACTCTTCCACCTTCCTCACATATCTCTCGTTATCCCGGTAAAGAACCTCAACATGGTCTTGGTTTTCTTCAGTTTGCAGTTCCCTGACTACCCAATCCAATACAACAGAATCAGCTTCCGCAGAGTCTATCTGTATGGTTCTGTAGTCAAACTTCGGATTCTCCTGTCTTATCGTCTTTGCAAAACCACCTAAAGCAGCATCCTGAGGCTGTACCCCGCCCTTTGTACTATCGAATAGATATAACAGCCTTACTCTCTCCTTAATCTTACACTTCATCATTGCATTGCTTATGTTAAACACTGCATATATCCCCATCTTCAGGCTGCTATCCAACGCTTCTTTACTATTCGGAAGACCGCCAGCTTCCTTTACATAATTCCATGTATGTAAAATAGAGGCAGGCATTAACCCTCTTACTCCCAGCTCTTTAAACAACTTCTCATAATCCTCTGAAGACTCCGGATCTATTTCGTATCTATTCGCTGCCAGCTTTTTATATGCAGTACCGGGTATGACATGGATTATTTTTCCACCTTTGACTATCTCCTCTCTATTTAACCACTGCCCACCCTTTTCTTTTTCACCACGGTCAAGCAGCAATATTGTACCGGTCTCTCGGCTTTCTCCTGTACCTGTCAGCTCAACCCTTTCCCATACAGGGTGATAATATCGTTCATTGCTCTCCACTACCTCCACAGAGATTCTCTTGTTCAGATCGCCGCCACGTAAGGCCCTTACCGAAAAACCCTTAAGCCGTACCAGCACTTCGCCCGATTCATCCAGTATACTTATATCGTATCTCTTTACACCGAAACCTGCTTTCTTATCACCATCTCCTATTGTCACGTAAGCATAACAGCTTTCCGTCAACGGCCTTATTATCTCAACCCCGCCAAGGGCAAAAGGCAGATAGAATCCACTCTGAAACGCTTCGTCATCCTCTGCCAATCCCATTACTGACTGTAACGCCCCATCCATGAGCGAAGGATGCAGTACGTAGTCACCAACACCACTTTTCACAACCTCCGGAATCTTTATCCTCGAAAGCGCTTCTCTACCATTACTACGTATCTCCTCTATACATTGAAATCCCGTACCGTAGCTGATGCCCGCTGCCTTGAACCTCCTATAGATATCCTCCCGCTTCTTTATAGCCGTACATCTGCCCTTTATCACCTCAATAGCAAATTCCTTCTCGCCTGTCTGAAGATCCACCTGCCTGTTATCACCCGGACCATAAGCAATCTTTCCCTGTGTGTGCACTATCTTACCGCCACCTTCCTGTTCCGTGCTCACCTCAAAACCGATAGTACTGTCACCCGGGTATATGCTGATGATTACCTCCCGTCCCTCTCTATTCTTTGAGTCAATTGTTATGGGACTTGCCCAGACTATGTTTCTTATACTCGTTACCGGAGATCCCTTAGCAATCTCTCCTGCAGCCCTCGCCATCTCAATATACGCAACTCCCGGCAAGGTCTCCTTACCCGCAACTACATGGTCCTTTAGATAAAATTCACTGCCCGTAAAACTCTTCCTGAACCGCTCTTCCTCTAATGTCGATTCGTTCACGTCTACCAGGGGATGAAGCCCCCTTACTATGCCGGTATCCATCTTGCCACTGGCATCAGATGTTGATATCCAATACCTCTCACGGGCAAAGGGATACGTGGGCAGTGATATACGCCTGAATCCCTTATTACGGTTGAATACTTCCCAATCGATCTCAGCCCCCTCTACCCAGAATGCAGCAATCTTAGAGTATCTCCGGGCGTTAAAAAGCTGTAAAACAAAATCCTTTTCCTCCTTCGTACCACCCAGCCAGCCCTCAGGACTTCCACCCGACTTTACACGTCCTCTATACACGCCCTCTATACCCTTTGCCCCATTCAAATAATCATCCAGCTTACGCACCAACTCATCACAACTCTCTGCCACTACCGCAAGCCTCTCATCAAATGCATCTCGCCCCGTCTGCAATGTATACGCAATGTCTCCAAGATACCGAGGACTTCCTGCTACTCCTGATCCATCTACCTTAGCAATATCCGATTTGACATAATCTCTTAAACTTTCTGCATATTTACTGAGACATTCAGTGTTTCTGGCAGAAAGAATTACTATTTCTGGTTTACTGATACGTCTGTTCTCTTTGGCAGGAATATAATCATTTTCATTAAACTCTTCAATTATTATGTGTGCGTTAGCACCCCCAGCCCCGAATGAGCTGATTCCAGCCCTTCTGGGATATTCTTTCATTTCATTTTTTATATTATCTTTTATATTTGGCCGTTCCCAAATACCTGACGTATGTTGCAGGTAAAATGGGGAATCCTCAAAATTTATATCACGATTTATTTTATCTGAATGTAATGTAGGTACCAGCAGTCCGTGTTTTATCTGCAATAAGACTTTTGTCAGTGCCGCAATACCAGCGGCTGACTCCAGGTGTCCAATATTAGATTTTACTGATCCAATAGCACAAAACTGTTTATCGTTCGTATGCTTCGTAAATGATTTCTTCAAACCTGTAATCTCAATTGGATCACCTAAAGATGTCCCGGTACCATGAGCTTCTATATAACTGATTGTTCTGGGATTAATATCAGCTTTTCCTATTGCATCTGAGACAAGATCTGCCTGTGCGTTAGGATTAGGCACCGTATAGCTGTTCGTCTTTCCCCCGTGATTAATTGAGGTGCCCTTAATAATGGCATATACCTGGTCTCCATCCGCAACAGCATCTTTAAGAGGTTTTAAAAATATCGCTCCAACTCCCTCTCCAGGAACATATCCATCGCCACCTTCACCAAAGCTCCGACATTTACCGTCACTTGAAACAAATTTCATCTGACTCATACTGATATACTTTGAGGGGTGAAGATATAAATTCACACCTCCTGCAATGGCTGCTTTACACTCACCTCTTTTAATACTTTCACAGGCCATATGTATGGCAGTAAGCGATGACGAACAAGCTGTATCAACCGGCATGCTGGGTCCCTGAAAATCAAAAAAATAGGAAACCCTGTTTGCCAGTGACCAATAGAGAGATTTTGGAATGACCATATTCCCTTTATTCCACTCTTCTGCTCCAAGTAACTGATAACTGCCCCACGTAATTCCTGCAAATACACCAACTCTTTCACCTGAATCTTTTATACTTTTACTTGAATAACCGGCATCTTCAATTGTTGACCATACAGTCTCCAGAAACAGTCTTTCCTGGGGGTCCATCAATTCTGCTTCGCGGGGTGAAATATTAAAGAAAAGAGGATCAAATTTATCTACATCTGTAATGAACCCTCCCCATTTGCAACAGCTCTTATCTGACTTTTTCTTATCAGGATCATAAAACCTGCTATAGTCCCATCGTTCAGCTGGAATCTCAGTAATACAATCTATACCATTCTTCAGATTTTCCCAGAATTCATCAAGATTATCTGCCCCGGGGTACCTTCCGCAAACACCGATTATGGCTATATCCTCATTCCTGTACTTTTTAGTTTCATACTTTACAGCAACCGGTTTGTATTTTTCGTCATCAACAAAACCGGTACCAGCTTTTGACTCAATATTTCCACTAATATCATTTTCTGAATCAGAAATAGAGATTGTCTCATTTCCATTTATGCAGAAAATTTCATTTAATTTATCCCCGTGATTTCCCATAAAATAATCTGCCAGATCGTTTATATTGGTATATTCAAAAAATAAGGTACTGGACAAAGGTCCGAATGTATTTTCCAGCTCAATATTCACTCTTCTGATTACAATTGAATCCAGCCCAAACCCTCCAAGATCTTCAAAAATATCAAGATCTGCTTTCGGCTGTCGTAATTCACTTGAAAGCAGATTCTTCAAATAATTAAGAGTCTCCTGCATTAGCCTGTTCTGATTTATATTGGATGCACATGGTACACGGCTGACATCATTTTTCTCTTTAACAGTAACATCATTACTGACCGTTTTTTCCTCATTCTTATTAACTTTTCCGGAATTACCACATTTGAGCTTATGACCTTCTGTAATTGAACTGGTATAAATAACAACCTTATTATGATTCTGAAGCTTATCTAATAACTCCATGGCGTCATCAGCATTTATCTGCTGATCTTCAACCAGTTTAAATATCTGCTTCTTGTCAGTCAGCTTAATTTCTTTACCATCCTCATCTCTACGCATACGGAGACGTTCCTTTCTGTGCTCTTACAAACGTTAATCTATCCGCATCATCAGCAGAAATGCTTTTTTCTTCCAGTTTTTTCAATATAGCCATCAAATCTTCTCTGTTACTTTCAAGCCTGCTGCTTGACTGTTTTGCATCTACCTCACTGTCTTTCGTCAATTGTTCAGCAGGATCATGTACATTCTCAGCCCAAAACCTTTCCCGCATGAATGGATAGGTTGGAAGTGATATACGATTACATTTACTACCTCTATAGAATGCATACCAGTCTATATCTAGACCCTGTATAAACAAATTTGCCAGTTTTGATAGATTCTCTTTATAGGCATCACTATTTGATTCAATACCTTGTAGTTCTTCAATCAATCTGTATGTTGATTCCTGATTCCGAGAATCAATATAATCCGATTTTCCGTTTTTAGATCCTTTATAGCAATCTTCGGAATTTCCATTTGCCATAACCGCTTCTATCTTTCCGACCATATCCCCTATATCTTTTACGACAAAAGCCGTACGTTCACTAAAGTGACTCCTTCCGGCATTCAGCGTATAACTGATATCACGTAAGTCACAATTTTTCCCTGTAGTTTTTACCCATCCTTTTAAATCTTTTAACTTTTTATTAAGTGAATTTTCTGTTCTGGCAGAAATAGTTATCAAATAATAAGGCATGCTTTCCGTTATATGGCTTTCAACAACAGGTGATTCTTCAATAACCATATGACAGTTTGTACCACTATAACCAAATGAACTAACTGCTGCCCTTCTGGGTATACCATCTATTGCTTTCCATTCCCGCACTTTGTCATTAACATAAAAAGGGCTGTCCGCAAAGTCAATATGGTCGTTTTCTTCATTAAAATGTATAGTCGGAGGTAGTTTTTTGTGCTTTAGAGACAAAAGAACCTTAAGGACACTCGCGACTCCCGCCGCAGTTAACGTGTGCCCAATATTCGGCTTTACCGATCCTATTCCACAATATTGTTTTTTCCCTGTATATTCACTGAAAGCCTTTTTCAGAGCTTCAATTTCAATTGGGTCTCCAAGCTTTGTCCCTGTTCCATGTGCTTCAACATACCCGATAGTTTCAGGATTAATTCCTGATTTTCTGTATATCTCTAATTCCAACTCAGTCTGAGAATGTGTATTCGGAGCTGTAATTCCATTTGTTGAACCGTCCTGATTTATACCACTGCCCTTTATTACACCATAAATATGATCTCCGTCTGCTTTTGCTTTTTCAAGTAACTTGAGAACAACTACACCTACACCCTCCCCCGGTACAAATCCATCCGCAGAATTATCAAAGGTTTTACACCTGCCATCAGGAGATAGCATTCCCGCTTTACTCATCATAATGTGCATATCCGGCATTACCATAACATAGACGCCACCTGCAAGTGCCATATCGCATTCACCTCTGATAATACTCTCACACGCAAGATGAATAGCCACCAGGGACGATGAGCAGGCAGTATCTATGGCAATGCTTGGTCCTTTTAAATTAAGTATATACGCAATGCGTGAAGTCAGGATTGAAGAGGTATTTCCGGTAAGCGTATAGGCATCAGGCTGCATCCCTTCCCGTTTCAACATTTTTTCGTATTCACTACCTCCTACACCCACAAAAACCCCACATTTTCTGTTTGATAACATACTATCTGAATATGCGGCATCTTCTAACGCATTCCATGTCTCCTCTAAAAATATCCTCTGCTGCGGATCCAGTAACTCCGCCTCCTTTCGAGATATCTCAAAAAAAGAAGGTTCAAATTTATCTATATCCCTTACGCAACCAGCCCATTTACTGTAACTCTTATTCGGTTTTGACTGATCCGTGTCATAAAATTCATCTATATTCCATCTTGCAGCTGAAACCTCTGTAATACAACTTAAACCATTTAGCAGGTTTTCCCAATATTCATCAATAGTATCAGAACCTGCAAACCTTCCTGATATACCAATAACAGCAATCTCTTTTCTGTTTTTATTCCCAGCAGAATAAGTTTCCTTCTTATTTTGTGGAATGGTTTCAGTTCCTTTTTTAAATATCAGATCATCCGATGGCTGGAACACCCTGGCAGGTACGGACAAAACAACTCTTCCAATATTCTTGCGTTTTTCAATGTCATTGTAAGCCTTATTAATTTCACTGAATGGCAATATCCTGGAAACAACAGGTTTGATTAATCCATCATCAAGCATTCTCAACATTATTTCGAGCTTATCCTCAGGTTTCTCCAGCTTCCCCTTTCTTAAATCGATACTTGAAAAAGTTTGATTGTTAACCATATTTGATAGATCAAATGACCTGGATGCTCTCAGTCCCGCAACTGCAATATCTATATATCTTCCTCCCGGTGCTAAAATATCCAATCCTTTCTGTGCTGATTCACCAGTAAGTGTATTCAGTACAACGTCAATCCCGTAACCGTTGGTAATCTGCATTATCCTTTCGGCAAAATCTTCTTCCCGATAATTTATAACGTGCGTTACTCCAATCTCTTTGAGGTATTGCAATTTTTCCGGTGAACCTGCAGTTCCAAAGATCTCAGCTTGCAGCAACTTTGCCAATTGAACAGCTATCAACCCGACAGCGCTTGCGGCAGTCTGTATAAGGACCTTTTCTCCCTCCCGTAATCTACCTGCTTCATGTAGACAACAGTAAGCGGTTATAAATGCGACCGGCAATGAACAAGCTTCCTCAAAACTTGTATTTTCAGGTTTTCTTACCGTGAAGGCTTCCTTTGTGTTAACAACCTCAGCATGGCCACCCAGAAATTTTCCTGTTGCCGCAATTACTTCATCACCATATTTAAACTTCTTTACCGCACTGCCGGTCTTTACAACAATCCCTGAGACTTCAAAACCCGGAATAAAAGGGTATTCCGGCATGGTTGGATATAGACCTTTAACACATAATAAATCTGCAAGGCCAACCGTACATGCTCTTACTGAAATCTGTACCTCATTTTCTTCCGGATCGTCAAATTTGAGACTGCTTATTTTAATGCTGTCTATACTATTAATACCTTCAATTAATAAACCCTGATATTGCCCACTTATGTTTTTCAATCCTGTCATTTCAGGACTTTTAATAGTTTCCAGGGAAGGAGCATTATGTATATCTAACCTCTTTAAAATATTTTTTCCTTTGTCTTTTTTTTCATTTTCTTCGCCGCACTCCTGCTTGTTACTTATTTTGTCTCGATAACTTTCTAAAAGGTACCCGGATATTTCACTGAT
This sequence comes from Candidatus Scalindua japonica, assembly GCF_002443295.1. Classification (NCBI taxonomy): domain Bacteria; kingdom Pseudomonadati; phylum Planctomycetota; class Candidatus Brocadiia; order Candidatus Brocadiales; family Candidatus Scalinduaceae; genus Candidatus Scalindua; species Candidatus Scalindua japonica. Next base: position 83,962 of record NZ_BAOS01000001.1, on the reverse strand, counting down.
ACTGGGATAATCATAAATAACAGAAGCTTTAAGGTTCAGGCCCAATTCATTATTTACCTTTTTAATTAATTCAACAGCAATTACTGAATCCAGTCCCAAATCTATAAATTTTCTTTCAATGTCAATTTCTTCTTCCTTAAAATACAAGGCATTACACAAATGTTTCTTTATTTTTTCCTCAATAAACCTTCTCAATGAATCATTATTCCGGCCACTTTTACCACCTTGGAAATATTTTTTCGTATTCTGTTTCCTGTTTTTATTTACTATACTGACATCCCTATCAGAGACACTTGGTTTCTTTTCCTGTGTTGATTCACTCATTCCCGGTTTATTACGGTCTCCTGAATCTATATTTTTAAGAGAATACTTTGAAGAGTGAGAATGTGCATTAGACTCCATTACTTTGGTTTTCTCTGAATATGTTGATAACTCTTTCTTCCCATTTTGAAGGTTGTGACCTATGGCTTCTCCATAATCTTTTACAAGGTGCACGGATATTTCTTTGATACTGGGATAATCATAAATTATAGATGCTTTAAGGTTTAACCCCAGTTCCTTATTCACATACTTAATTAAACCCACTGCGACTACTGAATCCAGCCCCAAATCTATAAATTTTCTTTCCGTGTCAATTTCCACACTATCCAAATAAAGTAATTTACACAGTCCCTTTTTTATTATATCTTGAATAAATATCAGCAAAGAACCATCAGCCTCACAAATACTTTCCTCCCGTATATATCCTCTACCTTCCTTTATTATCTTGTTGTTAAAAATCCCGGCATTACTATTTCCAGAATCATCAGGCCCCTTCATTTCTCTTTCTTTGAGAGGTATTCCACAGCCTGCATCTTTATCATTCTCTTGCTGGTCTGGATTAATCCAATATCTCTTTCTTTCGAATGGATATGTGGGTAATGAAATACGTCTGCAAACCTTGTTTTCATGGAGCAAGTCCCAATTAATGTCAGCACCTGCGATCCACAGAGAAGCTATTTTTTTTATTTTACCTCCTTCAATTATCATCCTGACATACGCCTTATCTTCTCCGGCACTATCAAATACCGTTATTTTATCTCTGAATGTTTTTACATTTCCCTTAAACAGATTATCAACATCACACTTTCCGCTTATGTAATCATTTAATTTCAGAACCAGTTCCTCTTTTGTCGTAACAACAAAAGCCAATCTTTCGTCAAAAGCCTCTCTTCCTGTCTGAAGTGTATACGCGATATCCTTCAGACAAGGTATCCATGAGCGATGAGAACCATTTATTTTTACGACATCTGGTTCTGTAGTAGTATCTTTAATTATTTGTTCCAGATAGCGCTTCAATTTTCCTGCATATTCAAGGAGCCTGTCACTGTTGTTTGCTGAAAGAATAATAATCTCTGAATCTCCAGAGCCGCTTTCACAAGATGCATGACTTTGATCCGGCTTCACAAACTCTTCAATAATAATATGCGCGTTTGCTCCACCAGCACCAAATGAGCTTATACTTGCTCTTCTTGGAAACTCTTTTGCCACTTCTTCTTCAGTTACGACAGGTCTCTCCCAGTCACTTAACTCACGCTGGACAAAAAATGGAGAATTACTGAAATCAATTTTTGGGTTGAGACTTGCAGAATGTATGGAAGGGACCAACTGCCGATATTTCAACTGCATTAAAACCTTAGTCACTCCTGCGATACCTGCAGCAGCCTCTAAATGGCCAATATTTGATTTAACTGATCCAATTGGACAATACTGTCTGTCTTCTGTATATTTATTAAATGCGTTTTTTAATCCCGTTATCTCAATCGGGTCTCCCAAAGATGTCCCCGTACCATGGGCCTCTACATAGCTTATTGTTCTTGGATCAATACCCGCTTTCTCAATGGCTTTACTGATTAAATCAGTCTGTGCGTTAGGATTCGGTACAGTATAACCACTTGTTTTACCTCCGGCATTAATAAACGAGCCTTTAATAACACCATATATCTGATCATTATCTGTCAGTGCGTAACTTAATGGTTTTAAAAACAAGGCACCGACACCCTCTCCACAAACAAAACCATCTGCCCCTTCTCCAAAAGACTTGCAGTTTTCATCATGTGATAAGACATTTGCCATGCTATATTGAATATATTTGTCAGGATGGACCAGCAAGTTAACCCCACCGGCTATTGCCGCACAGCATTCTCCCCTTCGGATGCTTTCACATGCCATATGTATTGCAGTTAATGATGATGAACATGCGGTATCAATCGCCAGGCTTGGACCACAGAAATCCAAAAAGTATGAAATCCTGTTAGCTATAGACCAATAAGCGGAATCAGGATATTGTACATCTCCCTTCAATGATCTTCCTCTTCCATATAGCTGATATTCTCCTGACATCACCCCTACAAATACGCCAATATCTCTTTTTAATTTTTCTCTAATATAGCCTGAATCTTCCAGGACTGCCCAGGCTATCTCCAGAAACAGACGCTGATGCGGATCCATTGTTGCCGCCTCTCTTGGAGATATGTTGAAGAATACAGGATCGAATTTATCATAATCACTCACAAACCCTCCCCATTTACTGTAGCTTTTATTCTCCTTATTCCTGTCGGTATCGAATAGACATTCATGGTCCCACCGCTCACCAGGTATTTCGGTAATACAGTTTCTCCCTTTTTTTAAATTATCCCAATATTCAGTTGTATCATCCGCCAGAGGATACCGGCCGCTCAACCCGACAATTGCAATTGCATCGTCAGAAGCCCGATTATCATTTCTTATTTTGATTGATTCATCTCCTGATATGTCAGCTTTATCTTCATCGTATGTCTGCTTATAAAGTGCTTCACTGCATTGCACTTCTTTGAAATCTTTTTCATTACCGGTTGGATCCATTTCAAAGAACGTATTCAAACATTTTCTATGGTTTTTAATAAAGTACATTGCCAGGCTCTTTAAATTCATATGCTCGAACAAAAGAGTTTTAGGCAAATCCCCAAATACTTTCTCCAGCTTACTCACAACCTCCTGCGTTACCAGAGAGTCAAGTCCATACGCTGCAAAATCTACATTGGTTTCTATCTGGCTTTTTCTTATCTTTAATACTGCTACAAAAATATCTTTCAGGTATTCGGTTGTATTGCTGATTAACTGATCATCAGGAATAACGGTATCCATGACAGGATGATAATTTGAAGCGGCATCTTCTTCTATTTCAACAACACCATTTCTGTCAATTATTGGGTCCGAATCAAATTCAGCCAGACCGTTGCTTTCTCCTATTATCAAATTAAAGGCAATTCTCCCGTTATCATAGTTGCCCTCATCAATTATTTCTATTTTTCTGAAGCCCATATCACTTAACAACTCTCTCCATTTTGAAGGGCTCAATAGAGGTGAATTGGCAATCCTTACATCTTTATCCTCAAACAGCCACCAACCTTCAGTTAATCCAAAAGTCATCGTGAGAAAATCCTGTACCCTGGTAACTTCATTCAGAAGCAAAATACCATTTGTAGTTAGCAATTTCTTGGCCTGGTTCAGTGTATTTTTCAAATCCCGGGTAGCGTGAAATACGTTAGATGCAAGAACAATATCAAACTCATCAATCTCAAATCCCTGAGCCTCTATATTTTTTTCTATATTCAATTCCTTAAATCTTACAAATGGATATTTTTCACTAAATTTCGTTTTACCATAATTGACAAAGCCAACTGATATATCTGTGTAACAATATTCGATATTGTCACCATAATCTCTTACGCCTTCAAAAACCCAGGCACTTGTGCCTCCTGTTCCAGACCCGACCTCCAGTATTTTTACTTTTTCTTCAGATCCATTCTCCATCAACTTCTGTTTAATGATTGATTCAACAGTTTTCGTCAGGAGATTATTGAAGTAGTCTGAAACTCTGTTTCCTTTATAAATACCCTCCACCATTTCCATGGAACCATTTGGAAACATTATCTCCATATGATCCATTCTGCCAGCCAGGATCGAAGGATAATTACGTACACAATTATCAATCAGAATGACATGGGGCTGCATATCGGGATAAGTACTCATAAGTCGTTCCTTCACTTTCTCGATACGCCTTGTATATTTGATTGTTTCCCGTGATTCTACCTTTTCAGTTACCAGTATCTCATGCCCTTTACGTTCTATATATTTATGAGTTTCTAATATTCCCAGCAGTGCCTCATATAATTCTGTATACTTATTGGCAATACCAAGCCTCTTACTCAACTCATTCAGATCATATAGCTCGTCTTTGTTTTTAAGTATGCCAATTTCCTGAAAGACCTTTAGCAATAATACCCTGCCAAATTCTTCGATTTCTTCCAAGCCGCCACAATCATCTAAACTGCCATTTACATTTAGCGAATCTCCAGTTCTGATCATGTTCACATGTTCTATTATTTCTGTTACATTAGAACGCTGTCTTTCTTCATATTCACAAAGAATCTTATCTGTATTTAATTTCAGTTCTTTTAAAAGGTTATTGTCTGCCTTGATTGCCAGTAACTGTAATTTCCTGCTTGCCATCGCTTTTTTGAACATTTCAATACCGTCACTCTTACTCAGTGCGTAGATACCCTGTTTTTCGAGAATTTTTCTATATCCATCTTTAGAAACAATCCCAACATCTCCCCAATATCCCCAGTTAATTATTTTTACCGGCCTCTCTTTTACCGTCTTTAAATAAAGCCCAAATGCATCTTCAAAAGCACAACCAGCTACATAACTGCCCTGACCTGAATTACCATACATAGAGTTCAGTGATGAAAAGAATACGAGGAAATCCATAGGTTCATTCTTTGTAACTTCGTTCAATACAAAACACCCTTTAACCTTTGGATCCAGCGCATCTCTGAAAGCCACTTCATCCTGTCTTGAAAGCAAATTATCTCTTAAAACTATAGCAGAATGAATTACTCCATTGATTTTTCCAAACCTTGATTTTCCCTCCTTAATAACCTGATGCATGTCTTCAATTTTTGTCACATCACCCTTTAAATATAATACCTCTCCTCCGGTTTCCTTAATTTCGTTTAGCCTGCTATTCTCTACTTGACCCAGATCACGACGGCCTACCAGTATGAGTCTGGCCTGTACTTCTGTTGAAAGATATTTACTAATTGCAAATCCTATTCCGCCTGCTCCTCCAATAATAAGGTAAACACCTTTCATCCGTAACGGTAAGCTCTTTCTTCCTTTCGAAAACAGTTTGATTGCTTTTATTCCTTTGACATAACGCCTGTTCTGTCTCAGGGCAATCTCCAGAAAAGGGACTGAACCATTCTCTTTTTTGATCTGTTCGAAAATATTCTTTACCCAATCTGTGTCTCTAGGCCCATTTCCACCTACGTTCACTTCTTCTTTATTTATATCTACACTACAAATACTCAGCGTTGGGAGTTCTCGTGAAATTACTCTTGCAAGTCCAACAAGTGACCCGGCATAAGGGATTAAACTCGCGTCAGACCTGTTTACATGCTGTAAATTATTAGTAATTACTTTTAATTGATTTATCTCATTCACTTTATTGTTGTTAATAATACCCTTAACAATTCTGAATAAAGACAGAACTCCCCGTTCCTGACTGATATCTAATCTTTCTGCATTGGTTATTTCCGTTTCGTCACTGCATAAACCTCCGAGGAAATAAATCGTATCTATATACCCAATCGCAGAAAATAATCGGTCATAATCTGCCTGCTCCTTTACGTCTATTTCGTAAACATGTTCACTGGATTTACCATACTTCTTCCCTGGTCTTATATTAATTACCTCCTGTTCTTGATGTACCCCGGCAATACTGTCACCTATTCCAGAATCTTCACCATAATTGAAAATCAGTACGCTTTCACCCCTCGTCCCTCTTTTTTTATTATCAACCGCCATTACATTCTTAAGAGTGCTCACCTCTTCTTCTCTCCAGTCAGGTAGGTAAAATACATCAGATCCTTTGTGAAACTCTTCCCTGACTAATACCGATGAGGTGTTTCTGTCATTATCCTGAGTATCTATTTCTGATTTATTATATTTAGAAAGCCGTTCGTTCCGCACAATGCTACTCTTCTGCCTGATTACACAAAAGTTTCTTATTGCAACTAATATATTTCCCTCTTCATCCAGTATCTCTATATTATACCTTCCTATCCCCTTTTCCGGATTATTTTCAATCACTTTGACATAAGAATAACAATTATTTTTAAGACTCCCAAATACCTCTATTTCTTCAACAGAAAATGGCAGAATAATTTCTGCCTTGTTACTTTCTCTATCCTGAATTGTGCCTACAAAACTTTGAAATGCAGAATCAAGTATAGCCGGATGCAGGGCGTACTTATTTAATTCATCCTGTGTCACTTCAGGAATCTGAACACAGCCGATTGCCTCCATGTTACCTGTATATAACTCGCTTAATCCTTTAAAATATTTCCCGTAGACAATTCCATTTGTTTTAAAAAAGCGATAAATTTCATCTTTCTTAATTTTTCCGGTACATCTCCGCTTAACAGCTTCGATATCAACATACGGATTATGATTATTTGCCATTGCCTGACCGTATACTAACCTTCCCGTGGAATGAATAACCGGTTTATTACGAGAACTACTACTTATTTCATAATCTAAATTGTTATTACTTTTATATATTTTTATGCTGACTTCTGATCCATTATCATCAACGATGAGTGGGGCTGACCAGACGATCCTACGCATCTTGTGTATCATGTTTCCATTTGAAATGCTGCCCGCAACATGCGCCATTTCCAGATAGCTCACACCTGGTAGAATACAACGACCTCCAACTATATGATCTTTTATCGCAGCTTCACTCTTTTGTAATTGTCTCCTGAATTCAACTACATCTCCAGGTACGTGAAATGATGAATCAACAACGGGAATCAAATTATCTTCTAATGCACTATTCTCTGACACAGGCATAATACTTTCATTTTCTATCCAGTACCTTTCACGAGCAAATGGATATGTAGGAAGCGGTATCCGCCTGTATCCCTTTTGAGAGTATATACCTTCCCAATCAATATCAGAACCGTCTACCCAGAACGCGGCAATCTTTGAATACTTCCTGGTATGGAAAAGGTGTAAAACAAACTCCCTTTCCTCTTTTGACCGCTCAATCCTTCCGTCCCCTCTCTTACCTGGCTTAATACTCCCCCTATACAAACCTTCCATGCTCTCAAATCCATCCAGATATTCATCTAATTTCTGTACTAAATCCTTTCTGTCATTAACTACCAATGCCAGTCTCTCATTAAAGGCATCTCTACCTGTCTGAAGTGTGTAGGCGATTTCACCAATGTAATGAGAGCCATCTGCTTCAACCGAATTATCCACCTTATCACACTCAGGTTTGAGATAATTGTTCAAACGTTTTGTATACTCCTTTAGCTGATCTTCACTTTTTGCCGACAGCACAATTATGAAAGATTCTTCAGGATCCAGCTTTCGATCTGAGGAGACTCCTTCTCTGCGATCTTCAAACTCTTCAAGTACGATATGAGCGTTTGCTCCACCAAACCCGAATGAACTCACTCCTGCCCGTCTCGGCACAGGAGTTCCCTTTTCATCATTCAGGCGCTTCCATTCACGTACATTTTTCACTATATAAAAAGGGCTGCCAGAAATATCTATGTACGGATTCAGTTCCTGAAAATTAATCGTTGCCGGTATCTTCCTGTGCTTCATTGAAAGCAATACTTTTATTACGCCGGCTATACCAGCGGCAGCCTCAAGATGACCTATATTAGTTTTCACGGATCCTAAACCGCAATAGTTCTTACTACCGCTCCCCCTGTTATATCTTTTATTGAGTTCGTTAAAAGCCTTCTTTAATCCATTAATCTCTACAGGATCGCCCAACACCGTACCTGTTCCGTGTGTCTCAATATAGCTCACGGTTTCAGGATCAATACCGGCGATTCCATACGCATTTACTAAAAGATCGGCCTGAATGTCAGGATTCGGAGCGGTTAAAGAACTTGCATGTCCCCCATGATTAACAGCACTTCCCTTTATAACACCATATATATAGTCGTTGTCCTCTATTGCCCTCGTCAAGGGCTTTAACAATATCGCACCGGCACCTTCTCCTCTTACATATCCATCCGCACTTTTATCAAATGTTTTGCACCGGCCTTCAGGAGAGAGTATACCCGCCTTGCTGAAGGAGATAAATAATTTTGGAGTCAGCAATATATTTACCCCACCGGCAATTGCTATTTCACATTCCCCGGTAAGTATTGAACTTACTGCACGATGAACAGCTACTAATGAACTGGAACATGCAGTGTCAACCGCTTCACTGGGACCATGAAGATTTAACAGGTAAGATATACGATTGGGCAACATGGAATGTACCATTCCCGTGGAGGTATGTGTGTTTACATCCTGATTACACCTGTCCTGCAATTCACAGTAATCATTAGTGGACACACCCACAAATACTCCTGTCTTAGTTCCCGAAAAATCAGACACCTTGTAACCGGAATTCTCTATGGCCTTCCAGACTGTCTCAAGAAATATACGATGCTGTGGATCGATAAGTTCCGCTTCCCGTGGAGAAATATTGAAAAATAATGCATCAAACTTGTCAACATCTTCTATAAACCCACCCCATTTGGAGTTTGTCTTATTGATCTCATCCTGCGGATTCCCAAAATAGTGTTCCCATTCCCATCTATCTCTTGGAATCAGAGAAATACAGTTTTTTTCTTCCAGTAGATTATTCCAGAACTCAGAGGTGTCCCTGGATTCCGGAAATCGTCCCTCAATTCCAATAATTGCTATCTCATCATACTTCATCTTTTTCTCTGAATGAGCTCTATCCCTTTGTGGTAAGTTCTTCTGAACATTAACAGAAGATAAACAGGAACGATCTTCAACAACGTTACTATGCTGATTTGAGTATATATTCTCTTTCTGTATGATATCAACGCCAAAAAAGGCAGAGAGATTCTCACTACCACAAACAGTAAAATATTGTGCCAGCTCTTTAATATTCTGGTACTCAAACAATAATGCAGGACTTATTTCCAGATCCAGATCTGTCTTAAACTGATTAACGAGCGCTATTAAAACAGTAGAATCAATTCCCATCTCCAAAAATCTCGTTTGAAGATCAATGTCGGAAACAGATAGTGATAGTTTACCTGCAATATTCAATTGAATGTATTGTTCTATCTTTCTCTGCAATGTATCGTTGTGCAGGAATTTGTGCCCTTGATTAATATTATGAGTATGAATAGACGCTCTATTCTTATTAAGTGAGTAATCAACTTTCTTCGCTTTGACAGGAGAATCATTTAGGTCTGCCCTCTCTCCGATCCAATATCTTTTTCTGTTAAACTGAATAGGTGGTAACGGACGCCTATTAATAGAATACCTGCCTTCCTGCAGAACGAATTCTTCCAAAATCATGTGACAGTTTGTACCACCAAACCCAAAGCTGCTGACTCCCGCACGCCTGGTCCCGTTATCAGATCTCCATTCCTTCAGCCTGGTATTTGGATAAAACGGAGTCTCATGAAATTTAATGTTCTGGTTTATCTTGTCACAATGCAAAGTGGGTGGAATCTGTTTGTTTTCCAGAGATAAAATAACTTTTAATAAACTTGCGATACCGGCAGCGGTTCCGGCATGTCCTATATTTGTCTTGATAGAACCAACCGCACAAAACGATTTCTTATCCGTGTATTTCCCATATGCCCTGCTGGCCGCTCTGATTTCAATAGGATCACCAACAAGGGTCCCTGACCCGTTTACCTCCAGATAGCCTATGGTTAACGGATCTATATCACCCATTCTCAGTGCCTTTTCAATAACTTTTTCCTGTGCCAGCATATTTGGCATAACGACTGACATGGTTCTGCCGTCATTATTCACAGCTGATGACTTGATAACAGCATGCACGTTGTCTCCATCCTGCTCCGCTTTTTTTAATGATTTCAACAAAACGGCCCCAACTCCTTCAGCCAATACAAAACCATCAGCATTTTCTGAAAAGGTTTTACACCTGCCATCTGTTGACAACATGCCCGCCTTCGAACAACTTATATGAAGTTTAGGAGACAAAATTAATTCAACTCCTCCGGCAACAACAAGGTCAGACTCACCATTAATAATACTCTTACACCCCATATGCACTGATACCAATGAAGAAGAACATGCAGTTGATATAGCCAGTGAGGCTCCTGTAAAATTGAAGAAATCAGAAACCATCGCCGGAATCATATTTGGCATGTTTCCGATAAAACCATTTTTAGAGTTAATTAATTTTCCAAACGAACTGGATTCTTCGTCATGAAGACGAGAAAACAGACCATCAAATTCATAATCTCCTTTATGCGCACCGATAAACACACCAACATTTTTATTACTGAGCTCTCCTGCCTTATAACCTGCATGATTGATTGACTCTGCAACAACTTCTAATAACAGCCTCTGTTGCGGGTCTAAATATTTCGCCCTGTCATCTCCAATTCCAAAATATTCTGCATCAAAAAGATCAACGCCTTCAATAAAACCACCATGTATTGAGTATGACTTAAATAGATCTTCCTTATCCCGGCTGAAGTAACTGTTAATGTTCCATCTACCAGCAGGAATCCTGCTTACAGAACAGGTACCACTCCTGATATTCTGCCATAATGTCCCGAACGATGCAGCGCCTGGAAATCGGCCGGCAATTCCTATTATGGCAATATCTTCTCTCTTTTTACGTTTTCGGTTAACAGACATATTTCAATTTATTGAAGATGTTGATTGATAAAAAGCACAATTATATATCCATCACGATTTGGTATTCGGAATTTCAGGCACACTCCTGCCCTGAAATCCCTAAAACAAACTTAGTAATGGGTATAAATCTTCTCAATTATGTATTTATTCCTTCATACTCAAGAGCCAGGCTTTCACCAAATGCCTCAATTCGAGTCAACAACTGTCCTTCATTCATCGCTTTGATATCAACGGCGTCACCATTTATTTCCAATACATGGATTCCTTTACGGGTAAAATAATTTGAAAGGATTTTTGTGTATCCGGCAAAAGGGATACAATTTTTATGCTGAAAATTCAGTATCGCTTTTATATTGTATTGATTCACCTTCTTTTCAAATTTCTCCAGTATATCCGCTGTGGTGCCATGATTTGGACTTTTGAAAATTTGTTTTGCAAGAGAAATATAAACATTTGAATCATCTTCCGGAGCAATCCAGTCCCAATCAGCAAGCATACAGTATCTCAGGTACAATTGATGCTTTTTCTCAATCTGAACTAATAGTTTATTAGAATGCAATGGTGGAATATGGAACCATGCTGACACTATGTAATGCTTTTCCCCGTACAGGAAATCACCGTTATTAATTTTATCACGAACGCCTTCTATAAACAGTTTCATTGCTTTAACGGCTATTTCTGTTCCCAGAAAATGATAACAAAGCATTTTAAAGTTATATAATTCAATTCCACGGATAACCGGTGGTGCAGAGTTAATTAAATTATCAAGTGTCCTGTCAAGTTCTTTTGCCTGTTTTGAAAGGTAATATGCCTGTTCAACTATATTCTTATCATATCTGATGTTAAATATTTCACACATTTCTATAGTCGCTTTTTCCAGTTGCTCAGCGGTATACTGGAGTGACTCACTGTCATTATCGCTGGGTATATCTACCAGGGAATGTTTGATCCTCTTTCTGCGCGAAAGTAATTCTACTGTTTTGGCACACCAGTCACAAAATAATGAAGCGGTTAATGAATAGGTGGGATATGGTATTGCTCCTGAATGCAGCATACCGGTAAGCACATTATAATAACTACAGTTATCCTTAAAGCTGAATGACTGTCTTGTAATATTTATGAATTTCTGGATATCAGCAAATGCACTGTTAAAAACAACAAACTGTTCATCTACAATATGAGGGATATCAAATGCATTTACTATTTGCGATGGAATCATTTCGTTAACCAGGACATATGATTCTCTATCATGTATTATTCTGATTAATTCCTTTTCAAACTCTATAAACAAATACCTCATCGCATTTCCCTTAATAAATACGTCCGGATATTTGTTCATCATTGATAGTATATCAAGGATGCTTTTTTTACTTATCTTTGCAATCATTTGAATACCTTAATTGACTATTAAATTGTTTCCAGAAATGCGTTAATACGGTTTGCAACCCCTGCGTTAAAGTAACGTTCATAGGAATCTTCAACCGCTAAATGCGGGATATTGCTTTCTTCAAGGAACTCTAATAAGTTGTCGGTATCAAAACTGTTCAGTGTACAAAATTTAATATTGAAGAAAACTACAGCGTTTACCTTATATTTTTCAAGACATGTCTTTATATATTCATAATATTCTGCGTTGTCTCCCTGCCTTATATTTCTTACGTTGCCTACGTAAAATTCCACCAATTCATCTAAAGGGTCATCATAATCTTTTACTGTTGCATATTGTCCATCATATGGTGTCAAGTTATTAAAGACCGGTATGACGGAATACCCTTTACCTTTTAATGCGTAAAAATACTCATAACCGGGGATAACGGATCCGACGAATAATAACGTTTTCTTGTTCCAACCTTTGAATTCATATTTATTGATTACTGAGGATACCTCATCGAGAAAGCGCTCAATTTCTCCTTCCTTTTTGTCAGTCAACCTGCCGCTTTTCGTCAACTCCAGATAATTCTCATAAATACTGGAATCAAATAATCCCAATGAAATACATTTTTTTATATACTCAAACAGTCTCCTCCTCTTTTTTGATTTAGCTATGATATTTTTAAGCTTATTTGATTCAAACCTGTCTGCACTGATAGTTTCGAGAAATGTAATAAGTTTTAAAAGTTGCTTTTTATAAAACCCCTTACCGAGTTCACTGTTATCTCTGGGATTCTGAAACAAATATATCTTTTTATGACCGAATTCAAGATGATAAATATCATATAATCTTTCCATGGCGTTACAGTGGGTTTGCATAATAAACGCCTGATATTCAGAGAAGTCAGGAGTTTTAGTAAAGTCAACCTGCTTCTTAAAATATTCACATATAGTTGGTATAGAATATTGTTCCCAGACACCGGTACTATGTACATTACTGCAATACTCCCAGGACAAATCAAAGCATTCAAATAATTCAACAGGATATATTCCACAAAAAAGACAAACCCTCTGCTCACTCACTCATTGGCTCCAAGAGGATTTCTGGCCAAAATTGAGTTAAATTCATGAGAAAACCTTCTTAACTCTTCGCTATTACCCATTCCCACTTTTTCATTATCTCCATTATTAATTTTCTGATATTTTTCAATAGAGTATAATCCTGCACCCAGAGCGCCTGTAATGTCAGGATCGACAGCTATATTCAGGTTGGTTTCCAATATACACTCAAACTGTTTTGCCACTCCTACATTCCTGGCGACTCCACCGCTAAAGGCAATCTCACCAGGATAAGCAAATCTTTTACCTAATGCGTAAACACGCTTCGCTAATGTATTAAAAACACCGGACAAGATATCTTCCGGCAGTACTCCCATAGCAAGTTTAGAAATAACCTCTGATTCCGCAAAAACAGTGCAGGTGCTGTTTATTTCAACGGCTTTTTCAGATTTGAGTGAATACTGACCCATTTCTGACAAAGGGATATTCATTACACCGGCTAAAACTTCCAGGAACCTTCCTGAACCTGCCGCACATTTATCATTCATCGCAAAATTTTTCACGTTTCCTGATTCATCACAGACAATTACCTTGCTGTCTTGTCCTCCAATATCAATAATCGATCTGACATTAGGAAAAAAGCAAAGTATTCCTTTTGCATGACAGGTAATTTCTGTAACTGCTTCACTGACAAATGGAACATTATATCTACCATAGCCTGTTGCTATAGAATAGCGGATATCTTTAAGACTGAGTCTGTTTTTCTTTAATATTGTCTCGGTTAACCTGGTAGCATTCTCCTTATGTATTGGTGATGTTCGTATAACACCAAAATCAACGATTGTTTTTTCCTCATTCACCAAAACAACATCCGTCGTAGCCGATCCTATATCAATTCCTAAATAATAATTCATACACTACTTTCCTATATCTCTATTCCTGATTACTTAATAAATCTTTAATCAACATTACTGTTTGATCTAAAGTTGCGATCTCCATGAGTCTTTCCTCAGGGATTGGTGTATTGAATTTGTTTTCTAAAGAGGCCAGTATTTCGACGGCCATTATAGATTCTATCCCCAGATCATCAACAAACTTAAGATGGCCTTTTAACTTCTCGTCAGGTAATTCTGTGATCTCACAAATTATAGACCTGATTTCTTTTGATATTTGCTCATCATTTACCATTTACTTTCCATTTCCCTCAATTAGTCTTAAAAAATTTTCCTGTGATCTACCTTCTTAATACTGAAGACACCTCATCTTTGCCTGATAATGATGTTAAAGGATTTGCAGCAAAATCAGCATGCATCCAATAGCTCTCACGGGCAAATGGATACGTAGGAAGAGAGACCCGTTTACAATCACGATCTTTATACAATCCCTCCCAATTGATTTCAGATCCACCTACCCAGGAGGAAGCAATGCTGGAAGCCTTTTTATTATTAAATAAATATTTAACTAATTCTTGTTCTTCTGCAGTTTGCACTTTTGCTGTCATGCTATTTTCAGCAGATTCAACACTTCCGGTAAATAGATCTTTAATGTCAGCCTTTTTGTTAAGAAATTCATTTAATTTTATTAATAACTCTTCTCTGGTTTTTACAATTATCGCCAGGCGATATTCAAAGGCCTTTCTCCCGATCTGAAGTGTGTAAGCAATATTCTTAAGTATATATTCTTCTGCAAGTACATGTCCATCTCCTTCATCATTTAATTTGAAAACCCTAATTAAATAATTCTTCAACACCTTAACATATTCTTCTAATCTCTCCTCATCTTTAGCTGAAAGAATAATAATTTCCGATGACTTATCATCGGAATAAGATACTTTTCCCGGAAGAAAACCCCCATCATATTCTTCGATTATCATATGTGCATTTGCTCCACCTGCCCCAAATGAACTGACTCCAGCCCTCCTCGGATATTCATTCATCTTCCCGTTTTCATTAATCACTGGTTTATTCCAATCGCAGAGCTCTCTCTGGACAAAAAAGGGTGAATCATCAAAATGAATATTTGGATTTAACATTTCCGAATGTATCGAGGGAACTAACTTCTTATACTTCATCTGTAATAACACTTTTGTGAGTGCTGCAATACCTGCAGCAGCCTCTAAATGTCCAATATTTGATTTAACCGACCCTATAGGACAAAACTGTTTATTTTGCGTATATCTTCTAAACGCCTTACTTAACCCGGTAATCTCTATGGGATCACCTAAAGACGTTCCTGTACCATGTGCTTCAACGTAGCTCAATGTTTCTGGATTAATATTCGCCTTCTCAAGCGTTCTATTTATCAACATTGAATGGGCATTAGGGTTCGGGACAGTGTACCCATTCGTCTTTCCGCCATGATTAACTGATGTTCCTTTAATAACAGCATATATATTGTCACTGTCTGCAATAGCATCACTTAAGGGTTTTAATACTATTGCACCCACACCTTCTCCGGGAACATACCCATCCCCTCCCTCACCAAAGCTTCGGCATCTCCCATCACTCGACATAAACCTGAATTGGCTCAACCCGATATATTTACGGGGATGAATTGACAAATTCACTCCTCCCGCTACTGCGACCCTGCATTCACCCCTTTTTATGCTCTCACATGCCATATGAATTGCCGTAAGTGAAGAAGAACAGGCAGTATCAATCGAAATACTTGGGCCATGAAAATTGAAAAAATAAGAAACCCTGTTAGCGATATCCCAGTAAGAAGTATTTGTTGCCAATGCATTGCCTTTTAAATTCTCTTCTATACCAAAATGTTGATAATCAGCAGACATCACACCAACAAACACCCCAACGTCTCCAAACCCACTATTCTCCATCGAATGGCTTATCCTATCACTATCATACCCGGCATCTTCAATTGTTGACCATACCACCTCAAGAAATAATCGCTGTTGAGGGTCCATGAGCTTAGCGTCTCTAGGAGTAATTCTAAAAAACAGCGGATCAAATTTATCAACGTCCTGGATAAAGCCTCCCCACTTATTATAACTCTTTCCCTTCTTACCCTTTTTAGAATCAAAATATGCATTATAATCCCATCGTTCTTCCGGTATCTCAGTAATACAATTCCTTCCCGATTCCAGATTTTCCCAAAACTCATGTAAATCTTTCGACATTGGATATTTGCCGCTCACTCCTATTATTGCAATATCATCTTCTTTGAATATAAAAGGCTGACGTACGTCTGAAGACAATTCTGGTACATATTTTTGTATGAAACGATTTTTTTCTAATGAATCAATACCAGTATCAATATCTTGCGGAACATTCAGCGCAGTCTTTAATCCTCTCTCATTTATCGTTAGAATTTTACATAACTTTTCACAGTGATTAGCAACAAAGTAACTCGCCAATTCGTGAATTGTACCATACTCAAAAAATAACGTCTTTGATAACAATCCAAAATCACCCTCTAAAATACTGTTTAACGTCATCACCATCGTCGAATTAATTCCATAATTTTCAAAATCTTCATGTGAATCAATTTTGTTTTCAGGCAATTTTATCTCACTCGCAAGAATCTTCTTTAAATAATTTTCAGCCTTTATAATTAATTGCTCACTTTGAAATTTTCTATCATCACTCTTTTCATCAAGATTGTTTAAACTGGTTTCATCTCCCGACTCACCAGATGTTCCTTCATTCATTATACTGAAACCCGGGTCATAATCACTCTGATTCTGGTTAATGTGTAATAATCTATTTACCTTTTTTTATCGCCATCTATAACAACAAATTGATGCTCACCGGTTACCAACGCCATCTCAAAAGCCTTTATCCCCTCCTCTGTATTCAAAGCTCTCATCCCTGATTTATTCAGTAAAGACCTTTCTGTCTCCTCATTGAGTGTCATTCCACCCTCTTTCCACAACGGCCAATTTATCGACACGCTAATCCCGTTTCTCTTCCCGGCCTCCCTCAATACCTCTCTTAATCCGGCATAACTATCCATAAACCGATTCCCACTCGCATAGTCACTCTGGCCAATATTACCTATCACCGAAACAATTGAAGAAAACATCACAAAAAAGGTCAAATTCTCATTCCTCGTCACCCAATCGAGATTTATCAAACCATAAACCTTAGGCGAAAGAACCTCTTCAAACGAAAGACTGTCTTTCTTCAGAATAAAACTATCCTTTATTACTCCAGCACTATGAATTACACCATCTATCCTCTGAAATCTGTCCTTCGTCCTCGTAACCACTCGTTCCATATCACTAAGTTTACATACATCCGCTTGTATATATAGTACTTCTCCTCCTGACTCCTCTACCTCCCTGATTCTTTTACACTGCCTTTCACTCAGTTCTCTTCTTCCCGTTAACACCAGCCTGGCGTTATATCTACTGCTTAAATATCTGGCGAATATCAGGCCAAGGCCTCCAGTTCCACCGGTTATTAAATATACACCATTCTGCTTTAATGAAACCTGCATCTCTCCATTATACGACCTGCCCTTACCAATATCCAGCGCAACTACCCTCCGGACAAATCGTCTATTCCCCTCATACCTGATCTCCGTCTGGTCTTTATTACTCGTTGATAGTAGTTCCTTCATTGCTATGCGCAAAACCCCGGCATCTAATTCACCTCGATCTAATTCAACAGTTTTATAGTCATACACAGGATTCTCTAATTTTATCGATCTGGCAAGCCCCGCTACGGCAACATCTTGAGGCGAAATTACTTTTTTTGAATTATGGAATAGGTACAGCAGTTTTATTTTTTCATTGGACTGAAACCTCATTATCGCCTTGCTAAGATAAAAAATTGAATATATACCCCTTTTAAGGCACTTCTCAAAATCTCCTCTCTGTATCAGTGCATTAATTTCCTGCAGATAATTCCATACATGCAAAATATGAATCGGTCGTAGTTTTTTCTGGTTCAAGTCTTCCAATAAGCGCTCGTAATCTGTCTGTACTTCAGGATTTATTTGATATACGTTTTTAGAAAGTTCTCTATACTCAAGCCCTGGTATTACATGGATTACTTCTTCAGCATTTTCTAACCCACAACTCTTTTCTTTCTTTTTATAAAAAACCTCCTCACCCTGATCAAAAATAAGAATTGTCCCTGTTCCATCCTTATCGGTTGTCCCTTCCAGGTTAACCATGTCCCATGCAGGGTGGAAATATAAACTATCGCGAAAGGCACTGCTTCTCTCACCAGATCTATACCCATCCCCGCGCCTTAAAGCCCTGACCGAAAAATCCTTCATCTGTACCAAAACATTACCATCTTCATCTATAATGCTGATATTAAATTTCTTTATCCCGGTGTTGCCTCTAATATTCCCCTTTACTGAAGTAACATAGGCATAACAGTTCTCAGTTAATGATCTTTTAATGTTTAACTCACCCAGGGCAAACGGTAGATATAAATCTTTTTGCAATGTCTGCACATCTTCAGCAATACTTATTGCTGTCTGAAATGCACCATCCATAACTGAGGGATGTAGTACGTAATCTTTAAAACCCCCACTAACTTCCTCCGGCAGACATATTCTGGAGAGAGCCTCCCTCCCATTACCATGTATCTCTTCTATGCATATAAAGCCTGGCCCATACCTTATCCCCTTGGACTTGAACAATGCATAGATTTCTTCCTTTTTCTTTATTTCAGGGCATCTAGCCTTTATCTCATCAATATCAAACTCTAATTTACCAACCTGAGAATTTGTTTGTCTGTCATCCTCTGTCTCATAAATAATACCTCCCTGTGAGTGTATTACTTTTTCTCCTCCTCCATTAGTACTGACTTCATATCCAACAGTATCTTTATTTGGATACAACCCTATATAAACATCTTCCCTCTTCTCTTTCACTGATATTGGACTGGCCCAGATAATGTTTCTGATCAATTTGACCTGAATGCCCTTCGCAATTCTTCCCGCAGCCCTGACCATCTCCAGATAAGCAATCCCCGGCAAAACACGGTAATTCATCACAATATGATCTTTAAGATAAAATTCATTACCATGTAACGTTTTTCTAAATTTCTGCTCCTCTAATGTTGACACATTACTATCAATTAAAGGATGCAGCCTGGCAATTCCTTCACTCGCTGACGTCTCTCCCGTAACCTCCGAAGATGAAGCCCAGCATCGTTCCTTTGCAAATGGATAAGTCGGAAGTGAAATACGCTGACCAACATCATTTTTATATATCTCTTGCCAATTGATCCGCAATCCATTAACCCATAAATTTGCAACCTCAATTAATTGTCCTGTCTGCATTGACGTTATAACAGAGCTTTCCTGTTCAGCAGAAGAATGTGTATTCAGATCTTTATTCTTTCTACTATTCCCTCTTAATAAGCCGACAACTCCTTCTTTGTTATCTAAAAAACCACCTAACTTCCGGACCAGTTCATCCTTGGATTTAACAATAACTGCCAGCCGTTCCTGAAAAAATTCTCTTCCCACCTGCAATGTATATGCAATGTCCCGCAAATTGGTATTATCAGAACGAATAGTTTCCTCTATATAATTTTTGAAACGTTTTGCAGAATTCTTCAACTGCTCCTCAGTCTTTGCAGAAAAAAGTATTATTTCATCTTTATCAGAATCAATGTTATTACAGGTGATCTCTGCCCCATTCATTTTAAATTCTTCAAGCACTACGTGGGCATAAGCGCCTCCCACACCAAATGAATTTATGCCGACGAAAAGTGGATTGCCATCCCCATCTTCCCATTTCTGTGGTTTCCTGTTACTGTTAATAAAGAAAGGAGAATCATCTAACTTAATTGAAGGATTAAGATTCTCAAAATTGGGCATAGCCGGAATAGTTCTGTTTTTCAAGGAAAGAATCGCCTTCATTACACCTGTGATCCCAGCAGCTCCCTCCGTATGCCCTATATGTGCCTTTGCGGATCCAATACAGCAAAAACCCGTTTTTTTCGTAAATTGCTTAAACGCATTTCTCAATGCCTTAACCTCGACCTGGTCCCCAACTTCTGTTCCCGTACCATGGGCCTCTAAATATGTGATATTTTCAGGGTTAATATTTGCAGCTTTCCAGGCATTTACAAAAACTTCTGTTTGTTGTTTCGTACGCGGAGCGGTAGGGCTTCCTGCACGACCTCCATGATTTACAGACGTCCCCTTAATAACAGCATGGATATTATCATTATCTTGAATTGCTTTCTGTAAGGGTTTTAACAGAAGAGAAGCCACCCCTTCTCCAGGAACATAACCATCTGCATCTGCACCCAGAGTATGACACCTGCCTGTTGGTGAAAGTACTCCCAACTCACAAAGCCAAAGGTAATGTAAGGGGCTCAGAAGCAGGTTAGCACTACCCACAAAAGCCATATCACATTCGCCATGATGTAATGATTTACAAGCCAGATATGACACCTGCCTGTTGGTGAAAGTACTCCCAACTCACAAAGCCAAAGGTAATGTAAGGGGCTCAGAAGCAGGTTAGCACTACCCACAAAAGCCATATCACATTCGCCATGATGTAATGATTTACAAGCCAGGTGCAATGCTACCAGTGATGAAGAACAGGCGGTATCAACAGAGAGGCTGGGGCCTCTCAGATCAAAAAAATAAGATGGCCTGTTAGCAAGCATTGACGCGTGGTTCCCCAGTTCTTTATATAAATTATTCCCCTTGATCGACTTGATAATTTGATCTCGGTATTCATGGGTCCAGGCGCCCACAAACATGCCTGTTTTAGTACCCCAGATATTCCGGGCATAACCAGCATCTTCTACTGTTTCATATAAAACTGAAAGGAGCAATCTCAGTTGAGGGTCCATCAATTCAGCTTCAAGAGGTGACATATTAAAAAATGAAGGGTCGAATTTATCTATATCTTTTATAAAACTTCCCCATTTAGAATAGGTTTTTCCAGGGGTTTGTGGG
Organism: Candidatus Scalindua japonica; assembly: GCF_002443295.1. NCBI lineage: Bacteria > Pseudomonadati > Planctomycetota > Candidatus Brocadiia > Candidatus Brocadiales > Candidatus Scalinduaceae > Candidatus Scalindua > Candidatus Scalindua japonica. The sequence continues at coordinate 62,878 of NZ_BAOS01000001.1, read as the reverse complement.
GATGGGTCAAACCAGGAATGATAATCCCATCGGTCTGGTGGTATTTCACAAATTAAATCTTTCCCAGTCGTTAAACTCTGCCAGAATTCATCTGGAGTTTGAGATTCAGCAAATCTGCAAGCCATCCCTATAATAGCAATATCCGAGTCATTATATTCGGGCTTAAATCTCTTGTGATTCCGCATATTCTCTTTTTAAATTAAAATAATAATCTAATAATGAAGAATTTGAATCCACCCTATTTGCCAAACAGCTCCTCAATCCGTTCTCGTATACCTGGCTTGGCAAAGCTTATCTTATGCATTGCGGTCTCTTCTTCAAAAGCGCCAGAAAGTTGCTGCCGAAATTTCTTAGACATTTTTTTCTTTAAAAGTTTTATAACTGCAATATGTTTTTCTGGATAACTTAGTTGTACGGCATGCTGCATTAAACGTTAACTTAAACAATATTCTCGATGATAGTTCTTTACCTTTTTCAAAACAAGCAAGCCTTTTCCTTCAATCTGACTTTCATAAAAATCAGAAAATTCAGAAACATCTACAACCTTATCCTTAACCCCAAACATCCACTCCATATTCAAATCCAGAATTTTTTCATATTGTGCCATGTCCAGCTCGTAGCGATTTTCCAGGGCTTGTGTAATTTTCATTTCATTTAATTTCTCTTGAGATCTTTCTGTTATGACACCGCTATAAAATTCAGAACAGCAGCCTGAACCATAGGAAAAAAGTCCTACTCGTTTCGGGTTGTGAAAACTTCCATAGTCAATTAAGCCGCATAATGCCAGAAATAGTGATGCGGAATATCCATTTCCTACCTCTGAACAATAAGCCAGGGAGGGTTTCATACGTTCCTGGAAATCTGAATCTATTGCATCTCTATCCGCTCTTTTGAATTTTCTCATCATATTGCGGTGAGCACCTTTTACCATACCTACAAATGGAGTATGAAATGCCAGATAATTAAAAGTCGATTGAAAATCGACACCACCTACTTTATCTGCATAAGCATTATAACTCCCTTCTAAACAATCCAGATACGATAATAACGATAAGTCATAATCTCCTGTTTCAAGGTCTGGTTCCGGTCGGCAGGAATCCATTATTTCGTACCCATAATACCCATTTGCTCCAAAATCCAGTTCTAATATTACCGGCTCTTCACTCACTAACATAGCGACAGCTACCATTCCCTGAGATGGCTCCGCATAGGTATTCTTTGCGGCTGCCCTTGCAACATCAGTAGAAACAACAACTGCCTTTGCACCTCTGGATGCTTTCGAACAAACAAAATTAGCAGCCATCTGCAAGGCTGCCGTACCAGCATAACAGGCTTGTTTAATTTCAAACAACCTGCATTTTCTTCCCAAACCAAGCTGATCGTGAAGATAGGTACTCAATGACTTCCCAAAGTCTAAACCAGACTCTGTTGATGTAATCAATAATTCGATCTGGCCCTTTTCTTCTTCGCTTAAACTATCAATTATTGGTTTTGCGGCATTCACACCATTTGTCACCGGATCTTCACACGGCAAACCAACTGACTTCTTATTCATCATCAGATTATCAAATCTTTGCAGATCCAATCCCCGAAACTCGAATAATTTTCTAACGTCGATGTACGTCTGTCCTCCATAAGCATTTAATGCTTCTATTCCTACCTCCATCTTCTCCCTTTCATAGTTTTCAAGATTTCAAATATCCTTACAGGAATTCCTGATACGAAACGTTAGATTTATTAAAATTTATTACCCTGGTCCTGGTCTGAACTTTACCTCTCCCACATTATTGTTAACATCTCCTCAAATCGAAAATCAAATGCTATTGGAAGATCATAAGATCGGTGTTTTTGGGTTTTGTATCATAAATTTTTATCTAATTTTATTGGATTTCTGACGATAATAGGGTTAGTATTTCTTCACGCTCCTTTATGATAAGAGAATGTCTGTTAGGGAATTCTTATTAATGGGCAGAACATAAGACTCACACTTTTCATGTACAAAGCAAAGCTTATTGAAACCCATTAAATCACTTTTATATTATTTCAGTTTTCACAAAAGAGGTGTTCAATGAACAAGTTATTGCTCACTTCTTTTATGTTTAAGTATTATCAATAAGACAGGTGGATAAGAGGTGGCCAATATACCCCTGTTTAGAGTTATTTTACGGGGTCATCGCCAATTTATTATTATCAAATTTTAAATGAAAATTACAAGTTAAATCTATTAAATCTTAATTATCAATACAGCAAATTCGCAACCAAATAAAAAATAATGTACTTTTCATGAATGTATAAAACTCTTAACGCATAAACCCCCTAAATAGTTAGAACGCTTTAATATTTAAAAAATTATTTTTGATATAATCCTTCTTATTGAAGAGAATATATTACTGGGGTGTAATTGGGTGAAGAACCACATGGAGCCATTTTCTGATATGTACAGGTAAAATGAACAATTATTTATCCGGTTTTTTTTAATATTTATACATACCTTTATAACAGCAGGGAGAATAATAATGAAAAAGCTTTCGTACCTTATCCTGGTATTGCCTATTTGTCTGCATACTGCCTATGCTGAAATGACAGGCAAAGAGATTATGGAAAAGAAAAAAACAGAACGAGTTGAACTATGAACAATCAACCACTGATATGTTGCTCACAAACAAAAAAATGCCGTACATTAAACTGGATAATAACTAACAGAACCTTAATAGAAGATTCGAGACTTAGTAAGGTTTTGATTAAATTTTCTCCACCCGGAGGACATTGAAAAAGCAAATACCATGAAAGCAATAATGACATCAATTATCAGACACCCATTTATCTGTATAGCCATTCTGGTTGCGATGACAACACTGGCTTCCATACCGATACCCCGACTTATCATAGATCCTTCTGGTGAAGGCATGATGATTTCTGGAGATCCAGACAAGGAGTATTATGAAAACACAAAAGAAATATTTGGTGATGACATCCTCATTACTGTCTCCATAGCCAGTGACAATATCTTTCAGGAACAAATCCTCCAGAGTATCGAAAATATCTCAGACAATATAAGCAATATAACACTGGATATAAATGAAAATAACGTTGAAGTTGTAACGCGAGTCATCAGCTTGAGCACGGTAACAAATATTATTGAAAGAGATGGCTATTTAGATACAAGCAAGCTGATTGAATATATACCGTCAGAACTCAGTGAATTAGAAGAAGTTAAAAAAAACGCGCTACAAAATGAAACCTTCCTGAATGATATTATTTCAAGAGATGGTAAAACGGCTGCAGTTAATGCTTATATTCAAGCCGGTCCTCAAGGATATATCACTTACAATCACGAAATTACAACCAGAATTCAGGATATTATTGACATTGAAAGTGAACGGTTACAAGAGCTTGGTATTGATGCTGAAATTTTCCAGATTGGTATCCCATTTATAAAAGTCAATATTACCAAATTTCTGAAAGGAGATATCAGTAAGCTACTCCCTATCTGCCTGTTTGTTTCTCTTATTATTTTCTGGTTCTCCTTCCGTTCGATAATCGCCGTGATAGTACCTGTAATTACCGGTATTATCAGCATAATATGGACACTTGGTTTTATGGCTTTTATGGGATATCCAATCAATGTGGTATCTAATATTATTCCTCTCTTACTTATCGTTGTCGGGTGTACTGAAGATATTCATATGCTTTCAGAATATTCTTATCAATTGAAGTCGGGTAATGAAAAATCTAAAGCAATTATCAACATGGCCATGAAATGCGGTCTAGCTATATTTCTCACTTCCTTAACAACTATTTTAGGTTTCACGGCATTAACCATAAATAAAATCACCATGTTGAAAGATTTTGGTATTTGTACAACCGTTGGATTAACATGTAACTTCGTGGTAACAATTCTGTTTATACCGAGTTTTCTGCAGTGGACAAAGGTTCCGAAAAGTTTTATAGAAAAGCAGAGAAAAGGACGATCTCTTTCGTTGGAACCCTTAGCAAGGTCCTTATGTCGTGTAGCAATCAGCAAGAGAATCTACATGATAATAGGCACTATCGTAGTAATGATACTGGCTGTTATCGGGACGTTGAAAGTTAAAACGGATGCTGATTACGTGAATTTCTTCAAAAAAGAATCAGAAATCCGAGTGAGATTGGACAAACTGCATTCCCAGATTGCCGGAGGGAAAAGCTTCTTGATTGTTATCGATACCGGACAGGAAGATGGAATTAAAAATCCGAAAATAATGAATGCTATTGCAAATCTCCAGGATTTCCTGAATCAGAGATTCGATAAGACAATATCAGTAGCTGATTATATCAAAATTATGCATCGCGAAATGAATGAAGGAAGCAAGGAGTATTTCAAGATCCCTGATTCAAAAGATTTAATTTCTCAATATCTATTAATGATAGGAGGTGATGATCTTGAACGGGTACTCGAATCAACGTATTCACAGGCCTGTATCGTTGTCAGGCATAATGTTACGGGATCGTGGGAAGTGAACAAACATCTGACCGCAATAGAGGAAATGAGCAGAAAACTTTTCCCAAAATACGTTCAGGTGAAAATGACCGGAACTAATATCCTTGACAATAAAGCAGCAGACTACATGTCTGAAGGTCAGGCAATAAGCCTGGGGATGGCAGTAGTTTTTGTTTTTATAATCATTTCTTTTGTCTTTTTATCACCGATAGTAGGATTACTGGCGTTGATACCAAATATGATTCCCATCCTTTTGAACTTTGGCATCATGGGCTGGTTTGGTATTCCATTGAATCCTTCAACTTCTATCATAGCCGTGATAGCACTTGGTATTGCTATTGATGACACCATACATCTGATGGTTCGTTTTCATAAAGATCTGAAGAGTACAAATGACCAGAAAAAAGCGATGATGCACACAATCAGAAACGAAATACTTCCTGTTATGTCTACCTCAATTGCTTTAGCTCTAGGATTCAGTATTATGATTTCATCAAATTTTGTTCCTTCAATCTTTTTTGGCTTATTAACTGCAATAGTGATGTTGATAGCCCTTGTAAGCGATCTTTTTGTGACTCCTGCTCTATTACTCTCTACTCAACTTGTTTCATCCTGGGATATACTGAAAATCAAGATCAATGAGGAGTTGACGAGAGTGAGCCCTTTACTCCAGGGGCTGAAACCATTTGAAATAAAAAAAGTAGCGCTACTTGGTGTAATAACTGAATATAAAAACAATGAATATATTATCAGGAAAGGAGAACACAGTAAAGAGATGTATTTGATCCTTGATGGAAATATTGAAGTAACTATCCGGGACAAAGATAAATTAATAAAAAGCCTTCAGAGAGGAGATATCTTTGGTGAAATGGCATATGCAACAGGAGAGGCGAGAACTGCCGATGTAATTGCCAAAGGGCCTGTTGAAGTCCTTAAAATTAATGACAAGAGCTTGAATAATGTTAAATTAAGATACCCAAAAATAGCTGCCAGGATTTTCTATAATATATCTCGTATTTTAAGTCAACGGCTTAAAGACACAACAAAGGAATGGGCAGTAAAGTAATATCCCTTAATCATGATACCAAAGCAACCTTCAACATTAAGCCTGTGCGTCGAAAATGAAAAAGTTACTGCCTGTCTGGCAGGAATCCATTCACGAGAATATACAAACGTCCTGAAGAACGTAAAAGATATACTGCACCCGGAAGAATTAGATTACTTTTCAGGTCTGAAATATGAGCGCCGGAAATTAAGTTATTTACTGGGCCGTTATGCGGCAAAAGTTGCAGCCTCAGATTATTTAAATGATAAAAAATTAACGAAAATTGAGATATTTTCCGGACTTTTTAATCAACCTGTTGTGAGGCACTTATCCTTTGATACTCCGGATGTAACTATAAGTCATTGTGATGACATAGCAGTAGCAATAGCCTTTAGTCCATGTAAAATTATGGGTCTGGACATTGAGTATATCGCGGAAGAAAAACTGTCAGTGTTTGAAACCCAGTTAACTGAATCAGAAAAGCATATGACCAGTAAAGAATTTGATACTGTTGCCGCAGGTGCTGTCTGTATCTGGACGATTAAAGAGGCATTATCGAAAGCAATTAAATGCGGATTTACGGTCCCCTTTAAAATTTTAGAATTAAAAAAGATAACTCCTGTAAATGATAGCGCTTATTTATCTGAATTTAAGAATTTCAAACAATACAAATCCATTTCGGTAATATTTTACCCTTATATTTTATCAATAGTTTTACCATGTAAGATGATGGTCAATACCACTACCAGCAGTATGCTGTCATACTTTAATCAATTAGTTTACTAACGCCAGACAACTGTTGTCATAAAGTTCCCGCCCATCTGATAATACTGGCAACCCTGACCGGAAAACATGAAAACAATAGGATTATTCATTGCAGTAAATGTCTTAAAACGGAAATAGATATTATTATAATAAGATGCAGTTAAAAGTACTGGGTAAACATAATGAACAACCGATCATTTTGTCTCCATCTGCCAAAAAATGTATCCTTATGCCCTGAAATGATGTCAACTCCCGCTTCACATTTAGTATTCTCAAATAATTTGTGGCTGAATAAAGGGCGAATATAACTGTCATCATCACCAAGATTTATTGCACCGGAAACCTTAAACTTTGTATTTTCAGAAAATTTGAAATTAATGTTAGCTAAAACCGAGTTTTTAAAAGGTCTGAAATAATCACCGGATCCGGAAAACTCATTATTTGATATTTTTTCGTCAAAAATAGCCTCACCGGCATACTCCAGGACAACCATTGCTTCTTCAAGAAATCCGAATAGTATATCATAAAAAGTGTAATTGATACCGGCCACATACTCGACGTAATCATCGTCCATCTTATCTCCATCCGTCATATGTCCTGCCACCTCTCCATGAATTTCGAGTGAATTAAATGTGGTAGAGAAATCAAAGCCGTATTCACGGCAGTGCGGATAATCTCGGAAGAGCGTGAGTCTGGGTGGCAACCCTAATAACAAAGTTGATAAATCCAAGTCACTACGGAGCACACCGACCTGTTGAATCCCATCATAATAACTTAGCGAAAAATCCCAACCTTCAAGTAACGTGCTTGTACTTATCCTGATTGCAAATTGAGAATTATCAATATTATTCACAGGGGATTTCTCACTTCCGGGAATCACTGTTACCGTTGCGCCACTACTGTTTTCTAACGCATCAGTTATATCGCCAACCCAGCGATTATCAGTATCCGGCAGTCGTGATGAAGAAAACAGAGGCGCAAAAACCAGATTAGCATTGAACAAATCATGTGAATAATTTAAAGAAACGGATGGTAATCCGATCTTTTCTGCAGTCGGAATATCAGTAAAATCAAACGAATTTATATTATTCGTGGGATTGTAACCATCCGCTGTACCCCACTCATATATCATTTTACCAAATGATATATCGAATCTGTCGGTACTATATGTCAGAAAAGCCTCATTAACATTTAACATAAATCTGTCTACATCTGTTTCATTTGGTTCATCAATTACACCCGTTGCCCAGCTGACATTATCAAAACGAAATCGTGGAATGACAGAATAGGTAATGCTGTCGCCAATACTACCGGTAATATCTAAATTAAGATCAAATTCAAATCGATAGCGATCCGTATCCTGTTCTCCTGTCTCTTCCTGTTCACCATTATGAAAATGATCAAATAAATTTAATTTGAGTTTACCGTTTATGTTCGTAAAAAACTCTTTGAGATCTTTTCCGATAGAAACGTCAGACGCATGCTCCAATGTGTCGATTGACTCATCTGCATATAAATAAGTTACCACCATCCATAAACTTAAAAAAGTACAAAGAGCCAGGACAATTGGTTTATTTTTCATAATAAGCAGGATATCATTTATTTCTGGATGCAGGATCAAATGGGAGAGTTTTTTCTTCTTCAATCTCTTTACGAACTCCTGGTGCAAGTTCAGAAAGAGATTCCTGAGAATTGGAAAAAGATACTTCCCATCTCTTCTCATCTTTTAATTTTTCCAGAACAATGGCAGCAATGGCATCCTGAGATGATTCAGGCAGTTTAGAGGCCCGTTTATAAATGCTTTTTCTCATAAGTTTGGTCATAAGTATCGATTTTATTTAAAAAGATTGTAGCAAAGAGAGCTTATACAGTTTTCTTAATAACTGATCGAGGTTTGACACCAGTTACTCTTATATGCTTTTCTTTATTCTTGACGAATATAAGTTTGTTCCTGCTTTTAGGATTTTCTCGTTGTTCTAATTCATAATTACCAATAGATTTAATTAATGGTGTTAACTTTTCAAATCCGTAATTTCTTGAATCGAAATTAGGTTGTTTTTTTAGCAATAAGCCGCCCACATCCCCAAGGAAAGCCCAACCGTCTTCATCTGAAAGATCAGATATAGTTGAGGATATTAAATTAATTTCTCTACTAGTAATTTTGTCAATACTTTCTTTGGTTTTGTCTTTTCCGATGGAATCTTCTTTCTTCTCAGATTGTTTTCTAATTATTTCTATATAAATAAATTTATCACATGCCACTATAAAGGGATTAGGAGTCTTTTTTGCCCCTATGCCTATTACCTGCATTCCTGCTTCTCTTAATCGAGTTGCTAATCTCGTAAAATCACTGTCACTTGAAACCAGACAAAATCCATTAACTTTTTCTGAATAAAGAATATCCATTGCATCAATTATCATAGCTGAATCTGTTGCATTTTTTCCAGTGGTGTATCCGTATTGTTGGACGGGCGTTATTGCATTTTGAAGTAGTAGGTTTTTCCACCTTGTTAAATGCGGTTTTGTCCAGTCTCCGTAGATTCTTTTTATTGTCGGGTTGCCATACTTAGCTATTTCCTCCATCATTTCTTTTACATGTCCTGACGGTATATTGTCACCATCAATCAACACTGCTAACTTTAAATTTTTTTCCATTTTATTCCTTTATGATTTTTCCTGTTCGTGCATATTCTTCTTATTTATTTTATGTATAACGCCACTCTATTGCATTGACGTCCAGAAAGGCAAGATTATTACTTGTGGAAAAGCAGTTCTGGGACTTATCAATCAATATTTATAACTTACGGAAAAACACCGTTTTACTTTTTTTTGCTTATTGTATTTGAAATTAGTTAATTGTTTTTTTTTACAGATTTCATGTGTAATTGTTTTAAGCTGGCTCCTTCGTTTCTACGAAAATTAATTGATCGGGGTTTTCCCCATATTTTGTATCGTTGTGATTTTAATAGTATATCTGAATTGTTTCAAGTGTATTCTTTATGTAAACTATCCTGATGCAATAGTATGCTTAATATCAAAATAGTACAATTTATGATTAATTTCCGGCGGTAATTTACTTCCTTTTATACACTCCGCATACAAAACGTCCACTAATCGACCATTATTTGATCTTAGCTCTCTGGCCTCAGCAAATAATCTTAAGAAATCCCCTTTAGAGACTTCAATCAGGCGTGAATCAAGCACCGTTATGGTTTTCTCTCAGAATCCGTTTAGAACAAGCCAATTTCAAACAGAACTTAACCTACATGGCATCGGGGCAAACGTTGTTCCACAAACAAACAACGTGCAATTAGACGCAAATCATCTCTCATCATATGCGGCTGTCAAAATTGAACGTACTGAACCAGTGGTAAAAATTGAACAACCTAAACTTCCAAATCAGAGCTGTAGAAATGTTTTACCGGTTGGTATGGGACTTCTACCAGCCAATGTTCCAGGTCTGAAAACATACTGGGATTTTAATTTAGAAAGAGTTAAACAGGGATCTAGTATAAACGATAAGGTACACTCTCGTTTCTGGTTTTACCCTGTTCTTTCAAGCGTCTCCGTGCGAGAAGTATTAAGTCCTGGAACTGCTGAATCTGAATTCATATCTTCAATGTTTAGAGACTTTAATGAAAAGTATTCATAGAATAAACCAACAGAATTTACTTTGGATTTTATGTAATATGTAGTATCCATCGGGAAAAAGTTTTTGAATATATAAATAACTTTTCCAAGAGTACCTTTTCTACCAATTACAATCCCAGGGCCTTCTACTAAAAAATCTGAATGATATCCGACTACACCGCTTTAGCCAACTACCGGAAAACCCTTTCCTGTTCTAATCTCTTCTTTAAGACCTTTTCCGTAAACAAGCTGTATCACATCTCCTAATTGTCCATCCTCCCAATCCTCCAGCGCTTCCTCCCCGCCTGTGCCGTTGCTACGGCGGGCAGGCACAAACCACTGTCTGAAGAGCGTTTCTGCCATGGCTTCGAGGGTTTTGTTCTGGCGGTGGAGCAGGTCTATTTTGTCGTCGAGACTGGAAAGGACAGAGGCGATGGCTTTTTGTTCGGGGAGAGGAGGAAGAAGAATATCTAAATTCTCAATATCAGATGGCTTCTATGAAGGATATGCAGAGGTGGACCCATCCGCAATAGCATCTAATATTTCGACAATTTCGGTAGAAGTTAGATAATAGAGCCTCCGCATAAACTCGCACGAAAAGCGCTTGATGCAAAAATTTTTTTCAATCGTACTTCAAAATTACGTTAAAAGAAGACAGTATAAAACTGCACAGCACCAACAATGGAGATAATTTGCAAATTTGAAAACACCTCTCCTACGGTTTTTTGTTTTTTACTTTAAAAATCACCAATTTAATTCTGTAACAACAGATGAAAAGCAATCATCGTCTTGTCCAGGTATGCCTGAAACGCAAGATTCCCTCTCTTGCTTAAACGATCATCACCAATATCACACTTCAAGCGCTTTATCATCCGCTCAACTGAAGGACGACGTGTCATTATTGCCTTGAATCTCTTTGCCATTGGAGGATCTTCCGTGTCTATGTGGGGTAATAACCCAAATGATATATTAATCATCCTGCCAGTTAACGAATTGGGACAACACTCTACCTGATGCAAGCATGTTGAACACACCGGTTCACCATCTGTATCCGTTGGCGCATGGTAAATGAATTTTTCTTTTTCATAACGCATTCCTTTGTAATCCATCTCATGGCCACCATTGCATATTACCACACCATACGGCGTTATCTTCTCCATGCCACGCGGCAAACCATCTGTTATTCCATTCTTGCGCCTTGGATTTAAAGATGCCTTTAATTCTAAGCCGAGTTTGTCCATAAACTTATCTTTCAAATCTCTGCTATCACACGCGCTATCATACAACGCTCTTTTAACCGATTCTTCAATCACCGGATATGTATCAAATACCTTTTCTACATGTGGAAAATATGTCTCTCCATCATGTGTCGGTCCATCCAACACTGCTCTTGCATCCAGAGGCACGCCTTGACGTGGAAAACCTACAATACTTGCTTTGTGCCCCCAATACATCTTTGTTATGGATTTCACGATTGTCCCCGCTCCTTCATCTGCCAATACCCAGTCATGTTCACACTTGTCTCTGTCCTGACAGCGACACCTCTTAGTCAGCTTTGATTGCGACTTCTTCTGCTCCTTACCATCTTCGTCCTTATACTTTACTGTCTCAAACCCTGAATATGCATAATAGTGAGTTGTATCTCCTACTACTTCCTTTTCTATTTTAATCGCACCTGTCTCTATGTTCTCAGTTACCAGCGCAATCTTCATCTTATCCCATAGCCCCCACTCACTCATGATCTGGTCAAATTGCTGCAGTTTACGCTCACTTGGTATATGCCTGCTACAATACTCATCCCTTTCCCCCTTCGGTGCAAATCCACATACTCGCACAAAACTCGGATTACTCTTCAATAACATGGACACTTTTTCCGGCTCGCACGGAAATCCCATTAGAGCTGTACCCAAAAAACTTTTTAACAACGCAAAAAAACATTTTGGCCTCTTACCTCCCAATCGAAATGGCACTACCCCGGGAGATATACTCAGGGGACTTACCATCCGCTGCTTTGATTCAGCCGCTACTTCATAAAGCACATCACCTCTCTTCTCCTTGTCAACTTGCATTGTTGCTCTATTAAACAAAAGCTCCTGTCTTGCATCTTCTTTGCTCTGAGATAATACTACTTGCTTTTGGGGTTGATTTTTCAGCCTCTTTCTCTCTTCTCGTTTATTAAATTCATAAAGTGCATCGTAGTACTCAGCACCGAAATTACGGTGTTTCTCCCAGGGAAAATAATATAAAGCCCGAAACCATTCCGCATCTGGTGTATTAAGCAGTACTTTGTCATCTTCGTGAACAGTGTGAATTAGTAGCGGTTTTTGGTTGATTTGAATTTGTGATATTGGTAGCATTCTAGCGTGTCCTTTCTTGTATAGTAGTTTGTGTTATTGTGTGACTTCTATTATACAAGTTGGGCACCGTATTTTGTAATTCTACTATTGGATTTTGTAAATTATTTCACAAAACCCTTTAAAATACGGCTTACTGGCTCGTTGGCACATTATTCTTGTCGCTCCTTTTACAAAATATTGCCTCTAACTCTCTATCCGCAATAGCATCTAATATTTCGACAATTTCGGTAGAAGTTAGATAATAGTATATAAATAATGATTCTGCTAAATTCGTTTTGATTTCTATCACGGAAAACCCTGTTGAAACCACAACGTTCGGAGGTGGGTTTGTAATAAAGCCGTAATGCCTTTGAATCTGCCTTACTGTTGAATAGACAATGTCATTATGCTTTACGAGTCTTTTTGCGCTACCTGGCGCATCTTCCAATAAAAGCTCTTGGAAAGAATTAATCTTGCCGCAGGTTATTGACCCGGTATCTAAATATTGAATAGTGTTATAGGGATAATCTTTATTTATACTTTGGACATTTGATAAAATTACCGCCCCAAGTCTACACTCCTTCCAACCTTCCAATTCCGATTTATTCTGCAATACCACATACTTTTCACGGATTTTATTCTTACATTTTTCAGGTATCTTTTCCCAAGACATAATATCAATGGAAAAAGGCAGATCACTTTCGGCAAACTCTTCCTTCAGTTCTCCCAGTTTCACGGTATTAACCTCAAAAACCACTAAATTAAGATCAGAAAATTGGCTTGCTGTCCAATTGACCCGTGAACCATAAGCCCACACGGTTTTATATACGATATGCCGTTTAAGAATTTTTTTAATGAGCTTCAGATGTTCCGGTTCAACATCAATGAGGCTTTCTTTTACCATGGTTCCTTTGACATCAACTTATACAGTTCAATCGCATCACTGATAAAATCTCCTGTTTTTTCCAGGGTAGCCATAAACTTCTCTTCACTATAGTCGTGAGCGGTGTCAATCCTCGCCTGTGTGTACTCAAACCAGTTTTCAACTTCCTCAATAATATTGTTTTCATAGGCTAAACGGAAAATCGGTTTAGGGCTATTAGGCGTCACTACTCCTACCTCTTCTTCCAGATACTTTTTCAGGTGTTTCCAGAGGGTGTCATAACAGGTTTCAAACCGTTGCACAACCGATTCACTTATTGCGTCCTTATCCAGATCTGAGAGATATTCACGCTCATTCATCGATAAATAGTTCTCGTACTGCTGCTCAAGGTGTTGTAATGAATTCTTTAGTTTATCATATTCAGTCATCGTTTTTTTATCTCCACTCAATTCAGCCTCGATTTCTTCAATACTTGGCAGAGAAGACTTGAATTCGTCAGGCAGGTTCTTTGTGATTATGTATTCACTCACTCCAATCGGTTTATGGACGTCTTTCAGAGCATATTCAACCACCGTATCATTTTTTGATTTGCAGATGAGGATACCGATAGTAGCGTTATCCTGTTCTGACTTTAAGATTTCGTCAACAGCGGATACATAAAAATTAAGCTTTCCGGCGAATTCCGGTTTAAATTTAACAGACTTCTGTTCCACCACCACATAGCAATGTAACTTCACATGATAAAACAGCAGATCAATAAAAAACTCATCACCGGAGACCTCCAGCTTGTATTGTTGACCGATGTAAGAAAAGCCGGCCCCCAGCTCCAGTAAGAATCTGGTAACATGGTTTACGAGGGCGTCCTCCAGCTCTTTTTCGTTATGTTTTTCTGTTAATGTGAGAAAGTCAAAATTATAGGGATCATTCAGGGTTTCCCTGGCTAAATCCGACTGAGGCGTCGGCAACGTTACCTCAAAATTGGTTATGGATTTGCCTCCCCGTTTGAAGAGATTGCTTTCAATGTGATGAGTTAATACAGACCTTGACCAGTTGTTCTGAATTGTTTTTTGAAGATAGAAGAAAGCTTCATCAGGATCTTTACACTTTGATATGATGACAATATTGTGTCCCCACGGGATTTGTGTCAAATGGCTTACAGGTTGTTGGCTTTTTTCAATTTCCAATTGCGAAACAGGTTGTTTCGCAATTATTTCCTTATGATGGTAAAGTTGTTAATACGGAAATTTCTGAGATTAAGAGAAAAAGGAGAATACAGTACTTAATCAATATTTTTGAATTACAGTAGCGTCGGAATTAACAGGCGGCGCAGCTTTTGCGATGTCCAAGTCGAATTGTTTTGTTAGATTTCGTTATTTGCAGGAATGACCTTACTCGCTCTCCATTGGCCTACCTTAGAGTGATTAGTTCTCTTTCCCAAGATGGCAACTTCTACTTGGCACAATTGTCCAGAAGGAACTAGGCATGAACAAGAAAACTCTGTTTCCTCTCCTGGGCTAAGCCGAATAAAAGGTGATGATTTGCTTCTAGCACCCCAGTTTATTAATTTTCTATCTTTTTTGCAAATTGTTTCAGACAAGAAACTGCGTCTATCTAACCCCAGTAAAGGAACTTCAATTGTATCTTCACCCATATCATACTTCACTTGGGCATCATGAAGTTCTAAGCTACCCCTGTCACCTTTTTTAAATTTGACAATCGTAACCAAAGTGTCTTTTTCACTGTCTGGCTTTCCAGGACTCCTAAAACATTCCAATGAAATAGAGAGATTTGTAATTAAATATCCTGTAACTAGTTTGTATAGAAAGAATCCACCTGCTGAAAACAGTGCAAAAATTTGAACAATATCCTTCATATATTCTGTCTTCATACTTTTAGTTTATTCCAGATTATTATCTTAAGGCAAGATTACTACTTTGTGGAAAAGCAGTTCTGAAACTTATAAATCAATATTTTTAGTTACGGTAAAACACCGTTTTACTTTTTTATATTTTTGTTTATTGTATTTGAAGTTAGATAAATAGTTTTTCAAAGTTGTTTTAATTTTATTATTACAAAAAAAAGGAAGACATAAGCGGCAACTTATGTCCTCCGGTTCATTATTCCCATTCACCAATGAAAAAGAATAACAACAATAGCTTAGTTAAAATTAATAATATATCAACTAAAAAAACCAGTGTTGAGTACGCCCACAAAGCGCACGCAAACACTGGTTTTTTTTGGTTTCAGAATGGTGAACCCTTATGACTTGATACTAAGAAGTAATTGGCACCCGGTTTTTTAAGTTGTTGAAATAACAGAATTTACAATCTGGCCATTGTAGATATTCGGTAAGCCCATCATTTTTATCTTCATAAGATATTTCCCTCCCCCTTCAAGTAAGCCCAATCTAATTAATTTTTTTTATATATGCAAAATATCATCTTGACATTCACCTCTTTTTCGGTGATACTGCATGTATGAACTACCCAGGCGGAAAAGGTGGAGTATATCATAAGCTTATTAATCTAATGCCTCCCCATGAAATATACATAGAAGCGCATTTAGGTGGTGGAGCAGTAATGCGTCATAAGTATCCAGCAAAGCGTAATATTGGCATAGAGATTGACTCCGAAGTAATACAAATGTGGAATGATAAGAAAGCAATAGATTTTGAACTGATCCATGATGATGCAGTTAATTTTCTAAGAAGCTATGAGTTCACAGGTAAGGAATTGGTATATTGCGACCCTCCGTATCTTCGAGAGACAAGAAAGAAATATGCTCGGATATACAAATATGAATACACTCTGGAACAACACATCAAACTTTTAGAAGTGATAAAATCCCTGCCATGCATGGTAATGATATCCGGTTACGAATCAAAACTATATACAGAGTCTTTAAAGGGGTGGCATAGTCATTCTTATAAAGCAGGTTGCCATCATGGGGTAGCGACTGAATGGGTATGGATGAACTATCCTCCACCGGTAGAACTACACGACTATCGTCATTTGGGCAACGGCTTTCGAGAACGTGAACGAATAAAGAAGAAGTCAAACCGATGGGTTGCCAAACTTAAATCAATGCCTGTTTTGGAACGTCAGGCTTTACTCTCAGCCATACATGCCACCAGGGAACAAAACGAATAATTATTATTTTACTTTTAAGGTGATGTAACGTTTCTTAAAGTGCTGCCTTTTTTTAATAACAAATATTCAATGTTAGAAATAAATACTGAATCTCAATCCGCTTTCTCGCATCCCCCTGCGGGTTGTGATTGGCGTGTATGTCAGTCCCAAAGGGAATTCAATATCCTTTCAAATGAAAAATCTTACTGGAAAGCCCAGTTTGAAAGGAGTAAAAAGAAAAATGCAGAATTAATCAAAGAAAATGAAATCCTTTAAAGCCAAGTTGGCTTTAAGAGAGAAACAGCTTTTCGGCAGAAAGGGAGAAAAAGGAAATAAAAACGGTCCCGAGAAGGGCGATAAAAAAGGCAAGCGAGGGCAAAGGAAAGGAACAAAAGGACATGGCAGGCGAAGCCACAAAGGCTTACCGGTTGTAGAAAAAGAATATGATTTAGCTGAAGATGAAAAGTATTGTAAAAAATGCGGACTTTCCTTCAATGAATTTCCCGGTACAGAAGATTCCGAAGAGGTGGAATATGAAGTTCTAATTTATCGTAAAGTACATAAAAGAAGAAGATACACTCCTACATGCAGTTGTAACTGCAACCCTGGTATTATTACAGCAAAAGGGCCGGATAAGCTTATATCGGGAGGTGGCTACGCAATATCTTTTTGGATAAAAGTGTTTTTAGATAAATATCGTTGGCAGACGCCAACTAATAGATTGAGAGAGGAGTTGGAGAAGTTTCAATTATTTGTCTCACAGGGATCCATTACCGGAGGGTTTCAATTTATTTCCGGTTTGCTAAAACCCATTGAAGATGAAATTATTAATAAAAACAAAACAGAGACCCATTGGCATTGCGATGAGACCCGTTGGACACCGATTTTCACAGTCTCTGAAATAATCATAATAATTCCCAAAATTTTTCTGTTTCCAACACTGTATATTTTCTACCCCTTTGCTTATTTTTTTGCATCTTGATTTTAGTGTAACACTGTGTGGCCTTTGTAAAACAGGGCTTTCGCCCTATTGCAATAAATCTTTATTCGGCCTTCGCCTCTTTTTTTTTATCTCCGACCACCAGACGTATTGAAAATCTACCGCTGCAACCTCCTGTCCATCTGATGAAAAACAGAAGTTAGCCAGTTTGGCATCACCATGGACAAAGGTTTGATAGGGACTCGCACGCAGTTTCTGGTCGATCAGAGTGGAGGCCTGTTTGAGATCAAGATCCTCCAGCACTTCGAGTTCATCGGGACGAGTATCCAGGTGCCAATAGGTACCCATCGGCCAAAGCCCCGCGGGCTCTCTGCCCATAAAGATGGAATGAAAGTTTGCCAGCCATTTAAGACATACCTGCATCTCGATCATGGTGACTGAATCTTTGCGAGCAGGAAAACCGCTGGCATCCAGATCTTCAAGTACCATAAGAAACTCATCTTGAGATGATTCAAGGAGGAGGCTCTGGGGGACGGGGCAGCCGTCATCACAGAGCTTAGCCCAGTCGCGGTACCAGGTAGTTTCAACCTGGTAGGACCGGATCTTACGCTGATGAGAAAGGTCGGTATTCCAACCGCGGGGATGCATACCTTGGTCTGGCAGCTTGACATATTTGATCACAACGCTGTTTCTCTTACCCTCCTTTAGGCCATAGCGCATGATCTTGCCGTAACCACTCCAGAGTGTTTGAATATCTTCGATCTTGAAGATATCGGTTCCAACCGCTTTACGAGTAATCTCTTGAAAATTTTCGTTCATGCTTAGGGCCCAGGAAAAAATAACAAGTTATTTCTTTCCTGGGCCATTCGTGTAGTGAGAGTGATGGGAATAAAGTGTGTGAACCTTCAAGTGATCCAAATTTTTCCCCTCATAATCTAAACTTCTGATTTGTCCTGATGTTGAAGCTCAGCGACGCGGTTTGTCTGTCTCCGCTGCGGTGTCTTGTTCACCCTTTTTGAGGTGTTGTTGTTGCCTCGGGCTAAGCCACTCAATTCAGCCCTCGATTTCTTCAATACTTGGCAGAGAAGACTTGAATTCGTCAGGCAGGTTCTTTGTGATTATGTATTCACTCACTCCAATCGGTTTATGGACGTCTTTCAGAGCATATTCAACCACCGTATCATTTTTTGATTTGCAGATGAGGATACCGATAGTAGCGTTATCCTGTTCTGACTTTAAGATTTCGTCAACAGCGGATACATAAAAATTAAGCTTTCCGGCGAATTCCGGTTTAAATTTAACAGACTTCTGTTCCACCACCACATAGCAATGTAACTTCACATGATAAAACAGCAGATCAATAAAAAACTCATCACCGGAGACCTCCAGCTTGTATTGTTGACCGATGTAAGAAAAGCCGGCCCCCAGCTCCAGTAAGAATCTGGTAACATGGTTTACGAGGGCGTCCTCCAGCTCTTTTTCGTTATGTTTTTCTGTTAATGTGAGAAAGTCAAAATTATAGGGATCATTCAGGGTTTCCCTGGCTAAATCCGACTGAGGCGTCGGCAACGTTACCTCAAAATTGGTTATGGATTTGCCTCCCCGTTTGAAGAGATTGCTTTCAATGTGATGAGTTAATACAGACCTTGACCAGTTGTTCTGAATTGTTTTTTGAAGATAGAAGAAAGCTTCATCAGGATCTTTACACTTTGATATGATGACAATATTGTGTCCCCACGGGATTTGTGTCAAATGGCTTACAGGTTGTTGGCTTTTTTCAATTTCCAATTGCGAAACAGGTTGTTTCGCAATTATTTCCTTATGATGGTAAAGTTGTTAATACGGAAATTTCTGAGATTAAGAGAAAAAGGAGAATACAGTACTTAATCAATATTTTTGAATTACAGTAGCGTCGGAATTAACAGGCGGCGCAGCTTTTGCGATGTCCAAGTCGAATTGTTTTGTTAGATTTCGTTATTTGCAGGAATGACCTTACTCGCTCTCCATTGGCCTACCTTAGAGTGATTAGTTCTCTTTCCCAAGATGGCAACTTCTACTTGGCACAATTGTCCAGAAGGAACTAGGCATGAACAAGAAAACTCTGTTTCCTCTCCTGGGCTAAGCCGAATAAAAGGTGATGATTTGCTTCTAGCACCCCAGTTTATTAATTTTCTATCTTTTTTGCAAATTGTTTCAGACAAGAAACTGCGTCTATCTAACCCCAGTAAAGGAACTTCAATTGTATCTTCACCCATATCATACTTCACTTGGGCATCATGAAGTTCTAAGCTACCCCTGTCACCTTTTTTAAATTTGACAATCGTAACCAAAGTGTCTTTTTCACTGTCTGGCTTTCCAGGACTCCTAAAACATTCCAATGAAATAGAGAGATTTGTAATTAAATATCCTGTAACTAGTTTGTATAGAAAGAATCCACCTGCTGAAAACAGTGCAAAAATTTGAACAATATCCTTCATATATTCTGTCTTCATACTTTTAGTTTATTCCAGATTATTATCTTAAGGCAAGATTACTACTTTGTGGAAAAGCAGTTCTGAAACTTATAAATCAATATTTTTAGTTACGGTAAAACACCGTTTTACTTTTTTATATTTTTGTTTATTGTATTTGAAGTTAGATAAATAGTTTTTCAAAGTTGTTTTAATTTTATTATTACAAAAAAAAGGAAGACATAAGCGGCAACTTATGTCCTCCGGTTCATTATTCCCATTCACCAATGAAAAAGAATAACAACAATAGCTTAGTTAAAATTAATAATATATCAACTAAAAAAACCAGTGTTGAGTACGCCCACAAAGCGCACGCAAACACTGGTTTTTTTTGGTTTCAGAATGGTGAACCCTTATGACTTGATACTAAGAAGTAATTGGCACCCGGTTTTTTAAGTTGTTGAAATAACAGAATTTACAATCTGGCCATTGTAGATATTCGGTAAGCCCATCATTTTTATCTTCATAAGATATTTCCCTCCCCCTTCAAGTAAGCCCAATCTAATTAATTTTTTTTATATATGCAAAATATCATCTTGACATTCACCTCTTTTTCGGTGATACTGCATGTATGAACTACCCAGGCGGAAAAGGTGGAGTATATCATAAGCTTATTAATCTAATGCCTCCCCATGAAATATACATAGAAGCGCATTTAGGTGGTGGAGCAGTAATGCGTCATAAGTATCCAGCAAAGCGTAATATTGGCATAGAGATTGACTCCGAAGTAATACAAATGTGGAATGATAAGAAAGCAATAGATTTTGAACTGATCCATGATGATGCAGTTAATTTTCTAAGAAGCTATGAGTTCACAGGTAAGGAATTGGTATATTGCGACCCTCCGTATCTTCGAGAGACAAGAAAGAAATATGCTCGGATATACAAATATGAATACACTCTGGAACAACACATCAAACTTTTAGAAGTGATAAAATCCCTGCCATGCATGGTAATGATATCCGGTTACGAATCAAAACTATATACAGAGTCTTTAAAGGGGTGGCATAGTCATTCTTATAAAGCAGGTTGCCATCATGGGGTAGCGACTGAATGGGTATGGATGAACTATCCTCCACCGGTAGAACTACACGACTATCGTCATTTGGGCAACGGCTTTCGAGAACGTGAACGAATAAAGAAGAAGTCAAACCGATGGGTTGCCAAACTTAAATCAATGCCTGTTTTGGAACGTCAGGCTTTACTCTCAGCCATACATGCCACCAGGGAACAAAACGAATAATTATTATTTTACTTTTAAGGTGATGTAACGTTTCTTAAAGTGCTGCCTTTTTTTAATAACAAATATTCAATGTTAGAAATAAATACTGAATCTCATCCGCTTTCTCGCATCCCCCTGCGGGTTTGTGATTTGGCGTGTATGTCAGTCCCAAAGGGAATTCAATATCCTTTCAAATGAAAAATCTTACTGGAAAGCCCAGTTTGAAAGGAGTAAAAAGAAAAATGCAGAATTAATCAAAGAAAATGAAATCCTTAAAGCCAAGTTGGCTTTAAGAGAGAAACAGCTTTTCGGCAGAAAGGGAGAAAAAGGAAATAAAAACGGTCCCGAGAAGGGCGATAAAAAAGGCAAGCGAGGGCAAAGGAAAGGAACAAAAGGACATGGCAGGCGAAGCCACAAAGGCTTACCGGTTGTAGAAAAAGAATATGATTTAGCTGAAGATGAAAAGTATTGTAAAAAATGCGGACTTTCCTTCAATGAATTTCCCGGTACAGAAGATTCCGAAGAGGTGGAATATGAAGTTCTAATTTATCGTAAAGTACATAAAAGAAGAAGATACACTCCTACATGCAGTTGTAACTGCAACCCTGGTATTATTACAGCAAAAGGGCCGGATAAGCTTATATCGGGAGGTGGCTACGCAATATCTTTTTGGATAAAAGTGTTTTTAGATAAATATCGTTGGCAGACGCCAACTAATAGATTGAGAGAGGAGTTGGAGAAGTTTCAATTATTTGTCTCACAGGGATCCATTACCGGAGGGTTTCAATTTATTTCCGGTTTGCTAAAACCCATTGAAGATGAAATTATTAATAAAAACAAAACAGAGACCCATTGGCATTGCGATGAGACCCGTTGGACACCGATTTTCACAGTCTCTGAAATAATCATAATAATTCCCAAAATTTTTCTGTTTCCAACACTGTATATTTTCTACCCCTTTGCTTATTTTTTTGCATCTTGATTTTAGTGTAACACTGTGTGGCCTTTGTAAAACAGGGCTTTCGCCCTATTGCAATAAATCTTTATTCGGCCTTCGCCTCTTTTTTTTTATCTCCGACCACCAGACGTATTTTGTAAAAATTAGGGTTGTAATTTGATGAATAAATATATATACTGATTATTATAAATATGCCAGAATTTATTCTTTTCGGCAATAGCATACACCAAATAGCCTGTATTTACGCTATTGTAGCAGTACGGACAGTTGTCTATTGCTATTATTTACAGTATTTATTAATCATAATTGGGCCCTAATGAAAGAATGCCTTGACCTTGTAGAATATTTTAAAAACCCTCCTTCACAACGACAGAAACAGTACGATGCCATACGTGCTATTGTCCTTGAAAAGCAATCAGTTGAAATGGTTGCAAAAAAATATCATTACAAACGCAGCACGATCTACGCTTTGCTAAGAGATGCAAAAGCGAGAAAAATAGAACTTTTTCCTGTTGTGCAAAAAGGACCACAGCACAAACGAACTCCCTCTGACGTGCAGAAAAAAATCATTGCCTATAGAAAACAAAGGCTTTCAACCCCTGATATTCAATTCCGTTTAACACAAGATGGCATTGATTTGTCAGTAAGCACAGTAGAGCGTATTTTAAAACAAGCCGGCTTTGGCAAGTTAAAGCGTAGAACGAACAAGGAGCTCGGAAAGACTCGTGATGGAAAGATCATAGCGGAACGCACGCAAGAGTTAAATTTTACTGAGCTTGAGAAATTCCATGTTGACTGTCCCAGTGTGGGGGTATTCTTTTTTATCCCCTATATTTTAGAATCCGGCATACTGGATTTAATAAAAGAGTGTAAACTACCCGAATCAAGCGATATTGGAGCAACTCAAGCCTGTTTATCAATGTTACTTCTCAAATTAATAGGCGGCAAACGGCTCAGCCATATTGGCTCTTATGATAAAGAACCGGGGTTAGGGGTTTTTGCCGGGTTAAACATCCTCCCGAAACCTACGTATATGTGTACATACTCTTGTCGTTGTTCTGAACAACAGTTAATGGACTTACAACAAAAAGTCGTATCGCTTTTTCATAAAAAGTATCCTGTATTTTATGGAAACGGGTTCATTAATCTGGATTTTCACTCAATCCCACATCATGGAGATGAATCAGAAATGGAAAAGGTTTGGTGCGGAGCGAAAGGCAAAACGATGAAAGGGGCTAATACAATTTTTGCTTCTGATGGTATTAGCAATGCCATTGTGTATACGAGGGCAGATGTATTACGCAGGGAAGAGGCCAATGAGATTAATAAATTTGTAGAGTACTGGAAAAGCATAAAAGAGAATGTTGCGGAAACACTGGTTTTCGATTGTAAATTTACAACATATAGGATACTCGATGATCTGACACAGAGGAAGGTGAAGTTTGTAACTCTGCGGAAACGTTATGCCAGATTGATAAAAGAAACCAGGGAGTTGCCCAGAGGGGTTTGGAAAAAGATTTACGTGCCTATTCCAAAGCGAAAATATAAAAGAGTATCAGTTTATGAGAGCCAGCTCAGGTTAAAGGATTGCAAAAACTCATTTCGTCAAATAATAGTAAAAGATCATGGCCGCAGCGAGCCTACTTTTATTTTGACAAACAATACGGAATTGCCCCTTCAAAGTATTTTGGAGGTGTATGCGAAACGTTGGAGGATAGAAAACAAGCTTGCACAGTTAGTGGCGTTTTTCAATCTTAACGCCCTCTCTTCACCACTGATGATTCGGATACATTTTGATATTTTATGGTCAATGATAGCAGATACATTCTATCACAGGTTAGCAAATGATTTACGAAGATTTGAAAATAATCTTGCACCTACAATCTTTAAGAAATTTATTGATGTGCCCGGCAGGGTAGTCTATGATGGCAATAAGTTTTTGATCAAAATAAGAAAAAGAAGTCACACTCCTGTGCTGCTTGGGGTAGAAAAATTACAATCGCCTTTTCACGTGCCATGGCTTAATGGAAAAACTATAGAAATTATTTGGACTGCTTGATTAGGGGAATATTGTGATTATTTTAGAGCCTGTGAAAATCGGTGTTTAAAGCATTAACAACATCATGTTCGTGCCCCTCTCTTAAAATATCTTCTCGAAGTTTAAAACTTGTAGGATATTCAAAAGGAGCACTTGCACCTGCGCCTAATATGAATAATGTTTTTGTTTTAATCATTTTGTTAAAATTATTGTGATGATATTCAGTATGACCGATATATAGCTTTTAGTGAATCAAGAAAGTTCATATATTTTACCTCCCTGTAAAAATAACTTAATTTATGAAAAGCATACTTATCATTTGATGAAGTACATATTATGTACGGTAGGAAATCTTGTAAACTGTATCATTTCTGAGGTTTATAATACTCAGGAATGTATCTAAATCAAGAGGAAACTTAAACATCGGGACACATAAAGATATTACAGGTGAAGTGAGGTTTGGGATACGAACAATTGGTGAAATTAAAAAAAACTTAATTTAACAAATTTGTTTGTAAATTAATTGGTGTACAAATAACTTTTGATTGGTCAACATCTTTTGTAAATAATTCTTTAAAATGTATAGCCTCTACCGCTATTAGAGCATCTCCCAGCCTTTTACATTGGTCGGAATTACACATATTATCTGGATTTTTCAATCCTTCCTCTATCGTTAATACTATTTTATTTAACTCGCCGGGTTTCTTTTTCTCCGAATCATCTAAACTCTTTATATAATCTAGTATTGCCTTGAAAGCATCTTGCTTCTCTTCAAAGAATTTATTCAATTTACAATGGATCTTTTCTGATTTACACTTTTGTATTCTAGCATCAAAATATCTACCCTTTTTCTTAGGAGGCACTTTTGATCGAACGCAGCCTGTATCCTCACTAACGTGTTTTACATCACTTTCAAACCAGTCCCAGATATCTTCTATTATTATTTCTAAATAAATAACCATTTGCTCTGCAATCTCTTTATCAAAATTATCTTCACTGGAAAACGAATTTGTATTTGCAAAAAATTGACCCATCGCATCTAATAAATTGCTAATTTTTCTACGGTGATCTGGATGTGCATTTAACTTTTTCGTCCTTAAAAAAGCTCCTGAAAAGGTCTTTTCATTAACCAAAATTTTATGCAGGTAAACTAAATCTTGAATATATGATTGCTTAAATTCTAATTGCACAAAAGATGATGTGCAAATAAAGTCACACTTATCTAAAATATCATTAATTTTATTTATCTCATTTTCGTCAGAACTCTTCCGAGAAACTTGTATTGATGTATCCAAGAACAACGGTTTAGCACTCATTTTTCTTCCTCGTCTTGAATTATTATCTTTACATTTGGCCTTTTGATTAAAGATCGATATATATTTAAACACGCTTCATTCATTATTCTTGTACAATCTTTTATATCAAGGTCTATAATATTTGGCCTTTTCAATGTTCGTAAGACTTCCGCTAATGCCTCTAGTTGTTTAATATCAGAAGTGTCTATGTTGTTATCCTTTGTGACTGCAAGTATTAGCACTAACAGTTTTGCAAATCCTTTTTCTCTAATGCTTCGCATCTCCCATAAATCGTTTAATAACAAGTTTAGTGAACCTAATAGATTTTCTCTAACGACAACGTTGTTATTGTCTTCTAACAATTCATCGGCTAAGTTCATAGTGTCCTCTATTATTTCATCTATCTTGTCCTTTGTTATTTTTGTTTCGACGCCAGAAAATGTTTCTGATAATTCATCTAGTTTAGTTGTAATAACATAATCAGATATCTTTCCTTCACTTTCAGTTGATTTTATCATTTCCTCGTCAATAAAGTCAGAAGGATTTGAGCCATTGTCATTTTCTTTAAAATTATCTAAATAATCGGAACCAGTAGGTAATTCAATTTCTGGATTATTACTCATACTCTATCCTCCAATACCTTTATTACATTTGTCTCAGTAGTTTCAATAGACTCATTGATAAAATTATTCAGGTATTCAGCTTGGGGGTTATTTATGTAATTATCTATATCCAAAAGAATTGCTATATCTGGGTCTTCTTTTTTTTTCTTTATTTTCTTTAATTGCTTCATTAATGCCTCCTTTTGCCCTCTTGGAAGTTCATGAGGCCGAGTTGACATGGGTTCACTTTGCTCTATTTTTATGTCCATCCCTTTTTTTAAAGCTAATGCTAAGGAAACCCTAATGCCCTTTTCTTCTTCCTCAAGAACTATTACAGCACTCTTATCTTTAACCTTTTTACCAAAAATGTTCTCAACTTCTTTATTTTCACGAAAGATATGGCTTTTATGTAATATATTCCGCCCTTTTTCCATAGAATCTACTGGATATAAGAACCAAAACCTTAACCCAAATCTCGAATATTCTTTTAAACCTAAATTCTTTTTTGTAATATCAAAAAATTTATACGAATAATCTATAAAATTCTTATAATTACTTATGTTAGTATAATGTTGAGATAAGTCTAATTTTGAAGAATTGAAATTAAAAAACATATTTTCTAATTCATTCACCATTGATCCACCCGTCGGAACAGCTTCACCGGCAATCCATCCTTTAATCTTATTCTCTACATCAATCATTGTTTCGCCACATCTGTCTAGAAATCTATAGCCTTGTTTATATCTTGCCTCAAATACAATTTTTTGTAATATTAAGTCTGTAAATTTCATAATATATCTCAAATATTTGTTTTGTCCGCCTACTATGTTTTGAATAATACAATATATTACTGATAATCAAAACAAAATATTTTGATATGAAAAAAACATAAAATTTACTTAGTTGTTTCAGGTGTCCAAAAAGTGTCCATAATAGTCAAAAATAACCAATTTATTCAACAATTACCAATTGTATTCAATAATATTTAAACCCTGTTATATCAATGAGATACTTGAATTTAATAGACTTAGCGAAAGGCCGCAATGGTAGAAGACCGAATAAAGAGTATGAACACATAAGTCCAAAATCGGCAATACAACGAACAAATTGATATTTTGGGCTATATGTAGTAAAATGACGGATAAATGACATGGAGAATACATTACGGTATTTCAGAAAAACAATAAACTAGCGGCAGAATAGCGAAAAATGGCAAGATTTGTACACGGAAATACTTTCAGTACAGGCCGGAAGAAAGGCTCACGGAATAAGCTGACAAATGATGTGAGAGCAGCGTTTCATAAGGCTTACGCAAACATGGGAGGCTTTGACGAGAACGGCAAGCTCATTGAGACGGGTGATGAAGCCTTTCTCGCTTGGGCAAGGCAGAACCAGACAGAGTTTTACAGGCTCTTTGCCAAGATGCTTCCAAAGACGGCTGAATTTCCTGACGACCTACTACACGAAGACTTTATCGAACAATTAGTATTCGAGGAAGAAGAAGTCCGTCTCATTGAGGCCAACACCAAAGTCATTAATACTCCGTCACCCACCGACTATACTGGTCACTCCCTTTAGTATGCATTTCCACACTGTATTCCATTGGAATCAGTCTATGCCTCATTAAGCAAACAGTTTCTAACCACGTCCAATAAACGACTTTACATTCTATATGGATACTAATACCATTCTAGTGCCCACCCAGTGCCGTGGTTTTTAGGGTATTTAAAATCGTAAGTCCTTTTTTTACAAAGGAAAATATGGTGGAGGATAGGGGATTCGAACCCCTGACCTTTTGAATGCCATTCGTAATAAGGACATTTCTAACAAATTTCATAACTGCCTGATTTAGTGTATCTTATGTCGCTATCACACTATCTCACAATAGCTTATGATTTCAATTTTATTCTGGTGTTTCCTGTAGTGTCCGGCTGATTACGGCCTGTTCTACTACATTTCTACTACAATCCTACTACAGTGGAAATATGTAAAAATTTAATAATATATAGTCAGTAAAGATTTTTAGGTTAAGAGAAATAGGAGATTATAGTACTTAACAAATGTTTTTGTTAAACGTACTTTAAATTGTTTTAAATTTTATTATTACAAAAAAAAAGGAAGACATAAGCGGCAACTTATGTCCTCCGGTTCATTATTCCCATTCACCAATGAAAAAGAATAACAACAATAGCTTAGTTAAAATTAATAATATATCAACTAAAAAAACCAGTGTTGAGTACGCCCACAAAGCGCACGCAAACACTGGTTTTTTTTTGGTTTCAGATTGGTGAACCCCTATGACTTGATACTAAGAAGCAATTGGCACCAGATTTTTTAAGTCGTTGAAATAACAGAATTTACAATTTGGCTATTTTTGGCCGTTTTTATGACCCTTTTGGAGGTGAAATTATGTGTAAATGTACCGTGAAGAATGAGAAGAAATCTAGCTTTGTTACCGTTAAAAATAGCTGGAGGTTAAGAGCTTTATTTCGCATTGAAAAGCTTATTCGTGAAGTTGACCAGGACTCCAGAGCTAAAAGGATGGGTATATGTGGAAATACTATTTTCGTGAAAGTTAAGAAAACAGACCCAACCAATATTTTGTATGAACCGCAATTGCGTTGTAAAGACAGAGTTTGTCCTGTGTGTAATGCATATCGTGCTTCGATTCTTTCTCGCAAGGTCGAAGAGCTGGGTAAGGATATGGTAAATCCTCATCTTTTAACCGTTACTGCAAATGATCAGAATAGGTTTAGTTTGAAAACGGCTTTCCAATGTTACAAGGCATCAATGAGACTTCTAAAGCGTGAAAAGACATGGTGGAAAAAGTATATCCGGGGAGGAGTTGAACACGTAGAGGTCACGTACAACGAGGGAACTGGCTGGCATGTTCATTCACATATGCTCGTTGATCTGGCTATAGATCGTAAAGTTGAAAATATGTGTCTTACAGACAATGGTTATTTTCTAGACCCACTAAAAAAAGACCTTGAGCATGTTCTCATGAAAGTTGGACTTGGCACAATTTCAGATATCAGACCTGTAACTGAAGGGTATGGAAAAGAGATATCAAAGTACTCTATGAAATTTGGTCTTGATATTGAAGATGACAGGCTTAAAGAGATTATTGTTGATATGAAGGGAAAGAGAATGGTTTCAAAGTTTGGAAACTGTTTTGGACGCAAGAAGGAGGACGATACGAGCAGCGAAGATATGGAAGAACTTACACCTGAAGAGGAAGATCAGTACGAGACGTTAGGAACTATAGAGGAAGTCGTTCATCTGAGTTTTCAAAAGTCTGGTGTTAACAGCAAATTGGTCAAGTATGCTCTTGAAGCCGTAAGGATTGGATTAATTGAAATAGTATCTAATGAAATGGTAATTCGTAAGTCTCAAGAGGCTTTTTTAAATGTGGATTTGGTAACTACCTGATCCGGTTATTTTTTTAGTTTTATGAAAGGTGGTGTATATGGAATTTTCAGGAACGATATTTAATGGAATGGTTGTAAGTGCTGTCAGTGCAGGAGAAAAAGGAGTTGGATTAAAGGTTATGTGTAGGGAGTTACAAGACACGTATCGGGTTTACATCCCTGCTGACAGGGTAAGAGGTGAACAGCTTTTGAAAATCTGTGATTCCGTCTATATTCATTACAACAAGTTATTTCCTTCGGGTAATGAAATACGTATGGATGCACAAAATATCGTGCTGAACAGCGGTAAACAAAAGTAGTCCATTCTTAGGAGGGAGGTACGCTCTACTGCACATGGAGAGATTTCCCTAGCCTCCCTCTTAAACTTAGCTTGAACTTAAAATTGGAATTGGAATTGGAAAGGTTGGAATAATGTTTTTTATTGGTGCTTTTGGTGATTGGGGTGGAGTGTGGGACATTCTTCCGGTTAATGTAACTGGAAATGTGATGTTTGATTATTTTTTTACTTTGGTACTGTCATTCGGTGTTTTGTCCATGATGGTTGGATGGTTGTTTAACATAATGACAAGGAGTTGATCTTGGCTATTACAAATTACGATTGCGGTGATATGGCTGATGTGGTTATCAGTTCAAATAACTATAACGGCCTGATAGAAGTTACATCTAATGGTATTAATGGAATAATAAGAATGTCATCGGGAATGGAACCAGTTAATTTTCTCTGTTCTGGTCAGATGTCAATTCGTGCTCCTTTAAATTCAATACATGTTTTTCTCTCTTCCGTATCCTTGCAGGGTGTGTGGTCAGAGAATTTTCTTATGGGCCTGGCTGGTGTGGTCTGTGGCTCTCTTCTGGCTTATGTGTGTGTTAAATACGCAGTTTAACCTTTATAACATGAAAGGAGGTGATAACCGTGGATTTTAGTACTTTAGCCATTGATACTACTCAGGTACTTGTTCTGGCAGGTGTAATTGTAACTGCTATTGCAGGTATATGGGCAGTAAAAAAGGTTATCAAACTGGCAAACCGCTCTTAGTGGTTACTTGCCGGATGTAGGTTGGCTTTCTAGAGGCTGGCCTGCATTTTTATTGACATGAAATGAGGTTTTAAATGGATTATTCAATAGTCAGCATCGACACAACAAAGATTTTTATATTTGCTTCCACTATCGTGGGACTATTAGCGGTTATCTGGGTTGTTAAAAAAGTTATTCACACTATTACATATTCTTAAAATGAAAATCAAAAAAATTCTATTAATTATCGGTTTAACACTGTCTTTGACTTTTGCATCTTTACATTATCATCAAAAAAAAGCAGAAGCAATTGCGCCATGGGTTGCCTATGTTGCCATTAATGCCGCCATCAGCTTGGCAGTTGGCGCGGTTATGTATTATTTCGATAGTGCGGGTAATGGACAAATGCAGACCATAACGGCTGTTGATACAAATACGGGTCAGGTAGATTTTGATGTTAAAGGTAATGGTTCTTTTGTTTATCCGATTTGGACAAGTACCGTTAATGGGAAAAAAATATATCCTGTTGATGTTGCGACTTTTAATGCGTTAGATGCTGCATGGACTTGGAATGGTCAAACATTTGGCATGACCCAAGAGTGGGCAGACATACAGTTAAGTCAACCCGGTGTAGAATTTGGTTATTATGCGTCAACCGCCGCTTACCATTTTGCAAAATATACTGGCGGTGATCTTATTATTGATGGTGTCCAACAAAGCACGTTTCAATCTGTTCCTGTTCCCGGTGGTTTGGGTAATTCATTTTCGGGCACAATAGATGATTTCCCGGTTGAATTTTACGAATTCCTTGAAGATGTCCCTCCTGCGCCTGATTGTTTTGATGGTATACAGAATCAGGATGAAACCGGTATTGATTGCGGTGGAGTTTGTGAATTAAACTTTGGTCTTGTGTGCCCTCCTGCTGAAACCTGCTTTGATGGGATAATGAACCAGGACGAAACCGGTATTGATTATGGTGGTGTATGTGGTACGGGAACTCCGGTTTCACAACCTCCGGGAAATTTTACTGATGCTAATCAAGACGGTATAGACGATATATCAGGTCTTGATAATACTGGCTCTATTCCTGTTGGTTCTGTCTCTGGTTCTATTGGTACTGCGGATAGTTCTACCTATGATGCAAGCCTTCCGGGTGATGTCTCAGAAGTTGGAGAAACGGACTGGACTGGCTTAATTACCGGATATCTTGCCTCTAATCCTCTGGTACTTCTGGCCACGGGTAGTCAGATCAACGTTACTGGTGCTACGTGTTCACTTCCCATGACACTGTTTGGGAAATCCATGACTATTGATTTCTGTTCACTTGATTGGATGGTTGATCTGTTTGGAAGCTTTGTATTGGGATTAATGGCCATAAGGGCTGTTTTTATAGCAATGGGAATATAATTTAATTCAAGGGAGTTTAACAAATGCCTGCATTATTGAGTTGGTTACTATCGGCCTTTGGCAGTTGGGTAGGATATAGCGTTGTCCGGTTTACTGCTATGAAGTTATTCATCTGGACAATAGTTATAACGGTTCTACCTGTTCTTTTTAGCCGTCTTATCTATATGTTGATTGAAGGTGTCATGAGCACGTTAAACACTATAGACGGTACTTATGGAGTCAACAGCTATCTAATCAATTTTACAGGCATTACGGCTTGGTTTGCGGTACACCTGAAAATCGTTGAAGGGTTCTCGTTAATCATGTCTGCGGTTGCCTTTCGTATGGCAATCAGGATGATTCCATTTGTTCGGTTATAGACAACTACTGAAATCGTACAACCCTGATCTTTTAGTAAAAAACGGAAAAGGAAATCACAAACCCCCTTTTCATTTACGTTTTTTATCAATGCTTTTAAACTAAACGTTTCTGGAAGTATATAAAAGCATGACAAAAACGCCTTATCTTTGGCGTGATTTTTTTTACTTACAGAAATTTCAATATTAAAAAGAAAGTCCTATAAATGCTTAGAAAAATCTGTGTCTTAGTATTTGTAATATGTTTTTTTACTCCGGGATGCGCTCTTTTAGATAAGACACATGAAAAAAAACTTTTTACAAATACGGCTAAAACTAAAAATGTCGAAAACTGGCAATGGAAGGTCAATGAGGGCAAGGCAAAGGAATTTGAAAAAGGTGCAATTGATGTTGATATGCAATTTGACCAAGTTGAACTTAAAGACGTTGTTCGCCTCTTGATGGGTATTATCAAAGAGAATTACATCATAGTAGATGAGCTTATCGGTTCTGTAGACATCGAAATTAAAGGAAAATTCAAAAGAGTGAAATTCTCAAAATGGTTCGTACTGTTCTAAATAGTAAAAACTATCGACTTATAAAAAACGGTGCATTACACGGGATTCATAACAATGAATTCTTGAATGATCTTAATATAGAAATCTCGCCAGATGATTCAAAAAATGTGTATCTCTATCGCCTGCAATATGAAAGCTCTGAAAATCTTAAATCCTTACTGAATGATGTCTTCCCGGAAATTACAATTACTGAAAACAGAAGTATCAATGTATTAATCATTAAGGCCAGTATAGAAGATTATCAAAAAGTTAAAGATGTAATTAAAACATTTGATAAACGTCCAAAGCAAGTACTGGTCGAATTTACTATTATGGAAGTTACCTTAAATGATGCTCTTCAATATGGTGTCGAGTACTTCTTTAACACGAACAATAATAGAGGCGGTCAAGTGTCATTATTAACAGAGGGAATAACGTCTTTAACATCTGGTCTTGCCGGTAAAGGTCTCAAGGCTTTTACTTTTCATAGAGATGTAAACTCTTTCATTACCATTCTAAATTCTGAAAGCAAGGTAGAGATACTTTCTAAACCTCATGTATTAGTCCAGGACGGACAAAGCTCAGTAATTAAAATTGGCAGGTCTGAACCTATAAGAAAAGGGACTTCTGTCTCTGCTAATGGTCTACGAGCTGAAAATATTGAATATCGTGATGTTGGAGTTTTACTAAACGTCAAGGTTGATGTCGAAGAAAACAACGTTGTTAAATTATATCTAAATCAAGAAATCAGTGACATTATTCAAACTGTTCAAAATCCTTTGATTGACTCACCATCGTTTACTAAAAACTCACTTGAAATGACTACATTGATTAATGACGGACAGAAAATTTATGTCGGTGGTTTAATGGAGAACTCGATAAATAAGAAAGTCAGAAAAATACCGCTTCTTGGTGATATCCCCTATCTTGGAAAAATATTCAGGTCTGAGGATATCAATAAAACTAAAACAGAGTTGATATTGCTCTTATCTGTAGAAATTCTCTTTAATGAAAAGGACTTTGAAGACCAGAAGCTTAAATTTGTGAGGAAAATATAAAATGGCTATAAGATTAATTCAAGGCAAAATAGGTTCCGGTAAAACGTACTATGCGGTCAACCATGTTTTAAAATCTTATTACACATGGTCTGATGAATTAGACTCTTGGGTTCCTAAAGAAAAAAATGTTGATGTGAGAGTCTATACAAATATCAAGAATATGAAACTTGGTGAAGACCTGGACAAATTTATTACTGATACTGGTGGACTATCATCTTTTTTCGACAATAAATACCAAGAAACTTTCTGCATGAACTCTAACGTTATTTATATTATTGATGAAGCGCAGAGTGGCAATTATTTTCATCGTAAGTATTATGATGTAAATGTGTTTCTTTTCTTCCAGATGCATCGTCATTTGGGTTGTGATATATATTTAATCACTCAAGACGTCCGTTGTCTGGCAAGAGAGCTTCAACAGCTTGCAGAGTACGTAATAAAAGCAGTAAGACGTTCTAATTCTATTGGTAAGAGTTTTACCTATAAGTTTTATTCTGGTGATGAATGCTTTAAGACAAAAAGAATAAAACAAGATCAAAAGGTCTTTGGAATGTACCGTTCAATGATAATAGGTGAAGGCGAAAAGATTAAAAGTATTCCCTTTAAACATATTCTAATCTTTGTTGGTTTGGTTGTATGTGCCGGATTGATTTTTCGATTTGGTTTTATGAAAATCTTTCACAATATGAATAAGCACAATATTCGGACTCCTGTGTCTGTTATTGATGATGTTCAGAAACCCCAACTAGAACAGAAAAAATTAGAGACGGACAATAACCACATGTATAGAATCATTGGTATTATTGATGGTCATTATGTTGTTCAGACCCCTAAAGGATTACAAAAAGTAAAGATCAATAAGTCTAGTAGAAAAAATGTACGTGATGAAATTAAAATCGAAAAATTATAGTTTTTAAAGAAGAGCTATGACATTATGTTATTTATTCACTCTAGTATGCCACTTTAGCTTCACTTATTATTTGAACACCGCCTCTAATAACAATCGCAGAAATGATAAGTCCAATAATTAAATCAGGTATAGCAGAACTAAAATAAGCGACTAATATGCCCGCAGTAATTACGCTTAAATTTGCAATGACATCATTTTTGGTAAAGATCCAGGTTGCCCGCATGTGGACTTCTCCATCCTTGTGTTTGGCTAAGAGCACGAGACATATTACATTTGCAATTAGGGCAACTAAACTGACAGAAATCATAAATGACGAATCCGGTTTGCTTTCCAAGATTGTACGTCTAATAATATCCAGCAGTACACCTACACCTAATGTCATTTGTAAACAACCGCATAACACGCTGGATGCGGAATTGTCCATCTGAGTTAATGAGATTGCTAGACCATCTTTAACGCACAGTCCCAGATGAAATATAAATCATTCCTCCATACCTAGTTTCAAATTTAGTATCTTTAAAATAATGTTCTACGGATTTCCAAGGACGAACATTGAAATACTCAGGCGTATATCCATATGAATCTCCGAGTTTAAGGACGATGCCGGACAACCATGACGATAAGTCTTCTGGTTGTTTACCGTCAAGAATTGATATGTGACCACCGTGTAAGAGGGACTGGGAAACCGTTTTGATTATACGGTCATATTCGGGTATGTAGCCTAAGAGGCCTGCTGCAAGCACACCGTTTGCCCTTTCTGGGAAATCATAGGTGGCTATATCAGACTGTATCAATTCGACGTTTTTCCAGCCAGATCGTTTAACTCTCTTCCGTGCAATGTCAAGCATTTCAGGCGTTAAATCAACACCTATCAGTTGACCTTCCTGCCCTATTTGATCCATAAGAAAAGGGAAGTTCAAGCCTGTTCCACAGCCAAGCTCTATGACACAATTGCCACGTTGAAGTGACAATTTATCTATTGCAAGGGAGCGGTAAGCTTTTATTCGCAAGCCAGCCAAGCTTAACATATTTATAGTTGAATCGTAATACTTCGCTCCTGCTTGATACAGAGCTAGGACTTCTTCTCTTGATATCGCCATACTCCCACCTCCTCAAGTCTGACATTGTGTTTTAATTTAACGAGTAACCGTCTTTTAAAAAACATGTATAACAACCACACAGGTAATAGATGCTGGGGGTTGTATTCAATATTTATTCAATGGCTGTGTCCTCCGCTCTCATCCTCAGCCTCTTCCTCATGTTCATGTCCTCCAGAGTGAGATTCCGTATAAACGGATATTTCTGAGCAATCACATAACTCGCCAGTACCTTTACAGTGAAAACAGCCACACCCATCGGATTTTTTTGGACATATACATGCATATTTTTCCGAGTTCTTCTTAAAGATCTTTTTACACTTTCTAGAGCAAAAGTAATATTTATAGCCATCTTTCTTATATGTTTTAGCCTTGTCCTTAGCAATTTGCATAGTACAGACACGGTCTGTTACCATTCTGACGGAACTTGCAAGCGCCAGGTTGTTTGTATAAGTAACTGATAAACCAAGTAAAAAGGCAAAAACAAGTCCGAGGATTAAAGCTTTTCTCATTATTGATCTCCAAATGCAGAATTAATAAAATTATAAATATACTATTTTACATTACAATAATAACAACTTAGATGCCAAAAGAGATCGATTTGCAAAATAATTACTTAACATACGATAATGCAGGAACCTAGATTGAATTATTCATTATTGTTTCGAGAATGAAGCAGAGAGGCACTTACTTAATTGATGGATTTCACACAGGCAAATGCGCGATATGCAACTATTGTAAATTGTAAAAAGTCTAGACCGGAATTGCATGAAAAAATATCTTTTTGTAGAGCTTTCCTTAGTCTCAGAAATGAACCCTTGATAGAGAAATTCAGAATCCGTTAATATTAACTTTCCCGTAAAATAACAATCCTCTCCATCACATTGTTTATAAATGAAAAGCGGATTTAGCTTTTCAACAGAAAAAGTACATTTTTCAGTATCGAGAACCTTTAACAGTTCGCAAATATCCTTGAGATATTAAACGTGGACCAATTGGATTTTCATTTGAAAATGAAAAATGTATTAGCATTGCAGATTTTCTTCCTTATGATGAAAAATTCTGCATTAAATAATTATATTCCGGCAGGGGAGCGCATCCCAGGAGATATATTTTGCTTTCAATATCATTTTATTAAATGCATAACAAAATCTATAATAGCTGCTCCGTTTTTTCTGAAATTACCATTATTTTTCCTACTGATTTTAGTAATACTCCTCCAATCCCATGAAGGGAAAGGAGGAGTGCAAACGCACTTAACCGGATTTTCCTCAAAAGAGTCTTAGTGGGAATGGCCGGAATGGGAGTCCTGATTTTGCCCGCCCATTCCCCCACCTGTATCGGCACATCCTACAGCGACCATAGCCACGAACAGAGCAATAAGCACTGTTGATACAATCGATTTGATTTTCATTTACCCCTCCTTATAGTTAATTCAAATTTTGTTAATAAAATAACCTTTAAAAATATGTTAAACTACAAACATCACCTCCTTAAATTTATTGCTTTACTAATCCATACATTATCCACTTGCTGCTAAAAGGTATCTACAGTGATATATCACCTCAACCATCGCTATACTGATGTTCTGTTTCAGATGTGTAGGAAGCGGGATCATTTTTAAAGGTCTTTTTACAGTATTCTGAACAGAAGTTGTAATCCTTCCCTTTGTGCACTGCTGAGGGTGATTTTTTTAAGCCGTTGACCTCCATACCACATACAGGATCTTTTATAACATCGGCTCTTTCACTCTTCACGTCTGCCATTTTTTGATCTGAATGCATACCTGATTTCTTGCCACTATTCCCTCCTCCACAGCATCCACTTGCCCATAGATTACTATTGAGATAAATACTACTTAAACAAACCAAAAAAGTAAGTATTAATATTTTACGCGTAATGCAATTCATTTCGAATCTCCTTTCTTTGTAAGTAGTTCTATAACTGTATTTTTTAATTCAGACAAATCTGAAGATTTGACGAGATAAGCATCTGCAGTCCATGACATAAAATTATCCTTATAATTGCTATAGGCAGTGTTAATAATGATCGGGATATTTTTGTTTCTACTTAATATCCTGCCCATTGTTTCAATACCATACATTTTTGATAAATTAATATCCAATATGATGATGTCTATTGAAAGTCTCAGAACTTTTTCTAAAGCCTCTTTACCATCATCTGCAATTTCGACTTCATAACCTTCATGCCTGAATTCCTGGTCATAAAGCAAGCGTTGATTCTTATTGTTCTCAACAAGAAGAATAGTAGTCATATTCCTAACTCTTTTTTGTTAACTCAATGGCAAGTAAAACAGCTTCCTGCCAAAAGAAAAGATGGATAAACAGAAATCAAACCTCTCGTTTTGTTTTTTGCACAAGCGGCTTAAATGATTGAAATCCATTAATAAGTAACCACAACTGAGTTATCACTATCTCCATAACTGTTTCTTACCTATTTGTCAGCTTTCCACTTATTTTCTCATCTTGCTTCATCTATGAGGTAATGAAACTAATATTCCCTTCCTTTCTCAAGATCTAGCTTTATAGTATAATCTCCATTTTTTAAACAACACCTTTGCTTCAATATATTCATAGTTTCTTGTAAAGCTTATAAGTTGAACTTTCTGAAGATAATTGGGGAAAAATTTTTTTTACTTCTTCAAACCCTGTTTCTATGAATATATTGTTTACCGTTTTCAAATTCCAATATCTTATTAAAAACTCTTCGCTAAAATGAAATTCGCTTCCATACAATACTCCACAACCTTCCAGATGATATGTGTAAATATTTTCTTCATGTTGTGTCAGCCATTCACGATGAGAAAAATCATCTAAACTAACGTTTATGATTTCTTTAATCTTAAAGAACCACAACCCAAGAAGGTCAAAAAACAAATACCCATTGGGTTTCAGTTGATTATACATAGCGACAATGTTACGTTTTAATTCACCCTCACTTATTGAATAATTAAGAACTGCATATAAGGCTAAAGCCAAATCAACTTCCTCATTATTAAATTCATTAATTGAGCAATTATGCACAGGAATATCTAAGCAATATTCTTTGCACTTCTTTTTTATTTCACTTGCCATTCCCGAGCTTTTTTCAACAGCTATTACTTTAAAGCCTTGCTTTTTTAGTGGTATCGTTATTCTTCCCGTTCCTGCACCATAATCAATAACCTTTCCCTCAGGTAACAACTCATTAATTACATTTAATGTTTCATTTGTTACATTGTCATAGAAATCCCCAAGAGCATTTTGGTAAACAAAATCATAATATTTTGACCAATTATCATGAGGTTGATTCATTTCTTATTTCCTTTTTACACAAAAAAATTAACCGTGTACTTTATCTTTTGTAAAACCTGTTTAAATAATTGAAATCCGTTAATAAGTAACAACAACGGAGTTATCACTATCTCCATAATGGCTTCTTACATATCTGTCAGCATTCCACTCGTTTTCCCATCTTGCTTCATCAATAAGGTAACGAAACTGGTATTCCCTTCCTGCCTCAAGATCAAGTTTTATAGTATAATCTCCTCAATGCATCCAACACTTTATTAATCCCCCTAGTCCTCTCTGTACTAAAGTGGAGGATGGGGAATTATATTCGGTCTTTACATCTATGCTTGTGCCCTCAACACTCTCCATACTGATATTTAAAAATGGTTTTTTATATCCCCACCCCTCAACCACCTTCTTGTAAAGAATGATTGAGAGGAATTGTATTCATTATTTCACGAATGGCCGTGTCCTCCCCCCTCATGGCCATGGTCATGGTCGTGCCCTTGTCCCCCTGTATGGGATTCTGCATGGGCCTCAGCGCACATACATGGTCCACCCTTTCCTGCACAGTGACCGCAGTCACATCCTTCATGAAGTCGTTGACATATGCATGCGTATTTCTCAGGGTTCTTTGCAAAGGTGCTTTTACAATGGTCAGAACAAAAGTAGTAGGTATACCCTTCGCTCTTTAGTGTCTTTGCCGAATCCTTATCAATCTGCATGGTGCATACACGGTCTATCACCTTCCCGTCCTCTCCTGCGTGTGCCAGGTGCTTTGTATAAGTAATTGATAAACCAAGTAAAAAGATAAAAACAAGTCCGAGGAATAAAGCTTTTC
This sequence comes from Candidatus Scalindua japonica, assembly GCF_002443295.1. Taxonomy (NCBI): domain Bacteria; kingdom Pseudomonadati; phylum Planctomycetota; class Candidatus Brocadiia; order Candidatus Brocadiales; family Candidatus Scalinduaceae; genus Candidatus Scalindua; species Candidatus Scalindua japonica. The sequence continues at coordinate 23,105 of NZ_BAOS01000001.1, read as the reverse complement.
TCATTTATCTGCCTCCAAAATTAAAATTTATAAAAATCTATTTGCTAATAAAAGCCACACTTACAACATATATTGCATATAAACCGCCGCTTCCTTATAAACAATAAACACAAAAAACCAATATAAGCTGATACTATTCACTAAACCGACTTATTCACAAAAAATTTATATAACGCTCCTCCTTTCACAATGCGGTTCTTCCCACAGTGAACGACAAGAACAAGTATCCTCATAAATATCCAAGCAATTGGAAATACTATTGCAGTCAGTACCACTAATATTTTTGCTTACCATTTATCAGGTTTTGGTATAAAAATTCATTATGCAAAAGCGTAACGGAAGGGTTACGCCTGCCTGAAGAAATTATTTGTGAAACTCTTTCCTGCAATCAGGGTACTCAATTTTCCAATTTACAGAGACTAATAATTTCACCTTGATTTGTGTTGCAAGAACCTTTTTACAATCTGGGCCTTTGTCACTACTTTTGAAGTCCCCTGGCACATCGGGCATGCCAGGAATTCTTTTTTGCACTCATCACAATGGTAAACTCTTAACTCTGATAACTCTTTTTTGCATTCCGGACAAACCATTACCGATGCAGCTATCGCTTTTCCTTCCGTATGACCTGCAGATGCGTTTTTACAAGTGGGACATGTGGGCAAAATCAAAGCTTCAGAAGGTCCTGTCCCCTCTGGCTGCTTTTCACCAGCATAAGCAAAATTACCCACAAGCATCGTTAAGCTGACAAATGCGACAGTAAGAACAAATATTCCTATAAATCTGTTATTCAACATTTTTTTCAACTCCATCCCTTTAATAAAAATATAAAGAACCAAAATAAATTCTATATTGATTACAAAACAGGCTTTATTTGTAGAAAATTCATATCATGGATTTCGAGCAGTGAGAAGTAGGAAAAGAAACTTTGGATTAGATGATTTGCAATAAGTAAATACATATATATGAGCTAGACAACCGTTACTCCAACTACCCTTACTTCTTTGTGCTCAATTCAATAACATAAGTCTCCTTCTGTATATTGTGATTAAAAATATCTATAATTCTCATGCTTACAGAAGGAGACTGTTTCTTTAAATATTACTGAATGGCTTTTGCCACTCTCACCCATATAATGGGAAGTTTAATTCTGGAATTATTTCAGAACTCTCTAAACACCTTGTTTGAAGTTAATACATCTCCTCTATGTCTCCCGGAGGTATTTCAAAACCTGCATGTTCTAGCGTTTCAATTACTTCTTTAAGCTTGCCTGCTTCAATCTCTACAGTTGCCTTACCATCTTTGTAACTTACAGCACAACCCATAACACCCGAACACTGTGTGACTATAGTCTCTATTGCTTTAGCACAATGTTCACAACCCATCCCCTTTACCTTGAATTCAATCTTTTTATGATCCGTGGCTTGTGCCGTATTCACACAAGTTGTGTTTATTGCCAGTCCAAGGATTATGGCAAATATAGAAACATATCCGAGACTTAAATATTTGTTAGTAAGCATTTTCTTACCCCTCTTTTTTACAGAATTTTAATTAATAAAGCTAAACACTATTTACAATAATTATTTTTTCCGATTATTGTCTCTCCTTCCTTTATTGACTTGTTATATAAACCTTCAAGGAAGTAAACTTCTGCGGCTACAGCGTTAACTCCATGTATTCTTTCTTAAGTTCTAACTATACTAATCGCAACCCTGATGCCAAAAGATGCTCATCTTTATAAATACTCCTTAACGTATTTTTGCTATGGAGTTTATGTTTAATTTTTTATTTAATTGATGGTGTGAAAGAGATGTTCACTTAATTAATAGTTGGAATTCAAGCAGTGGATTGTTGGAAATAAAACTATGACAAAGTAGCGTCGTTGTACTTCAGATGTTGAATGGACTCTTGATACTCAATACTGTTTGTGTAGAATCTTAAAACGATAAAATTACAAAATGGCTGCTTAATGTCCATAACTATGCAAGTCATAAGTATCGTGAGCCGGGTGCAACCATTTATCTCTTTCGTAGTCCGTGTCTATTTTATGGTCATTGTACTCAAAAGTTTTTAGTTCCAGGATAGTATCATCACTAGTGACATCACGATATCCGCCTTCACGTAATTGTCCGGTGACAATTATTTTTTCATTATTCACCTTTGCCTCTTCTGCCAGATGCACACATTTAGCGATAACGGTTGTATTATAACCATTTTCATAGCAGTAAATACGCTTCCCGTTTTCTTCGATAATCAATTGCCAGTTTACAAATCTGTCACCAGAATACTCATTTCTGACTACATATCCTGATATCTCTACCTTCTTGTTTCTATACAAGGAAGGCATATCAACAAGATCGGAAACTGTTACTTTCATTGGAGGGGCATAGACACATCCTACAATTGTTGCTACGGCAAACACAAATATGATATTAACTAATATTTTTTTCATGGCATACCTAACATTAATAATTACTTATGAATAAAAAACAACTTAAACTTATGTAGGTTTTGGAATCTCCCCAGGAAACTAATTAACAGTGCGACATATCTCATACCTCTGTCCGTTTATTTAGAATCTGTAGTTTTTCTGAGATGTTGAGCAATATGAAAACCAACTAGTCGTGAAATAAAAACAACTAAAAAGATTTGCCCTGTTAATGCTTCTAATGTTGAAAGTACCATAGCCCATTCACTTTTTGGAACAATGTCACCGTATCCTAATGTTGTTAGTGTTGTAAAACTAAAATAGAACAGAAATCTCATGGAATTTTCGTTGATAATTAAGTTGAATGCCTGGCTATTTAGATTTATGACAATCCCGTAAATAAACGTCCAAAAAATACCTATCAACAAATAAATTGAGATACCTCCTTGTATCGTATCGAAAGTCACCTTTGTCTCAGAAAAGATATGTAAAATAAAGATATAGATCGAAACAATGAAAATGAACGCATGTATAGAATTAAAAAGAATTAAGATTGTCTGTTTATGGTATTGCAAGACTTGAATGGCAGTCAAACTATGAATCAAAAATGTCAATAGAACAATAATGACACATGTGTAATATATTAACCTACTCAGACAGATAGCCCGTAAAGCAAGAATAATCACTACCATAAAGAAACATGGCAATAACTGATACTGTATATCTAGTTTTGAAATAATCGGCCCAGACAAAAAGAGAACTAAAATAGAGATTAATAAATGTGTGTATTTGTTAAACAAAGCTATGCCCAACTCTTTTTTTTTCATAAATTTGTTCCTGAAGAATGAGTATTAGAAGTCGAGGTTTGAGTATTTCAAAGTAAAATCTTCTCAAACGATAAAGAAAATAGCATATAACTTTAACTTAGTAATATTTATAGTTAATATGCCAAGACTATTCTATAGCAAACGCTTTCTCACATTCCAAAAAAGCATCTACAATATCCGGGTCAAAGTGTTCGCCTTTATCAGACTTAATTCTCCCGACTGCCTCGCCATGTGGCAGTTTACCCTTATAAGACCTTTTTGATCTAATTGCATCATAAGCGTCACACAGCGTAAAAATTCTCGCCTCCAGAGGAATTTCCTCACCCTTTAAGCCATCCGGATACCCTTTACCGTTATATTTTTCTTGATGATACGCACAAATATTTCTACCTATAACAATAAATGATTGCCTGAGTTTGAATTTGTCTATAGCATCCTGTAACACTTGCTTCCCTATAAGGACGTGTCTTTTCATCTCTTCAAACTCTTCCTCAGTCAGTTTTCCTTCTTTTAACAGGATTGAATCTTGTATCCCCACTTTCCCAATATCATGCAGAGGAGCGGCATCGTAAAGGTCTTCGATAAACTCACTGGTAATGATTCTTCGGTATTTTTTATGATTGCGTAACTGTTTCGCCAGTACCACAGAGTATTTTCTTGTCCTTTCCAAATGTTGCCCTGTTTCAGGGTCTCTCCTTTCGGCAAGTTCAGCAAGAGAAAATATGATGGCCCTTTGCGCTCCCATTAGTTCTCTGAATCTCAAGAGATTTAGATATCCAATAATCAAGATGAGAAATAGAAATAAGGCAAGAAGTATTATAGACACTAATATCAATCTTTGTAAAATTGCTTTCAACATAGGGTGCTTGTGAAATATTGCCACTACTAATTCCTTGCCGGGAAGAAGCTCTACATCAGAATAGTGAATAGTTTCATAATCTGAAATGTCTATCCAACCGGAGCTGTCGCTAAAATCATACTGAGACCCATTAAAGCTAATAGATCCGTCCTGTCTTAACGAGATTAAATTTCCATCCTCAGTCTGAATAAACATATTTTCAGGTAAAATCTTAAGAAGCCTTGATAAATACATATTCAGAGCAAGAATCCCTTTTTTTTCGCCTTTAGAGTTAAACAAAGGTATAGCTAACCCTATCATTGGAAAGTTATGCACCGCTATCTCTTCCTTCTGAATTCCTGAGTGTATTGGTGATACGTAAATCTGATTGTTATCCAGCTTTATGGCTTCCTGGAAATAGTCTTTGTTCTTCCTATTTTGTAATTGTGTTTTAGAAACAATCACGGCGGTACCATCCTGTTTATTATCAATTCCAATTACTTCAGATCCTGAAGAATCTATAATACTAATTTGATAATAATGTTTACAAACTTTCGCGAACTCGTAAAGTAGCTTTTCAACTTCACTTCTATAATCTATAGATTCATAATTACTGTTTACATATTCTCTAGTGCTTGAAATATTTCTCAGGAAGAGCAAATCATGCTCTAAGTCAGCAAACAAAACTTTAATATTCTTCTTTGCAGAGAGTAATTGTGAAACGGCATTACCATGTCTCCATTTTGCTTCTCGCTCATATATCTGGTTTACACCAAAATACAGAACTGATCCAATAAAGATAAAAAGGATTGTAATGATTGATAAGAATGCCTTGTTTTGTTTTATAAGCTTCCTGTTCATACTTATTCCTCTCAACTATGTCACCAGAAGGCGCAGGCAAGTGTATGATATAAAAGAAGCGTAAAGAAATCTTCTAACTAATTTTTTTACATAACACAATAAATATGCATGGCCTAGTCAGGTAGATTACTGAAATCGTTTATAATCTATTCAGGTGAAGTACCGTTAAAAGCTATGAATTTCATCTATTGGAAAATATTACAAAGTCATCACGTCCACAATCTTCGTATGTTTTCGACAATAAAACGGTCTTTTCTAAAAGAGCTTTTTCAGTAGGATGAACATATACGACTAGCACACTACGTGGAGAAACAGTTAATGACTGTTGTAAATTTGTAATAAATCTTTCCATTATTGCTCTTTTAAAAGGATTAAATAAAAATATAATACTTGGTTCTATAGGAAAATGAAATTCCAATGCATTGCAATTGAAAAGTTCAATACACTCCTTTTTACCGAGTTTTTTGCTGTAATTTTCAATATTACGTTTTGCAGTCTCGTGTAATTTTTTTGAAAACTCAACCCCAACAATTCTACGGAAATTGTATCTTATCGACATAAGAAGAACCCGTCCTTTACCGGACCCGATATCGATAAAGTTGTACTTTGTATGATCTATGTTGATTCTTTTCATAATTCTATGGAAACGTCTTACACCACAAGCTTCATAAGACCATGTAAATTCCCTGTCAGGAATATCTAATACTCTTCTGTCTATTTTTTTAGTGGTATCTACTTTCCACACCATATCAAATACAAGCCCTTTGTAAGAATATATAGATTCTTTAATAATATTTTTAGAACTATTGTATAAGATAGGCAAGATTTTTGATCGCTTATACTGTTTCTTAATATAAAATTTACATAAACTTATGAACTGTTTCATATTATCAGAAGCCTGATGTCACTATAACTCATAGAATGAAGCAAGAAATTAAAATTCAAAGTTAGATATAGAAAATAATTATTACATATACAAATATCAATCTTGTATATGTAATCGCATACTACACCCATTTATCAAGTAGCACATTTTGTGTACGTGATGATTATTTTTTCTCAAATTGTTTAGGTATTACATGTCACAACTTTGATGCAAAAAAACTAAAGGTGTAAAACAAATACTTAACTTTCAATTTTTATGCAGCTTACGTATGATATTAATTTATATTTAGAGTACGTAAAGGATGTGAACATTATTTGTAGTTGGATTTCAGACAATGAGGTGTGTGAAATAAAGCAATGATAGAATTAACAAAGTTTCATTTTCGGGGTTTTATGGAATTCTAGACAGCTCTGAACCAACTACCCTTTCTAATCCTGCTATGTTTATGCCAAAGTCAGCTACTGCCCTATAAAATGCGAGATTAAAGTCAAGTAGAACCCTCTGGCTGTCAATGAGATTCAGAAAATCAACCTGACCTGACTGGTAGCCGACCTCCGCTGCCTTAAGGGACTGTTCTGCCTGCGGAATAATACTGTCCCTGTATAGTTTAACCAGTCTCTCTGCTGTCTGTACCTTGAAATGAAAATCCTTCACTCCAAAAAGCATCATGTTTTCCATATTCTTATATGCCTTTTTGCTGGATTTGAGTCTGGCATTTGCCTCTCTTACACCTGCATCATATTTCTTCTTCTGGAAGATGGGAACATTAATGCTCAAAGTACCCGTATAGGAATCCCTGCTTTCATCAACCGGTGATGACATCACACTTGATGGCATATCATTGATAAACGTATAGTTAAGACCAAAAGTAAAGTCCGGATAATACTGTTTCTTCGCAAGCTTATAAGCCGCCTTATCCCTTTCTATCATGTGTTTAAGGACACTGAGGTCAGGATTGATTTCCTTTGCCTTCTCGTAAAGATTTTTCAGTGAAACAGTAAGTTCTGTAGTATCAACTTTCTCAGGAACTCCAAGTGGAGCGTCCGGGTGGCGGTTTAACAAAGTATTTATCCTTGCTTTGGCAGTTTCCTTAAGCTGATCCAGAGTAATCAATTCATTCATTATCCTCGAAAGCTCTACCTGCGCCTTTAAGACATCCTGTTGTGTTGTTTTAGCCGTGGCGTATTTAACCTCTGCAATTTTGACAAACCTTTGTAAAAGGTTCTTGTTTTCCTCGTTTATGTTTATTGAATTATGCACCCAGAATAATTCATAGAAAGCTGATTTCGCCTTTGCCACAATCTGCCTTTCAAGTGTTCGATATCTTTCTCCAAATGCCTTTGCTTCGTTCCTGGCAACCTCACCCTTTAATCTGAGCTTTCCAAAGAATGGTATTTTCTGTGATGCCATGACCCCTGCCTGTTTTTCTCCCACACGGGTTTGTACCTGTTCACCATAATAAGTAAAACCCAAGACCGGGTCGTTTAGGGACTTTTCCTGTAATATTTTCTCTGTTGATGCGTTCCAACTCAGTTTTGAAGACTGAAGTTCCGGATTCATCAGTAATGCTTCATTTATAACCTCTCTTATTCTTAAAATATTGTTCTTTCCCTCTGACAGTGCAATTCCCGTAAATATCAAAATAATCAATAATACGGGCAACAACAACTTAGAGAAGAAAAGGATTCTTTTTTTTAAATACATTATTTACCTCTTTATTTCTTCAATTATTTTTTGTTATTATTCAATAGATTCAAATACCAACAACTACTCAATAAAGTAAGTAGTTGTAAGTTATTGATTTCCTAAGGATTTTAAGCCTGCAACTAGAATTCTGCAAACCTGAATGAATATTCTAAGTGAGGTATAAATTGGATAAAACTACTTTATATTATACTTCTCTAATCTATATATAAGCGTATTTCTTGTAATGCCCAAAAGCACAGCTGCTTTTGTCTGATTTTGCCCGGATTTTTTCAGGGCATTTATTATCAGCCCCTTTTCTACCTCTTCAAGCTTGATACCTTCATCAGGGATTTCCAGTGACATTGGACTATAAAATTGCTTAGTCTTGATGTGTTCAGGTATATCCTCAGACCCAATCACATTGTCTTTTTTCTGTAAGACAATTGCTCTTTCAATAATATTTTCAAGTTCTCGTACATTCCCCGGCCAATCATAGCGATTAAGAATGTCTAAAATCTCTGGCAGTAACTTGCAGTCTTTACTACCGTGTTTATCCATAAAGTGCTGGACGAGTAGAGGTATATCATCTTTTCTTTCTCTTAACGGAGGCAGCAAGATAGGAATTACACTAACTCGATAAAACAGATCCTCTCTAAATTTACCCTCTTTAATAGCAATCTCCAATGGAATATTCGTTGCCGTAATAACACGTATATCCACATTTGTATTTTGTGCTGCACCAACCTTGTCTATAGATTTTTCTTGCAGTACTCTGAGTAATTTTACTTGCAAATCTTTATCCATGTCTCCAATCTCATCCAGAAAGATAGTACCTCCATCTGCAGCCTCAAACTTTCCTGTTTTGTCCTTGATCGCACCGGTAAAAGCTCCTTTTACATATCCAAACATTTCACTTTCCATGAGGTTTTGAGGAATTGCTGAACAATTTACCGTAATAAATGGTTTCTTTGCCCTCGAACTATTAAAGTGTATGGCTCTTGCAACTAACTCCTTGCCTGTCCCGCTCTCTCCCTGTATAAGAACTGTTGAATCACTCTTTGAAACTCGTGCAATTAGATCGAAGACACTCTTCATCTTTGAACTAGCACCAATAATATTGTCAAGCTTAAAACGGTCTGTTAGTTCCTGTCTTAGCCTTAAATTTTCAGATATCAAGTTTTGAAAATCCAGGGCTTTCTCAACCATAACCTGAAGTTCATCTCTGTCAAAAGGCTTTGTGATATAGTCGTAAGCACCCAATTTCATAGCATTCACTGCTGTTTCTATGCTTCCGTGGGCAGTCATCATGATTACCAGAACATTAGCATTAAGTCTTTTTACCTCTTCCAATAGTTCTAAACCATCCATCTTGTCCATCTTTATATCAGTAACCACGACATCTACATCTTCGCTCTTAAAAATATTCAGTGCTTCTTCGCCATTACTTGCAAGAAGCAACCTATATCCTTTATTGCTAAGGTTATATTCCAGAACCCTTCTCAAACTTTCATCATCGTCTATTATTAGTATTGTTTTGTTAGTTAATACCACTTTCAGTCCTTACTTCCAAATTATTTTGAAGTTAAATAAATTTACACTTTTATACATCCCTAACGGGTAAACTGATTGTAAAACATGTTCCTTTGTTCTCTTCAGATGTAAATTTGATTTCACCTTTGTGACCATCAAGAATCCTGTGTACAATCGCAAGCCCCAAACCTGTACCTTTCTTTTTACTGGTGCAGAATGGAGTAAACAGATTTTTCTGCTGATCCTTACTGATTCCTAATCCAGTATCGGAAAAGACACACAAAATTTTAGAGCTATCCATGCGAGATTTTACCTCAAGCGTCCCACCATCCGGCATGGCTTGAACCGCGTTAATAATAATGTTCAGAAAAACCTGCTTTATCTGCTCTGGGTCAACATACACAGTTGGGAGAGTATCTTCTAAATGCGTCTTAAGGCTAATCCTGGCCTTTGCCATCTGGTGTTCGGTTAATTTAAGTACTGACAGGATAATGTTGTTAATTTCCGACAACTTCAACTCTGGTAGTTTGGGTTTAGCAAAGTCGAGAAAATCCGCAACTACAGTATCTAATCGATTAACCTCTTTTATAAGTATCTCTACAAACTCATATTCTTTATCTCCTGGTTTAAATTTATCAGATAAAATCTCAGCAGTTCCTTTAATCGAAGCAAGAGGGTTCCTGACCTCATGCGCGATTCCTGCGGAGAGTTTGCCTAACGCGGACAGACGATCTGCATGCCTTAGTTGTTCTTCCGCTTGAGCAAGCACTCCGGCTTGATGCCTTAATTTAGCAGTTGCATTCATTTGCTCCTGTGAAAGGAATCCTGTTACTATACCTATTATATGATAAAGAACGATTTCAAGTGTCTTTGGAAGATCATTTGTAAAAAAACTACCGCCCCACTGATAAATAACATGAGGCAGATAAAAAAAACTTACAACTATCGCACAGGATATGCCACCCTTTAAACCAAACCAGAAGGCAGCGAGAATAATGGGAACATAATAAAGTCTTCTATAAATCTCATGGAGACCGTGGTATTTATGTGTCGTACCCGTAAGGTAATGAAAAGTGCTCACTCCTATAATAAACAGTGCCAGTATCGCAATCTTCCAATAATATTTGTGATACTGTTTCGCTGAAGTCAACATATCTTATCCTCGTTAAATTAATTGTAATTATCGTACAGTTTGTAATCATGGACTTACTGCAAAACGTTAATCTCTGCGAATCATACATTCATACACATGACACATCTTCCACTTTTTATTTAACTATATAACATAGTATGCTATTATTAAAAGTATATTAGTTAATTACCAGAGCTGTTTTTTTCTGTTCTATCTATGCATGTTCCATGAATTTAGCATCTTTAATATTATGTTTGATCTTCCACTCCTGAACAGCGCAATAAAGCACAGGGACAATGAGCATAGTCATAATCTCAATCAGCATACCTCCAAAGCTTGGTATTGCCATCGGCACCATTATGTCGGAACCACGGCCGGTTGAGGTCAGGATAGGTATCAACGCAAGTATAGTGGTAGCAGTCGTCATCAGACAAGGACGTACTCTTCGTAAACCAGCCTCAACTGTGGCTTCCCGGGCATCTTTATATGATGTAATTTTTTGTTTCCAAAAGTTTTGATCCAGGTACGTTGAAATTACTACACCGTCATCTGACGCAATTCCAAACAATGCCAGAAAACCCACCCAGATGGCAACGCTCAGGTTTATAGTATGTACCTGAAACAGATCTCTCATGTTAGTCCCAAAGATGTCAAAGTTTAAGAACCACGGTTCCCCATAACACCAAATCATCAGGAATCCACCTGACCACGCGACCAATATGCCACTGAAAACCAGTAAGGAGGTGATGGCTGATTTAAACTGAAAGTAGAGGATGATAAAAATAATGAACAAGGCTACCGGCAAGACAACAGATAATGTTTTCTGTGAGCGTATCTGGTTCTCGTAACTTCCCGCGAACGTGTAACTGATCCCGGGTGGTAGTATAAACTCTCCACTTTCAATCTTCATTTGTAAATATTGCTGACACTCTTCAACGACATCCACTTCGGCCTGCCCTGCCTTCATATCGAAAAGGACATAACCTACAAGAAAAGTGTCTTCACTCTTAATTACCTGAGGTCCCCGCACATAATTGATGTCTGCCACCTGCTCTAGAGGTATCTGCGTGCCATCCGGAGCCGCGACAAGGATGCGGCCAAGCGTTTCAATCTGATCTCGCAATTCTCTTAAATATCTGATCCTGACCGGATACCGCTCGCGTCCTTCAACAGTTGTTGTTACGCGACGTCCACCAATGGCAATCTCAATCACATCCTGGACCTGACGCATTTTCAGACCGTAACGGGCAATTGCTTCCCGATTAAAATCAATCTCAATATACGGCTTACCAACTATGCGATCTGCGATTACCGCAGGCGCTTCAACACTTGGTACTTCCTTAAGCAACCTTTCTATAACCAAAGAGACCTTCTCAATGGTCTCCAGGTCCGGGCCTTTGACCTTGACGCCCATTGGGGCTCGCATACCACTCTGAAGCATCACAATTCGTGCCGCAATAGGTTGCAACTTCGGCGCTGAAGTGGTTCCCGGAATCTGTGCCGCATCTACTATTTCTTTCCAAATGTCATCCGGTGTCTTTATGTGATCGCGCCATTGTCTATACGGTTTTCCGTATGGATCCGGAATCAGGTTTCCATCATTATCACGGACAAATTCTTGTTTTTTCCCATCATAGAGAAACTTTATCCTGTGGCCGTCTTTGTCGGTAATGTATTCCGGTTTATAGTTGATAACTGTTTCGATCATTGAAAGAGGGGCCGGATCCAACGGACTTTCAACCCGGCCCAATTTGCCTACTGCCAGGTCTACCTCCGGAATAGAAGATAATCGCTTATCCTGAAACTGCAGCACATCAAGGACTTCACCTATCGAAGCATGCGGCATCGTTGTTGGCATGTAGAGGTATGATCCTTCATCAAGTGGGGGCATGAATTCCTTACCAAATCCAGGAAATGTATTAGAGACTCCTTTCCATAATGTTGTACTACGAATTGCATTCGGAACGAAACCGAAGACACGATCAACGCCCATCCAGGCACATACTCCAAGTAGCAAAATAAAAATTGGCACTAACATGAATGACTTCTTATGATCCAGGCACCACATGAGGATAGGTGCATACAAAAACCGTTGAAAGATCTGGAAAAATATTAACAAACCTCCAATTAGCAGCGCAACAAATACAAGATTACGCAGTAAACCCTTTTCCTGACCAAGTGGGAGCCAGTGATTAGTCAGAAGTATACCAACCAATAGGGCGGCGGCTATAATGATTACCCACTTCCCATAACTTCTTATGTGAGACGGCAAGTACTCTTCTGCTAAATGATAAGCCCCTAGAGCGACAATGATAATACCTGCCCACCAGGCAAGCCAAATGCTGATGACAATACCCGTCGCAATTAGCCCTGACAATAAAAACTGTTTAATTCTTCGGGTCCTGATTTTCGCAGTAAACAGGATATGGGCTGCCGGGGGGATGATAGTTAATGCAACAATAACCGAAGAGAAGAGAGCAAAGGTTTTGGTAAACGCTAATGGTTTAAATAATTTACCTTCAGCGCCAATCATGGTAAATACTGGTAAAAAGCTTACTATTGTAGTTGAAACGGCAGTTGTTATAGCACCGGAAACTTCTCTGGTAGCACGGAAGATTACGTCCAGACTGTTTTCCTCCGGACGGGCTTCATCCAAGTGTTTAAGTATATTCTCACACATGATGATTCCCATATCTACCATTGTTCCTATGGCTATAGCTATACCGGACAGGGCTACAATATTAGCATCCACACCAAAGGTTTTCATCGCAATGAAACACATAAGCACAGCAATTGGAAGCAGCGCACTGATTAAGATGGAACTACGAAGATGCATTACCAATACAAGCACAACTATGATCGTAACCAGGATTTCCTCAGTGAGCGCTGTATTTAATGTACCCAATGTCTCATAGATAAGTCCTGAACGGTCGTAGAATGGCACTATTGTAACGTGGCTGGTATTTACCCAATAAGGCCAATCTTCGCGTGAATTTTTAAGCAACCAATTTAGCCAATCCTTCTGGTTCAGTTCCGTGTTATTGTAGGCATTAAATCCATTGTCATCAGCAAAAGCTTCAACTTCTGTACGCGTTGTTTTTTTATAGTCAACAACTGCCTTAGTCGGAAGCCCAGGCGATATTCCATCAATCTTTTCCTTAACATTCTTTATTGCTTCCAACGGATTAAAGCCATATCTGACAACAACACTACCTCCGGTTGCCTCGGCCCCTCCTTTGTCAAGGGCGCCCCGACGCAAAGCAGGACCCAAAGCAACCTTCGCGACATCCTTTATGTAAATTGGCACATTATCGTTAACAGTAATTACCGACGTTTCTATGTCTTTAACTTTTTCTATGAATCCCAGACCTCGGATTATGTATTCTACCTTGTTTACTTCAATAGTTCGTGCGCCAACATCAATATTGGACATACGTACCGCCACAAAAACATCTTCCAGGGTTACATGGGCAGCTCGCATAGCATCAGGGTCAACGTCAATTTGATACTCCTGTACATAGCCTCCGATAGAAGCCACCTCACTAATTCCCTGGGCCGCCAACAGAAAGTACCTGACAGACCAGTCCTGTATGGTGCGAAGCTCATTCAAGTCCCACCCGCCAATCGGATTTCCGTCAGGATCTCGTCCTTCGAGTGTATACCAGTAAACCTGACCTAATGAGGTTGCATCAGGCCCAAGAGTTGGTTGGACCTCTGCAGGTAAGGTTCCTGCGGCAAGGCTGTTCAGTTTTTCAAGTACCCTGGTCCTTGACCAGTAGAATTCGATGTCTTCATTGAAAATGATATAAATAGAGGAAAATCCGAAGAAAGAGTAACTGCGGATGGTCTTAACACCAGGAACACCGAGTAAAGAAACAGTCAATGGATAGGTAATCTGGTCCTCAACGTCTTGCGGTGAACGCCCCATCCATTCAGTAAATACAATCTGCTGATTTTCACCAATGTCTGGGATAGCATCGACAGGAACCGGATTTCGTGGCAGAAAACCAATCTTCCAATCAAACGGAGCAACCACCACGCCCCATCCTATTATTGCAAGCATCATCAATGCTACCACCAGCTTATTCTTAAGGCAGAATAGAGTTATTTTATCAAGAAACGAAATCTTATCTCCTGAAGGATGTTCTGATAAATGGCCAGTATTACTCATGATGGTGTTTTTCCTTATGCTCCTCTGTTTGTCCTTTGAATATCAATTCTACCTTATCAGCACACTTCAACATGGCCTGGCCAAAATAAGGATTAATGACCTGCTTATCATCTTGCAGCCACATTGCTCCTTTGCCACCAAAAACCATTGGACAATGCAGCTGGTAAACAGTCCCGAATCCTTCTGGTTCAAATGTATTTACCAACACCATAAGTTCATCGGAAAGTAAGGAAAAGTGTCCCCTCATCGGCTTCAGCCCCTCTGCCTGATTCATACTTTGCAATATCTGAACGAGATTGGAATATTCTTTCTTCCACACCTGATGAGCATCTTCGGCAAGAGGTTTAGCATCTACCGATGATAGTGATGTTTGAAAAAGTGTGATAGCTTGTTGGGCGAGTAAAAAATCGTCGCCGGCAAGGGCCTTTTGAAGTGATAGATATGCATCCCATAGTTTGACGAGTTGTGACTTAAAGACAGAAGGGACTTCCTGATGCTGAGATGGATGAGACATTTGAACATCATGTGAAATACCAAACTGATCACGCACGCGACGCATATTATTTGTCAACACTTTAAACACACGATCAACATCCGTAAACTTTTTTACATCGCGTCCTTCCACGACGTCGTTGTTTAACAACATCGATAACTCCTTCCACATCATCAAAAGATGTTCGCTCAAAAGAGTTCCGTCCACTTTACTAAGAGCTTCACCAAAAATATGAATTTTGTTGTGAAAGAGGCCAATGTCCTTCAATTCAACTACCTTTGCTACAGCCTCATAAGCCGATTCAAGTGTTTGCAGTAGACTCTGAAACTCAGCAGGAACACCACTGGAGATCTTTGTTTTTCCCTGCCCGCTTTTGGAAGGTTTTCCTCCTTCGCCATGTTGATGACCACCGCTTCCACCACCCTCAGGTGTCATCATACTTGGTTTAGCCTGGATCTGGACAGCACTGTCAATCTTGAAGTTTCCGTTGGTAACTACTATCTCACCTTCCTTCAGTCCGCTTCGCACCAGGTAGTAATCGCCGGCCCGCGGTCCAAGCACTATCTCTCGACCTTCGAACGTAGGCTGGTCAGTATCAGGGAGTTCTACATAGACAATAGCTCTGGTACCGGTTACTAAAGCCGCAGAAACCGGAATAACAAGTGGTTTAGACTCTTCTTTGCTATCTACTGAAACATAGCCAAGTGACTCTGCTCGAACCAATGGCATACCACAAATATCACAATCACCGGGGTTACTTTTGATAATTTCCGGGTGCATTGGACTTATCCATTTTCCAACTAAATGAGGATCTACAACTCTTCCGCCCGTTGAAATCTGTGTTCGAACAACTCCATGCACAAACATTTCCGGTTTAAGTTTGCCTGAAATATTTGGCACGTTGACCCGCACCTTCACTGTACGAGTTTTTTCATTCAGAACCGGTTCGATAAAGGCAATTCTCCCAATAAACCCTTCACCTGGATAAGCCTCTGTTGTAAAACTGATTTCCTGTCCATATCTTAACCAAACGAGATCGGACTCGTAGGCATCTAACATAACCCATACTTGACTCAAATCAGCGATCTTGTAAATACGATCACCTACATTAACGTAATCTCCTTCCTGACGGTTCTTCTGGATCACAATACCACTCATGGGAGAGTAGATAGTTAAATGGTCGGATGGTTTTTCACTTTTCTCAATTTCCTGGATCTGTTCCTTGGCCATTCCCCACAATCTCAGTCTCTCTCGAACAGGTTCAAGCAAATCACCAACATCCGGAAAAACAGAATCATTCCCTGCTTGTCCTCGTGAGCGTTTCAAAACCTGTATCAACTCATCCTGCGTTGAATAGAGCTCCGGGCTGTATATGTATACCATATGGTCACCTTTCTTTACTGCCACCCCAGTATAATCAACGTAGAGATCATCTAAACGGCCAGATATCCAGGCAGTAATGTATCCCAGTCTGGTCTCATCATAATCAACTTTACCCACCATCCTTACCTCGGCAGTTACATAACGCCGTTCAACAGGTGTAGTCTGTATATTCATCAATGCACGTGCGTCATCACTGATCACGATCTGCCGCATACCTCCCATCTTTTTTCCCTTCGTTTCAGAGCTGACAGGAATAAGGCCCATCCCGCAGATAGGACATTTTCCAGGCCCCTGTTTTTGAATATTTGGATGCATGGAACATGTCCAGAACATCGGTTTCTCTATTTCGTGCCGTACTGACATGCCTGTTTCGTTTGTAGATAATCTTATTGCTGGGTCTGAAAAAATCCAATGGAAGAATATTCCTAAACAAAATGCCAGTACTATTAGTCCGATGACAAGTTGCATCTGATATTTCACATAAAACTGTTTTCCCCATTGAGAATTAGTTTGATTATTCATGTCAAGATCTCCAAAATCCAATGTATGATGCTAACTCTGTAGATTATCATCATTTCTTTCATCAGTGTGTCTAAAAGATATAAGACTGAAATTAAACCGAAAGGTTACTAGAAAGAAATTCTTAAATACTAATGTTAAGTATGTATACACAATTCATATGCCAACTAATCGACAATAAGAAAATTGTATTTATAAATATAGGGAAATTTATTGAACACAAATTCAATAAATTTCTAGATACTTATGTAATGTATCTTACTGACATCAAATAACTTATTGTAATTACAGTTTTTGTTCTATTTGTTAAGTATTTAAAAGGTTCGATTGAGAAATTCTACTCAAATTTTTGTCAAATATTTCTAAATTTAGGTTTTGTTAAGCTAGTGCAACACATTTTTGCTTGATATGCCACAGCAACTAGTAGCATATCAAGCTATTTCATGACAAGTTAGAGTTCCATGATCTGAAAGTAAGAGTCGTGATGATAAGATAATTTACAATGGAAAAAGGAATGTGTGGGTATTTTGCTTACGAAGGGACACTTATCACCTTCCCACCTGAAAGACGTAGTCGGGCAAGTGCCGTCTGTTAGAATTATTTCTGATGAGATAGAATGCTTAATATCACAATCACTCAATTTGTGATTAATATTTACGGCGGAATAAGTAGTTAACAATACATAAAAACTTAAACTTTTTTATTATCCAGACGATCTTAGAATGTTAATATGTGTTCTGAGTTATTTAATACAAACGATAACTGGAGGGATTATGAAGAATGCAAGCACTAATAAGAGCATATTAGGAAAATACTATTGGTGGGCACACTTAGCGCCAATTGAGATATTAACTCGCAAAACTCGAAAAACCCGTAATCAACTACCACAAATCAAAGATGCCTTTCATATGTTAAGAGATAGTGCCGCATGCCTGTTTTTATCTGAATTGATTAAAGCGAAATATGATTTTGGTGGCGTATTATACAATATACCTCCAGATGTATTTTTCCCAGAAACGCAAAAAAATAATCTTGTTTTCTCGTCTCTGCCTAACCTATCAAATAATGATCTTATTCTACATACAACCCGCCCGGCAATGAATGATGATAAAGAGAATGACAAAAGATGGTTATTTAAAAGCGGTTCCGAATTAGAAAAAATAATATTAAAAAACATGGAAAGATTCTTTCTTTATTGTAACAGGCAAAATATTATATTGTCCAAAGAAATAAAGTACGATGGGCATTATAGGGCAATAAAATTTAATCTCAAAATTGATGCTTATATAGCATGTAAAGCAAATGTATATGATCAACTCGGCCTGGAAAAAATAAGTAAGAAGAATAAAGTTTCCAAAGCCAATAAAACAGTTGGTTATATTGTTTACATTCCTGAGCTTATTAATGATAACTACAAAGAGATTGGATCTCCAAGTGTTTTATCAGTATTTGGTCTCAACGGTTCAATGACTCATATTTGGTTATATTTGGTTTTGACTAAATATCCAGACCTGATAAAGGAAATGATCTCTTCTAAAAAACCAAGAATAATTCTAGCAGAGTTTAGTCCAGAAATATCCAATGATATAATTCCCCATGATTTAGCTTCTGTTGTTAACTCTGTAGACTGTGAAATCAAAGTTGATGTAATACTTTAATTTAAAAATAATGAAAAACGAATTAAATGATAAATCAGTAGTAAACAGAGAAAGATATGTGGATATCAAAAGAGTATCTAAATATACCTCTCTCCCAGTAAAGACTATATACGATTGGTCGAATCAGGGAAAATTCCCTTGTATAAAATATGGGAGACGTATTTTATTTGACATTCAAGACGTAGATAAGGCAATGGCTAACTTGAAACAACCGTATCTTCAGTGTGAAAAAACTGTTAATAAAATCATTGGAGACCTTCATGGTAATGGTATATAATACTGCCGATAGCGACATACAGATACAATCAGGCTTCGGGAAAGGATATATTAATGTTTAAACGAAGCGGTATCTGGTGGATGTGTATTGTTCGTAACGGTAGGAAAATTCAGAAGAGTCTTGAAACCTCTAACAAAAAGATTGCCAAAACGATAGAGGAAAAAATTAAAACAGAGCTTGTTCAGGGAAGTTATTTTGAAAAGCCTATCGGGAGTAAAAAGACTTTCAAGCAATTGATGTCAAAGTTTATGGTGGAACATGCTCCAAAGGTCTCAAGCAGTACGCAAAGGGGTTACTGCTCATATTCAAAACACCTTATCAAATTTTTTGGTGAAACGAACTTGCTTTCTATATCAACAAAGAAGATTTCACGGTATAAGGTTATAAGAAATGAAGCAGGAGCAAAACCAGCAACAATCAATCGTGAATTGGCAATGTTATCAAAAGCTTTTAATTTAGCTGTCAGAGAGTGGGAATGGTTAAGTGAAAATCCTGTCTCAAAGGTTCCTAAAGAAAAAGAGAACAATAAAAGAGACCGGTGGCTGACTCTAGAGGAGGAAAACAGGATTCTTAGTTTTAGTCCTGAATGGCTAAGTGAAATTATTATTTTTGCACTTAATACAGGCTTGAGGCAAGATGAGTTGCTTTCGCTCGAATGGTCAAGGGTAAGTCTAATCCGTAAAACGATTCTTATTCAGAAAAGCAAGAGTGGCAGACCTAGAACTGTACCTCTGAACAGATTTGGATTAGAATTGCTAAACATGAAATATTCTAAAAAGGTTCTAAGCATTAATGGGCTTGTTTTTGTCAGTAGTGTAGGTACAAAGATTGATGCAGATAACCTGAGAAGAGCTTTTTATGGTGTATTAGAAAAAGCTGAAATTGAGAATTTTAAATTTCATGATTTACGGCACACTTTTGCAACTCGCTTAGCGCAGAGTGGAATTGATATTTACAAGATAGCAAAACTGCTCGGGCATGAGGACATAAGAATGACTCAGAGGTATGCTCACCATTGCCCGCAAAGTCTAAGAAGTGGAGTAGAGATTTTAGAATCTTACTACAATCCTACTACAATGCCAAAAAAAGAGTCTTTAATTAACGTCTGATTTTGTTGTAAGTCCTTATGTGATATGGTGGAGGATAGGGGAGTCGAACCCCTGACCTTTTGAATGCCATTCAAACGCTCTCCCAACTGAGCTAATCCCCCGCATTGATGTAAGCTTTTACTGCTTAGTTCTTTATGGAGATTATTTTTAGCAAAATTGCACTTCAAAGTCAAGCTTATTAAGCAAATGTATTCAAATTGTAGTCAGTTTCTAGCATTTGTACTCCATCTCTTAAACTTTCAGGACAATGGTGAGAGCAACGCTGAGTCATTCTGTATGTCTTCGTGCCCCAGCAATTTTGATATCTTAAATATATCCACACCCATTTAAGCTAAGCGAGTCGCAAAAGTATGCCGTAAATCATGGAACTTAAAGTCCTCAATTTTAGCGTTTTCTAATGCCTTGTCAAAAGTCCTTCGGATATTAGAAGGGTTAAGCTTTGTACCTGCTTTGCTAATAAATACAAGCCCCTTAACATTTCTTATTGTTTCTTCAGACTTTTGCAATAGTATACTTAATGCCGTTTGATTCAATGGAAGGGTTTTTGGCTTTCCACTTTTTGTTTTTGGATAAAATGGTTTTCCTCATTAAATCTACCCTATGTCACTCTAAAGAAAGCAATTCATCCTGTCTTTAACACCGATTTTCACAGGTGTTTAAATCATCATAATAAGCCCCTGATCATGCAGTCCAAATAATTTCTATTGATTTTTTGTCAAGCCATGGTACACAAAAAGAGGATTGTAATTTTTCCACCCCAAGATGTACAGGGGTATGCCCTCTTTTTCTTATTTTGATTGTACACTTTTCTCCGTCATATACAACCCTGCCTGGTATATCAATAAATTTTCTAAAGACCGTAGGGGCAAGACTGTTTTCAAACCTTCGCAAATCCTTGTGCAAACCGATTATAGAGAGTATCTGCTATCATTGACCATAAAATATCAAAATGTATTCGAATCATAAGCGGTGAGGAAAGGGTATTAAGATTGAAACATGCCACCATCTCAGCGAGTCTGTTTTCTCTCCTCTAACGCTTAGCATACACTTCTAAAATACTTTGCATGGACAACTCTGTATTATTTGTCAAAATGAAAGTAGGTTTGCTACGGCCATGATCTTTTACTATTAGTTGTCGAAAGACGTTTTTACCGTCTTTTAACCTGACTTGATTTTCATAAACGGATACCCTTTTGTGTTTTCGGTTTAGAATAGGCACGTAAATCTTTTTCCAAACCGCCCCTGGCAGTCCCTCTGTCTCTTTCACCAGCTTCGCATAACGCTTACGTAGTGTTATAAACTTTACCTTAATGTTGGTAATATATGAGAGATACTATCCAGAAGGAGAGCACACGCAACGGCATGGATATGTAGAGAATCTAAAAGCAGCTATGATCGTATTGGCTGGTCATTGTAAGCTTACGTCTTGTAAGAATTGGTATCTTATATTAAACTTTTGGAAAATGTCAAAATGAGTTAGCTTTAATTGTAATTAATAAAGATTCTACCCTATCTGTTTTACAAATAAGAGGAATTTACATTGTTACTTCCGGCGTCACAGAAATACGCAACCCTACTGCATGAAGAACTTTTGCCAGGGTTTCTAGCCTGGGATTACCTTTTTTTGATAAGGTTTTGTACAGCTATTCCCTATTCAGATGAGTTTTCTTTGATAGAGATGTCATGCTTCCGACTCGCGCCTCAGCTACATCTTTTAAAGCAGCCGTAAATAGTTCCATGTCACGATCTGCAAGTATCTCTTCCAGGTACATAGCAGCGACTTTAGGATTTTCCAGCAATTCCTTACTCGTTTTATCAAACGATCTGCTTGCTTTTTTTGTCATGGCTTTGTCCTTTCCATCCTTTTCCTTGACTGTGGTCTCAGAATAAGGACAACGACAGCTAAGCGCAATCTCTAAGGGCGTCTTTCCCTTACCTCCCACATCCAAATGACGCTGGCAACTACTACACGAATCAAAAACCGAAGCTCATTATCAAGAAGATGGTCAAAAACCTTCTTACGGTCTCCTCCTCGATCTATCATCCATATCCCTCGCTTCGATACCGACTCAGATACCGAATTAATCACCGATCGCCACTCCTCTATTCTCACTCATAAAGTCAGAACTCTCAGTAGAGTAAAGACCACCGTAAAGAGGCACTACAGACTCTCCTTGTAACTCTGCCCCCAACTAGATGGCACCACCAATAACCAGTACCAGATTCCTTCTCACTTCCATCTCGAATCATACAAAGATTCTCCATTTTCTTCGCATACTTTTTCCTTAAATCACTCGGATCAAATATCAAAAGCGTATCCCTATGTATACGGGAAGATCCTTCCTTCAATAGATTATGTTGCACTGCAGACCCAAGAGATTTACGACCTAACTGACGTGAAAGCCGCTCCTGCGTCTTCTTGACCGAAATATTCTCCTCCAATACCCTGGCTACTTTTGTCAAAACGACCGATTGACTTGCTTGTGTGCCGTAAACAAGCTCAGATACCAATCGCTTACTTACTTTGTGTAATCCTTTTGAAAGTTCCCCCGAAAATTTCCCGATTTGCTCTCGTAATCTACTAACAACCTTGCTATATTCCATTCAAGCCTCCTTTGGTATTATTATATGGTTCAACTACTTACAGGTTATTGAATCCTTTTATAACATAGGAGGCGCCTTTTAAAAAAATCCTTACAAAAAGTGCCCCCAATTTCTGTAGGGTCAAGGAATGGCGAGTTGTTTTAGGTATCCCCTTGGCTGTTTCCGCCGTTTCCAGCATCGTGCCCGTTTAGGTTCTCCATACTACTTCTCCATTCCCTGCCACCTCAGTAGGGTCGAGAACTGGCGAAGTACAATGCCCGCTTCCAATTCCCGCCACGTCAAACGCAGCATGCGGTTTTCCCGCACTACGCTTTCCTATTAACTTCTTCTAACGGCTTATAGACCTATCGATCTGGCAGCACTTTCAAACTTGGTATCGTTCAATTCTATAGTTACTGAATAACTTCAGAGTATTATATAGCCAATTTCTACTCCACCTGTTCCAGCCGAAGCCACCTCGTTTCCTAGCACGCATAAGATTTCTACGGATTTTCTTTTCCACCCAGTCTTTAACATAACCAAAGCACCTGCTGGAATTTCCAATCCGAAAGTAATTTACCCATCCACGTAACATAGGATTAATTATTTGTATAATCCGATCTACTGGCTGTGAATTAAAACGACGAAACACCTCCTTGAGGAACGCCTTTATTGCCGTTAACTTTCAATATGAGCTTCAGCAGCCTCATAACCTTGTCATCATCGA